>JBQNBN010000029.1:0-29493 GCA_052169915.1 Treponema sp.
AAGTGAAAAATATTATTCCGCCTGAAGCGATTAAGGAAGCGATGGAAAAGCAGATGCGCGCCGAACGCGAACGCCGCGAGTCGATTTTGATTGCGGAAGGCAAAAAGCAGTCGGAAATCCTCATTGCGGAAGGCAAAAAGCAGTCGCTCATCCTTGAAGCGGAGGCGCAAAAGGAAGCCGCCATTCAAAAAGCGAAGGGCGAAGCCGAAGCGATTTTGGAAGTGCAGCAGGCGAAGGCGCAGGGCTTAAAGATGATCCGCGAGGCGGGCGCGGACGAGGCGGTGATAAAACTCCGGAGCCTTGAGGCGTTTGAACGCGCCGCTGACGGGCAAGCGACAAAGATTATTATTCCGTCGGAAATTCAAGGACTTGCAGGACTTGTTACCGGCGCCGCCGAACTTGCCGCAAAGACGGCAAAGTAAAAAGCGTTTTTACAAAGTTAGAAAACACACCGCTCCGTCCGCGTTTTGCAGGCGGAGCGGTGTGTTTTCTCTAACGCCCGCAGCCCTGCTGGAATCCCGGATTTACCGCACAAATTTAATTTCCAAGCAATATTTGCTGCGAGTTTGACCTCGTCAAACTCGGGTGGGCGGCAATGCCGCTCAGTTTTTCAGACCGATTTCTCTGCCGCCCAACGCAAACTTGTTGCGGACGGAGACAGCGCTCAAGCATTCAAATTCAGTCAATCCAGTCCGCCGTTTTGCATAAAATCGTTAAACGTCTTTCGAAAATCAATCGCTTCTTTTATATGAGCGGCGTTTATCGCTTCAGCGCCGTCGATGTCCGCGATAGTCCGCGCGGTTTTTAGACAGCTTGCTTCCGCGCGCGGAGAAAGTTCGTAGCGGCTTACCGCTTTGTCAAGCGCGGCGCGCGCCTCTCTTTCCGTCGCGCAGAATTGTTGAATTTCCGCCTGTGTTAAAGACGCGTTGCATTTTTGCTGCCGCGTTCTTTGAGCGATGACGGCGCGCGCGATTCCTTTCCGCAATTCCGCCGTTGAAACGCTCGTTTTTTCTCCGGCGGCGCGGCTTTCGTTTTCTACAAATACGCGCAAGTCGATTCTATCTAAAAGAGGCGCGGAAAACTTCCGCCAGTAGAGTTCTATGGAGCGCGCGCTGCACAAGCACGTTTTTGTTTTTGAGCCGAAGTTCCCGCACGGACAGGGATTTGCCGCCATAAAAAGCCTGAACTCGGCGGGGTAGACGGTTGAACGGCCGGCTCGCGCAAGCGTTATGCTTCCCGTTTCAAGCGGCACGCGGAGAATTTGCAGCACGGAGGACTTAAACTCCGCCGCTTCATCGAGAAACAAAACGCCCTTGTGCGAAAGAGAAATCTCTCCGGGGCGGCAATGCTTTCCTCCGCCGCAGATGCCTTCCATAGACGCGCTTTGGTGCGGCGTCCTGAACGGAGCGGCGCGTATCACGGGTGTTGACTGCGGCAAAAGCCCTGCAAGCGAGTAAATGCGCGTTACCGGATGCGCCTGATCCGGGGTAAGAAGCGGCAGAAGCGCGGGCGTCTTTTGAATCGCCATTGTTTTTCCGCAGCCCGGCGCGCCGCCTGCAAGAAGATTGTGTCCTCCTGCCGCAGCAATTTGCAGCGCGCGCACGAGTTTTGTCTGCCCTTTGACGTCGGAAAACTCCATTGCGGGCTTTTGCTTTTCAAAAAGGACGCCGAAAACATCGTCGTACGCTTCCGTCATACCGCCGTCTTTTAGTCCCGCTTGGTCTTGCGCGCAAAAAACGCTTTCATCGTACAGCGCGGAAAAAGCGTCTTTGAGCGTCTCCGCTCCGAATACGCGGACGCCTTGAACTTCACGCGCCTCTTGTGCATTGGAAGAAGGGACTATGCAGCGCGTGATACCGTTTGCCGCTGCCGTTGATGCCGCCGCATGCACGCCGCGGACGGAGCGTATTCTTCCGGATAATTCCAATTCTCCCATGACAAGGACGGCGTCTCCTTCCAATGCGGCAATGGCGTTCGCTTTTTCGTCATGGAGTTTTTTTGCGCGCAGCACTGCAAGAGCAATCGGCAAGTCAAAACCTGCGCCTTCTTTTTTTAAGTCGGCAGGAGAAAGGCTGATGAGAATGCGCTCCGGAGGAAAGTCGAAACCGGAATTCCTCACTGCCGCCTGCATACGCTCGCGCGCTTCTTTTACCGCGCCGTCGGCAAGTCCCACCAAATCCACCGCAGGAATGCCGCGCCGTAAATCGACTTCAACGGTAACAAGAGAGCCCTCGTACCCGAACGGCGAAAAACTGTATATCTGCATAAAACCTCATTCGTCTACATTTATATAGAAGTTTTTAGTCGTTTTCGGCAAAGATGAGAAAAAAAAATTTGAAAAAATGAGGAATTGCAGCGGGTAAAGCGGCATTTTAAGGAGTGAGGACGCCGCTTTCGTCTTGTTTTTTAGCGGCGTTTCTGTTATAAATTATCCGTTCTGACTTGAATGCGCGTGCTTCTACGATATTCATCATATTAAACCTGTTCTGAAACGTCCGTTTCGGAACTCGTCGACATGTTCAACAAAAAAGTTACCGAACATGTCCATTCATTTCAGACGAATGGAAAGAAATCGCGCCGCGCGTGTGTTTTCTTTTATCGTTCCAACACATTTTTATAATTACAAGGAGAATTGGTATGGGAAAAATGCGTTTTTCAAAGAAAATGACGCCGTTTTTGACGCTGACGGCGTTTGCATTCGCGTCGGCACTGTCGTGTACGGTTGGCGTTGACGGGGGAGGGGGAGGCAATAACAATCCCCTCGGCAACGCATCGACTCAAAATCCCGGCGACGCGGCGAAAGCCAAGCATTTGGACGATGCGACGGGCAACGTAAAGATTGGCGGCGCGGTTATCGATAAAACAAGCGAAGCCGTCATCGTTCCGGTCGGAATGTCTGCTCGGATTGAGCTACAGGACGACTCAAGTTGGAATTCCTACCTTCCGCCTGAAGACACGCACAAATGGCTGAGAGGCGTGTTTTTAAAAAACCGCAAAGTGAAGTTGAGCCCGTTCGTGATGGCGCGCTATGAAGTTACGCAGGAATTGTACAACGTCGTCTTGAAAGACTGCGTGGACTGTAATGTGAGACCGAGCGGACACAGCGAAGGCAGTCCTGTCGGCGATACGGACTCAAAGTTGCCCGTTGAGCGCGTTACGTGGTATGACGCGGCGTATTTTTGCAACGCCTTGAGCCGCAAAACGGGGCTTGCAGAATATTACAAGATTGACGGCATTACGCGCGATGCTACTACAAAACATATAACAAGCGCGACGGTAACGGTGAGCGCAGCGGAGAATGCGAAGTACGGCTACCGCCTTCCGACTGAAGCGGAATGGGAGTTTGCCGCGCGCGGAGGAAATCCTTCCGCTGAAGTGTGGAAATATCCGTACGCGGGCGTAAATACTGGAGTTTCAAAATCTGACTTTGTGAGCGGCGATAAAGACACGGACACACCGCTTGACAATTTTGCGTGGTACAAGCATACCGCTTCAATGCAAACGCACACGGCGGGAATGAAAAAGGAGAATACGCTCAAGCTTTTCGATCTGAGCGGGAATATTGCCGAGTGGTGTTGGGATTGGCAAAACGACGACGTAACGAGCAATGATGCCGCGTACACAAAAGACGACTGGGTTACGGATCCGCTCGGCGCGGCAACGGGGACATATCGCGTAAAACGCGGCGGCGGTTTTGATTCAATTCCCGAAGGCTGCTGCATATCCGCTTTAAATGGAGAAGAGCCCCAAAAAGCGGGCGTTGATTTAGGCTTCCGCGTGTGCCGCTTCCAATAAGCGCATATTTATAGAAGATTTTTGCAAAAAACATACTTCGCCGGAAAGCGGCGAAGTATGTTTTTTTATAAGACGGCTGCAGTCGGCTTTAATACATATTACGTCTGTGAACCGCAGGGGACTGAACCCTTTGTACAAATAAAAAGCCCGATGCAGCGCACCGGACTTTTTTTTCAAACTTTTAGAATATTACAACTTTATTTATTTTCGGCTTCTACTCCTTTTTCGATTTTTTAATGTAGTACAGCGCAACGAGAATTCCGACGACGGACATTCCGACGGACGCTAAAAACGCGAATGAGTAATCGCCGATTGCGGTTTTGATGGACGAGGCTAAAGACGGCCCCACGATCGCGGCAACGCCGTACGCGGTAAACATCCATCCGTAGTTTGAACCCGCGTTTTTTACGCCCCAGTTTTCCGCCGTAATGCCGGGGAAACTTCCCAAAAATCCGCCGAACGCAAGCGCGATAAACATCATTCCAAGCAGTCCCAACAGCGTGCCGAGCGTTTGGTTATACGTCAAAAGTAAAAGCCCTGCGATCGACATTGCGAACATACCGATAATCGCGTTGTATCTGCCGATTTTGTCGGAAACCGCGCCCCAGAAAATGCGCCCGAAGGTGTTTGAAAAGCCGACGATGATAACGCCGAGCGTCGGCGCGATAATTTTGTAATCCGCCGCAATGCCGGTTGCGTGTCCGATGATCATCATGCCGCTGACTGCGCTCATAATGTAGACAATCCATAAAATCCAAAAGTTCGGTTCTTTGAGCATTTGTTTAAAATCTTTATCGGATGTGTTTGCTGCGGCGGCGCTTGCAGCCGGCGCCGGCGGTTTTTCCATAAAAGCGGAAGAAGCGACAATCAAAAGCAGTAAAATTGCGCCTAAAATCTTAAACGTCATGTAAATGCCGAATTTTGCAATCAATGCAGTCGCAATCGGAGCCAAAACGATTGCGCCGAAGCCGAATCCCGCCGCAGTCAGTCCGCCTGCAAGTCCTTTTTTATCCGGAAACCATTTTACCGCCGCTGCCGTCGCCGTTCCGTATCCGGTACCGATGCCGAATCCCAAGATGACGCCGTAGGTAACGTAGAGCATGCCGATGTTCTTTGCAAAACCCGTTAAAATCATTCCGAGACCGAATAAAATTCCGCCTAAAAAGACGACTTTCTTCGGCCCGTTTTTGTCGACAATCGGTCCGAACAAAATCATTGCAATCGGAACCATCGCAAACGATATGCTGAATGCCCACGAGGTCTGCGAGACCACCCATCCCTGCGCCGCGTTTTCGGCTAACAGCGCCTTCTGAAAAACGCTCCACGCGTAGCCTGCCCCCAACGACAGGTTTACAACGATGGCGGCAATTAAAATCAGCCATCTGTTTACTTTTTTTTCCATAGTTTACTCCTTTAGAAAAATATAGTTACGTAATGAGACGTATAAATCATTACGCTTCTAAGAATAACATAGTTTTTTTATATGTAAATATGCGGAAAAATAATATTTTTTTATAATTGAATGAAACGGAATTCAAACAAATGGAATCGAAAATTGTCTTGTGATACAATATGCCGACTAAAATGAAATTTTATAGAATAAAATCGACTGCCGTCCGCTTTGCCCAAACCGACAGGAAAAGCTGCAAGACGAATGCGCATAAACCGTATTCCGCGCTGCCGCTTCATGTACCGATAAAAGCGCGTTTTTTTTCATCATTGCAGAACGGGACGGCGGCGCGATGAGAGCGGATTTCGCATTCCTTGATTCGGGGACGGGCGGCATTCCCTATCTTCTTCACCTCAAAGAAAAAGCGCCGCGCGCCTCCTGCGTGTATCTTGCCGACACAAAAAACTTTCCGTACGGAGAAAAATCTTCCGCTTCGATAATCGAATGCGCATCTCATGCAGTCTCGCTCATCGTCGAGCGGTGGCAGCCGAAAGCCGTCGTCATCGCGTGCAATACGATTTCCGTAACTGCTTTAGGCGCGCTGAGAAGCCGTTTTCAGTCGACTTTGTTTGTGGGGACGGTGCCCGCGATTAAGCCTGCCGCCCTCGTTTCAAAAACAGGCAAAATCGGCGTGCTTGCAACGAGCGCGACGGTCAATCACCCGTACACCAAGGACTTGACGGAACGTTTTGCAGGACGGTGCGACGTCGTTTTCCGCGCCGATCCTGCGCTCATTTCCTTCATCGAGCGGCGAGCGGTTTTTGCGTCGGAAGATGAAAAGAAGGCTGCCCTCAAACCTGCCGTCGATTTTTTTCAGTCGTCCGGCTGCGATGTAATCGTCCTTGCCTGTACGCACTTTTTACATATCGCGAGGGAAATGCAGGAGACTGCAGGGGACGGAATTACCGTTATCGACTCGCGCCAAGGCGTTACGCGCCGTGCGCTTGAAATTACGCGGTTTTCGGAAAAATCTCCGTTCGCGGCGGAAACTCCTTTGCCTGCGCCGAAACGCAGTCTTTGTGCGCTGTACGTTACCGGCTTCAACGACGAGCGCGGCTATGCGGAATATGAAAACATATGCCGAAGGACGGGGGGCGAGTTCGGCGGGGAAGTGCAAACTCCGCCTTGCGCTGACTGACGTGTCTTTGTCCGTCTTGAAATTATGCGGTTTTCAGAAAACGTATCGTCTATGGCGGAAAACTCTTTGACCGCACCGGAGCGCCGTCTTAGCGCGCTATACGTTACTGGCTTCAACGACGAGCGCGGCTATGCGGAATACGAAAACATATGCCGGAAGGCGGGAGTTGAGTTCGGCGGGGAAGTGCAAACTCCGCCTTGCGCTGACTGACGTGTCTTTGTCCGTGCGAACGGAGCGCACCGTATACGCGCATCTTTTTTCCCGTCGGGAATGTGTGGAAAATTTCCTATCCGCGGCGGAAAACTCTTTGCCCGTACCGGAACGCGGTCTTAGCGCGCTGTACATTACGGGCTTCAACAACGGACGCGGCTATGCGGAATATGAAAACATATGTTTGAGGGCGGGAGTTGAGTTCGGCGGGGAAGTGAAAACTCCGCCTTGCACGGATTGACGCGTCTTTATCTATGCGGACTTGAGTGTTACGCGCCGCGCGCTTGAAATTACGCATTTTTCGGAAGAATCTCCATCCACGGCGGAAAACTCTTTAGACGGGGAGGAGTGTCGTCTTTGTGCGCTGTACGTTACTGGCTTCAACGACGAGCGCGGATATACGGAATATGAAAACATATGCTGGAAGGAGAGAGTTGAGTTCGGCGGGGAAGTGCAAACTCCGCTTTGTGCGGACTAACGCGGCTTTATCCGTGCAGATAGAGCATGACGCGCCGCGCGCCTGAAATTACGCGGTTTTCAGAGAAATCTCCGTCCGCGGCGGAAAACTCTTTAGCCGCGGTAAAGAGACGTCTTAGCTCGCTGTACGTTACAGGCTTCAACGACGAGCGCGGCTATGCGGAATACGAAAATATATGCCGAAGGGCGGGAGTTGAGTTCGGCGGGGAGTTGTAAACTGCTCCTTGTGCGGACTGACGCGACTTTATCCGTGCGAACGGAGCGTTACGTGCCGCGCGCTTGCAATTATGCGGTTTTCAGAAGACGTATCGCTTGAGTTGTCAGCCCCTTTGTCTGCACTGGAATGTCGTCTTCGCGCGCTGTACGCTACGGGCTTCAGCGACGTGCGCGACTATGCGGAATATAAAAACATATGCCGAAGGGCGCGACTTGAGTTCGGCGGGGAAGTGCAAACTCCGCTTTGCGCGGACTGACGCGTCTTTATCCGTGCGGATAGAGCGCACAGTATGCGAGTATTTTCCTTCCAGTCGCGAATTTTTGGAAAACGTATTGCCCGCGGCAGAAAATTCTTTGCCTGCACAGGGTCGACGTCTTTGCGCACTGTACGTACTGGCTTCAACGACGGACGAGGATACTCAGAATACGAAAACATATGCCGAAGGACGGGAGTTGAGTTCGGCAGGGAGTGAAAACTCCACTTTACGCGGACTGACGTGTCTTTATCTGTGCGAACGGAGCGCACCGTATACGCGCATCTTTTTTCCAGTCGGGAATGTGTGGAAAATTTCCTATCCGCGGCGGAAAACTCTTTGCCCGTACCGGAACGCGGTCTTAGCGCGCTGTACGTTACTGTTTTCAACGACAGACGCGGATATGCGGAATACGAAAACATATGCTTGAGAACGGGAGTTGAGTTCGGCGGGGAGTTGTAAACTGCTCCTTGCGCGGACTGACGTGTCTTTGTCCGTGCGGACTTGAGCGCATCATGCGCGCATGGAATTACGCGGTTTTCAGAAAATCTGCCGTCCGCGGTAGCAGCCTCTTTGCCAGAACCGGAGCGTCATCTTTGCGCGCTGTACGTTACCGGCTTCAACGACAGACGCGGCTATGCGGAATACGAAAACATATGCCGGAAGGCGGGAGTTGAGTTCGGCGGGGGAGTGCAAACTCCGTCTTGCGCGGACTGACGCGTCTTTATCCGTGCGGACTTGAGCGCACCATGCGCGCGTATCCTTCCTTTCCAGTCGGCATTTGTGAGAAAATGAAAATGCGGACTTTTCCCGTCGTCTTTTAGACTTTTTCGTTTTACTTCCAGCCGCCGCGCCTCTTGTGCTATACTCCGAGCATGAATATCGTTGCTATTAAATGCGCCGCTGAAGGCTCGGCGGTTTTTCCTTCCTATCAGACGCGCGGAGCGGCAGGCGCGGACATTGCCGCTTGCCTTTCTTCTCCCGTAACGATACCGGCAGGCGGGCGGGAGCTTATTCCGACGGGACTTTCATTTTCTATTCCGGACGGCTTTGAGATTCAGGTGCGTCCGCGCTCGGGGCTTGCCGCAAAAAACGGCGTTACCGTCCTCAATTCCCCGGGGACTATCGACAGCGATTACCGCGGCGAATTAAAAATCATCCTTGCCAATTTGGGAGATGAGCCTTTTACCGTCAACGACGGCGACCGCATTGCGCAGATTGTGGTAGCCCCCGTAACGCGCGCGCGTTTTGAAAAAGTTGACGTTCTTGATGAAACGGAGCGAGGGAAAGGCGGCTTCGGCTCCACCGGGGTTTCTTTGTGAACGGAATAAAAAAAATTGCCGCCGCGCTGACTGCTGCCGTAAACGCGCTTGTCGGAGTCTACGCAAAAATCGAAAGCGCGGCGATTTTCTTCTATAAAAGACATTGCGCGCTTAGACTTGAGCGCTTGGGCGCGGCGGTGAATGCGTTTCAAGTCAAGTATTTCAAAAAAGGTCTGCTCAAAAATCACGTGCTTATCCGCTACCTTGTAAAAGAACTGCTGCTGTATTTTTCAATCGCGTTTTTGTTTTTTTTTATGATTTTTTTCGTCAATCAGATTTTGCTCCTTGCAGAAGACATTTTAAAAAAACGAGTGCCCGTCGCCGACGTCGCGCGCCTCATTGTCTACAGTCTGCCGGCAATTATCGCGCAGTCGGCTCCGTTTGCAACGCTCGTCGGTTTTTTGATGTGCCTTGGGCGCATTATGACGGAAAACGAGGTGCTCATTCTCCGCGCATCGGGGCAAAATTATGCGGTTTTTGTCATTCCCGTCATCATTTTAGGGCTTGCCATTTCCGTCGCCTCGTTTTTTGTAAACGACTACTTACTGCCGGTCGGCATGATAAACTACAACAAACTTTCGCGTGAAATCATCCGTTCAAATCCCGCGGTGGAAATTGAAGCGCATTCGATAAAACACTTGAACGATGCGACGATAGCGATAGGAGACGTAAAAGACGGCGTCGTGTCGGACATTGTTTTTTTTGACCGGAGCAGCGGAAAAAAGGAGCGTATCGTTGCAGCGGGGGAATCGCGCCTTGCCAGCGCAAAAAAAGACGGCGTTCTCATGCAGTTGAATATGAGCGACAGCGTCGTAGCCTTCATCGACACGGAAGAAGGCGGGACTTTCGACGTGCTTTCCGCTTCTCTTGCGACGCTCAACATCTTCGACTCGTCGGTATTCGGCGGAACTTATTCCACCTCCCCGCGCGAAATGACCTTTTACGATTTGGCGCAGAAAATCCGCGACATGAAAAAGGATGAAAGCACTGCAAAGCAAATGCTCAACCGCTATGTGATGGAATACAACAAAAAATTTTCGCTGCCGTTCGGCTCGATTTTTTTTGCGTTTCTTGCGCTGCCGCTTGCATTCGTGTTCGGAAAGCACAACGGGCAGACAATCGGTTTGATTGCAGGACTTTTTATCTGCCTCATCTACTGGACGATGATGATTTTGGGGCAGCTTTTTGCCGCGCGCAACGGCGTCAACGGCTTTTGGGCGATGTGGCTGCCGAACATTTTGATTGGAGGGGCGGGCGCGCTCTTTTACGTCCTGCTCAAACGCCGATGAAACTTGTCCGCTATCTTTTTAAGCGCTTTATCCCGATTTTCATCGGCTCAATCGGCTTTTTTTCACTCGTTTTGATTCTCGTCGACCTTTTGATGAATCTCTGGAAGTTCATTCAAAACGAGGCGGCGGCAAAGGAAGTCGCCTACCTCATGCTCCTTTACCTGCCGAAAACCGTCTGGTATTCCGTTCCTCTCGGCATTCTTTTTGCTGTTTCGTATACGCTCAGCGACTTGTACGCCAGCAACGAATTGACTGCGGTTTTTGCAGGCGGCGTTTCCCTCGTCAAATTTACCGCGCCGCTTTTAATTTTTTCGTTTTTGATGAGTTTTGCGCTTTTTTTCTTTGACGACTTGCTCGTCGTGCCCACCTACGCAAAAAAACTTGCCTTGCAGGATGACTTGTTGGGAGAAGAAAAAACGCTCGACAACGAAAGCGTCGTCGTCCTCTCCGACAATTCGCTGATTATCTACAACGCTGCCGAATATTCCGACGAAGATAAGTCCCTGCGGGATCTCCGTCTCGTCTTTCGCACCGAAACCAAGTCGCTCGACGCGGTTATCAGTTCCGAATACGCGCTCTGGAACGCGGATGAAAATGTGTGGATTCTGCAAAATCCCGTTCAATACGAATACAAAGACGGAACGCTCATTTACGGAGCGGCGTCTGCGGATAGGCTTTCTCGTTTAACCGAACCTGCCGAAACTTTCCGTTCAAGCGCGGTAAGCGTCGAGCAGATTGCCACAAAGGACGCAAAGATTTACATCGAGCACTTAAAGCGCGTCGGACTTCCGTTTAACGAAGAACTTTCGATTTATTACAAAAAGTTTTCGTTTCCGTTCATCGTCTTTATCGTCGTTTTTCTTTCAATAGGACTTTCCGGAAAGTCGCGGAAGAACGTTTTACTCATCAGCCTCTCTCTTTCCGTCGGCGCTGCGGTGTTGTTTTACGTTATGCAGATGATAACCATGCTCCTTGCAAAGTTCGGCTATATTTCAGGATTTGCAGGCGCGTGGTCGCCGGTCATCTTTTTTGTGCTGTTGAGTATTGTTTTGCTGCGCTACGCGAAAACGTAGGGACGGCTGCGGACGGGGGAACGGAACTTGAGTGATATAACTGGTTACCGTCCGCAACGAGTTTATCCACATCCCTGTAGGCTGTGGATAAACTCGCAAATAAACCGGATTTGAACACGGGATGGGAACATAACGCTGATATTACACAACATAATGCAGACTGGGAAAATGCAGCGAGAGAGTTGCCGAGTTGGACTAGGATTGAATGATTAAGCGGCTCTATAGTCCCCTGCAGACTTTATAAAAGTCGAAATTAGCCCTGTTCGATAATTTGTTACCGAACAGGTTTATTATGTCTATTCCACATTCCACGCGTTGAGTTTGCCGTCGATAGAAAGCGTGAGGCAGTCCGCTTTGCCGTCGGAATTGACGTCGGCGAAGACGGGGCGGCCGTTTCCGGGGACGGGGAACGAGGGGAGAATTTCAAGTCCTGCCGTAAAGCCGTAGAGGACGTTTCCGTCGGAGGACACGTAGACGCGCTCGTCTTTGTCCCTTGAGTTTACTGTTACAAATCCCGTTTTGGCGCTTACGTGCGGAATTTTTACGGCGAGGCTTGTGCCGTCGGTTTCTATGCGGAAGAGTTCTCCTTGAGACGAGACTGCAAAAAACGATTTTTTTCCGGCGCGCACGTTCGAATAAAAAACGCCGTCAAGTTTTTTGGGGAATCCTTCAAGAAGTTCGCCGTCTTTCCAAATGTATAAGTTTCCCGCCTGCGTCAAAAACGCCGCGTAAAGCATGTTGCCCTCTTTCAGCAGGGCGGGGGAGCCGAAGCCGATGCCGGAAACGTTCAGCGCGTCTCCTTTTAAAACGCCGTCTTCAAAGATGTAAACGCTTCCTTCAAAACCTTTTGCGTAGACTGCGGCGCGGTTTTCAAGTACGGCAGGCGCGGCTTTTATAACGGCGCCTTCGGGAATATCCGCCGTCATTATTGATGCGTCGGTTCGGACAAAACAGAGTTTTCCGCTTTTTGTCGGAAAGACGACTGCGTTTTCGGATGCGGCAGGGGAAGCGGACGGCTGCTCTCCGGTGAGGACGGGGAAGTTTTTTACCGATTCAAGACTGCGGTTATAAAGGTCTACGGCTCCGTCCGCCGTTACCGCCCACAATACGCCGCCTCCTTTGGAAACCTTGTCCGCGTCGACGATAAAGCATTCGTCGGGTAGGTCTGCGCTCCTGATATTCATGCTGCTTAAATCAAGCGCTTTTACGCTGCGCCCGTTTTCCGTCCAAAATACTGTTTCCGCCTTTTTGCCGCTCTCGGCGTAAAGCATTCCGTCGGTTTTTCCTTCCAATTCAATCGGAAAGCCGGGAATTGCTCGCATATCGCCTGAGTGCCCTGCGACTGCGGATAAGCGGAGCGTGAGTACGGAATCTTTTATGCCGATGTCGGCTCTCCCGAGTCCGTAGAGTTTGAGAATTTTTGCCGTGTCGCTTGATCCGCGTAAAAAGAAAGGAACGCTGTGTTCAAGGTCGTAAAAAAGGCTCAACGCGCATTGCGGGTTTAGGCCTTCGGAAACCGCGCTCCAGCCGGTATTTTTGACGATGCGTTTACCGCTTTTTTCCGCCGTGTAGGCGATGCTCAACGCTTCCGCGCTCTGCGAAAAATAAATATAACTGCCGTTGACGACGTAATACGGAGACGGCAGCGAGGCGCCCATGAGAGAAAGAACGTTTTGCAAAAATTGCGGAATTTCAAGGCGGGGAATGCGCACGCCGTCGAGGATGAGGCTTGTGTCGTCTTTGAGGACGATTGAGGCGACGAGTTTTTCAAAAACGAACTGCCGCTGTCTTTCGTCTTGTATCTGGACTGCAAAAACGGGGTCGCTGTGCCCTTCAATTCCCATCACGGCGAATTCCTTGCCCATCCACGAAAAAAGCAAATCCTCAAGCGGAAGCGAAAAAAGCGTTTTGCTTGCGGCATTGCCTTTTGCCCACAAGGTTTCTGCGCCTGCGTCTTTGGGAAGCAGACTGAATACGAGATTTTTCAATTCCTCGAGCGTTCCGGCGTTTATAATGGAATAATAATTTACCGCGCCGCTCATTTTTGTGAGAATTGCAGGGACGCCTGAGGACTTTTTCAAAACGACTGAAAGATGACTGTTTTCGTCTTCGATATTGACGGGAATGTCCGCTTTTACGTTTATTTTTGAATCCGTAATGCCGAACGAAAGGACGCTCAGCGTGTCTTTTGAAAAATACGAGGAAAATTGTGCAAGCGTTTCGTCCCCGTTGGTAAAAGAGGCAAGCAGCGAGCGGGCGTCAACGGTTACTTTGACCGGTTCGGCGCTCTTTTGGGTGAGCAATTTTTTCTCTTCGATTGAATAGGAAGCCGCATTCTTTCCTGTCAGCGATGACTTGAGCAAGTCTTTGCTTGAAGATGCGACAACGAGGTTCCGATAAGGGCGGATAAAGATTTTTTGCGCGCCGGAGCCGTACTCAAAGCAGGAATCTTCCTTTATATAGTCGATATTTTCGACTTTCAAAAGCGGAGCGTAAAAACGGACGGGACTGGTGAGCGCGGATAAAAAACTCAAGTCGATAAGGGCAAGAAAATCCTGACCGCCCCCTTCCGCGGCATAGAGCGCGATGTCCGCACGGCGGGATGCGAGAACGGCGGCGGCTTTGTTTTTGCGCAATGGAGACGAGCGCAGTTGCATAAACGGCGCGCGGAACGAAGCGAAATTCGGCGATGAAAAAAGCACTTCCGCGGCGCGTAAATCCAAAAGCGGGTTTAAGGCTTTCCACGCGGAGTCCATGCGAACGTATGTCTCAAAGCCTTTGGGTAGCATTTGAAGCGCGGGCGCCCGATGCACGGCGGAAAAGCCGCCCCACAAAAGCAGCAACGCCGCGCACGCAAGGATAAAACTTACAATAAACTTTACAAAGCGCACAAACGGATTTTTCCGCTTCTTTTCCGTTTTTTTATTTTCGTTTGCCATACGCGTTCCCTCAAATCGATTGACATTTCCCGTTCCGGAAAACGGATTTACGACACAGAGTAGCGGATTGGCTTGAGAAAATCCAGCGTTTTTGGATTTCAGCAGACGAGTGCAAAAACGGCATGATAAACACCACCTCACTCGACGCGATACGCTAGATTGATGAGGGCGGAAGTGATGGTCGCTCGTTTATAGGGGTTGAAGGGAGGTAATGGGTAATGCGTAACTATGAATTATACTTCATTTTTTCCTCAAGTTTGCGATTAGTAAACTTGCAGCGGGCGGAGACTCCACTAACGTCTCATGAGCCATCCGTATTACCTTGTTCAAGGTATGTGTATTTAATTGACGCCGAATAGGTTGTGTAATCTTTCGCGTCGATATCGATGTATTGCGCAATTGCGAACTGCATTTATGGCGTTGTACATCGTTTATGAAGTTTGCGGTCCGTCCGAGATTGCCTTTGGCAATCTCATTGCTATATTTGGATGTGGACTTTGGGAAGGTGGAACAAAGTTAAATCGCGAGTTTGACGTAAGACAAACTCGTAGCTGGCGGTATACTGTTATGGCTGCGAAACACAATAGCAACCGCCCGTGTGTTTTTCCTCTACATAAAAAAGTCCTTTAATTGCAGTTGCATGGCGGAAGCGATACAGCTGAGCGTTTCAAGAGAAGGGACGGTGCGTTTTGTTTCTATATAAAAGAGATGGCGCAAAATCGCATGTCGACATTGCAGACGGGCAAAAACAGGTTCTTTCCTCGCCTCGAAAGCAAACAGCGTCATTTTACCACGGCAAAAGCGTACTCAACGCTTTCTCGCACACAGCACGACAATTCCAAGTTCCATAATTTGTAATTCCTAATTAAGCATTACGTATTCCTCATTCCAAATTAAAATACCATTTTACACAACCACATTTCCTGAGAGTTTGGCCTACAAGCAAAATCTCGCAGCGGACGGCACCTCGTTGAATCCGTCAAACACTGTAACAACCATCCGCGCCGTCCGCACATTCCCCATTCCTAACTTCCTATTTCCTTTCTACCAACAAACCCCTGCGTAGAGAAATTCCTCACGTCTCAGCAGACGAGACAGAAAGTCCCGTTTATCCGTTTGCTTGAACTTCAATTCGGCTTGTGTTATTCTGCGCGCGATAAGCGTTGGCGACAACGGATTTTGAGAGGTGCATTATGATTAAATTGGTTCTCGTGCGGCACGGGGAAAGCGAATGGAACAAAAAAAATCTCTTTACGGGGTGGACTGACGTCGATTTAAGCGAAAAGGGGCATGAAGAGGCGCTGCAGGCGGGAAAATTGCTCAAAGCGGAAGGTTACGACTTTGACGTGTGCTATACTTCGTACCTCAAGCGGGCGATTCACACGTTGAATCACGTGCTTGACGGACTTGACCGCGCATGGCTCCCGATTATCAAGACGTGGAAGTTAAACGAACGGCATTACGGCGCGCTGCAGGGTTTGAATAAAGCGGAGACTGCGGAAAAATACGGCGAAGAACAGGTGAAGATTTGGCGCCGTTCGTTCGACATAAAGCCGCCGGCTCTTGAAGACAGCGACGAGCGCAGCGCGGCAAAGCAGGCGATGTACAGGAACGTCGATAAAAAAGATATTCCGCAGTGCGAGAGTCTTGAGACGACGATTGCGCGCGTGGTTCCGTATTTTGAAGACGTGATAAAAAAAGATATGCAAGCCGGAAAGCGCGTCATTATTGCGGCGCACGGCAATTCGCTCCGCGCGCTGGTGAAATATTTTGACAATATGAGCAGCGACGACATCATCAACGTCAACATTCCGACCGGAACGCCGCTCGTCTATGAGTTTGACGACAACTTGAACGTGGTAAAACATTATTACCTCGGCGACCAAGAAGTCCTCAAAACGAAAATGGAATCGGTTGCCAATCAGGGGAAAAAGCAATAAGCCGACTGACTATATAACTGCGCCGCCGGAAAATACGATTTGCCGGCAATAGGAGCCTTGTTCGGAAAGTCCCGCTTTATACGGCGGGATTTTTTATTGCGCGGCGATGACGCAGCAGGTCAAACGAGACTCCCATTGAGAAATTCGCTTTTCCCGTGTTATACTTTCGTCGTGAACGTATTTTCCCGCATTCGGCAATTCGGTTTTATCCTGTCTTCCTGCATTTTGTTTTTGTTTGCAGCGTGTTCAGGCTCGCAGGGTGCGGAAACGGCGAATTTCGACAAGGACACGCTTCGAAGTCTTGCGCTTGAGCGGGAAAATAAAACGCTGTGGACGCGCGAATTGGAAGCGGAACGGCTTTTACAAAATTTTTCTGCAATCCCTGAAATTGCGCCGGATATTCGGCTTGAACCGCGCGTCGTTGCAGCTGCGGAATTCGGCGAGCGGCCGGAATATCCGTTTTTGCCGGGTTTCGGGAAGCTTGATACGGCAGGAATTTCAAAAGAACTTTTGCAATTTTTAGAAGGATTTTGCGCGTCCGTAAGCGTTTGGGATATTCGAGCGGAAGACTTTGCCGACTCGTCGATTTTTTCAGCCGTTTTGTTTAAAAACGATGTCGAAAAATCGTGGAAAGCGGTATTCGGGACGGCTTTTCCGATTCGGCAAGTCAAAAAAGAAGCTGCGCTTCAAAGCGATACGCCGCCGGACTCTAGCGGGCAAAGCGGCGGCAAAGACAAAAAAAGCGGCGAACCTGCGCCTCAAACGCCCAAGCAAAAAATATTTACGTCATATATCTACGGCGCGCCGTTTGCACAAGACGGCGGCGTACTCGTGCCTGTCCGTTTTTACGCGAAAAATGGAATTCTTGACGCGGCGCTTTTTATCGATACGGATTTGAATACGGAAGGAGAGGCGGAGACGCCGAATTTCAAAATCAGCCAAATTCAAATTATAAAATTGGCGACGGCGGAAAACGCACCCCCTCGCGCCGACGGGAATTGAACGAGAACTTCCGCTCTGTCGGCAAATGGGATGAAAATTCCTCACGGAAATGAGAGCTAATGCGCATGCCGGAGCGCTGCCGCAGTCTGAAACCGGTATTTTAGTCCGCATTTTTCAGCGTTACGGTAACATTCCTTTTACCGAACGCGTTTTTCAATTCATTTTGGGTAAGTTTTTTTATCTTTCCAAGCGTCGTGAAGCTCCATGAGGGCGTAAAAACTTGAGATTTTTTATCGTAACAGATGATAAAAGTCCTTCCGCCCAACAAAATCAAATCGCCCGCATTCTTATTTTGCGGTTCGTCGTTCTGCGGAAGAGAGGCGGAAAACTCGCCAGATTTTTCAAAACCGCCGATGTCTTTCATTTTTATTGTGAGCGCGCCTCGTTGCAGCAATTCCGTCAACGCGCGCGCAGAAGAATTGTCGCGCAATGCAACTATTAAGACTTCACCGCGCGCCGTAAGCGTTATTTTGGCAGGGGGCGTTCTTTCAAACGCGGAATTTTTCCCTCTGTCCGCGCCGAACGCATAAACGGAAGCGAAACATTGCGCCGCGCATATGACGCTCATTATCTTTTTTCTCATATTTTTCTCCTATTTTCCAAGTTGACTGTATATCTATTTCGATTGGAAATGCGCGCTTTACAGCAATTTTTTCCGCGCGCTGAAAAATGCTCTTTCTCCCCAAAAACGTCCTCTTACAACACATTTTCAGCAAGAATAATACGAGCGACTGGAAAAAACATGCCTTCCCCCAATATCATATACTTTCAAGTTTTGGCACCCGCCAAAACTTGCAGCGGACGGAAACTCTATTTTTTCTATAAAACGCAATTTTTACCGTCCGCAGCGTCCGTGTGTTGCCCAGTCGGAATCTTTCAATAATAAACCTGTTCTGAAACTTCAGTTTCAGAACAGGTTACTTTGAAATACGATGTTTTAAGGCGTGCTATTTCAACGACTTAAAACTCGCTAACCCCTGTTCGATAACTTCGTTATCGAACAGGGGTAATGCTCTGCCGACGCCGATAAAATCCGCGGCTCCGATTTTGAGGAGATTTTCCGCGGCGGCAGGCGTTACAATGCCGCCGGTGAGGATGACCGGCACGGAAACCGCGCATTTTACGGCTGCCGAGACGTCCTTAAACCAGCCTTCCTCTTTGGAAAGCGGATTTACAAAACCTGAAACTCCGCCTGAAATGTCCAGCAAATCGATACCGGCGTCCGCGAAGATTCGGCACGCTTCTACGCCGTCTTCAATCGTCGCGCCGCCTTTTTCATAGTCGCATGCGCCGAGCCTGAGCGCAAGGATAAAGTCTTTGCCGACGGCGTCGCGCACCGCGTTTATTATTTCAAGGTGCAGTTTCATTCTGCCGGCAAGCGTTGAGCCTGCGTACGAGTCGGTGCGGTCATTTGTAAGCGGCGAGTAAAATTGATTTAAGAGATAACCGTGCGCCGAATGGAGTTCCGCTCCGTCAAATCCCGCGTCCTTTGCCCGCCGCGCGGCTTTCGCAAAGTCGGAAATCGTTTTGTTGATGTCGTCTTCTGTCATAACGTGCAGGGGACTTGTTGAACCGCTGCGGCATTTTACCCGCGCGCTGCCCGCGCTCAAAACCGGAAGACCGGTAATTTTTTCGGACGCGGCGGCGCCCGCGTGGGTAATCTGAGCAAGGACAGCCGCCCCGTTCTTATGAATGACGTCCGTAAGTCGCTTTAATCCAGTGACGCAGCCGTCCTCCGCCGCCGAAATCTGCCCCGCGCTTAATTTGCCGTCGGAACTGACGTAGGCGTGCTCGGCGATAACCAGCCCGGCTGCGCCGCTTGAAGTTTTTTCATCGTAATAGCGGCAGAGTTCGTCGGTAACAAAGCCGTTTTCGTCCGCCTTCGCGGATGCCATCGGCGGCATAACAAGCCTGCTTGAAACTTCAAGATTTTTAATCCGCGCCGGTGAAAATAATAAAGACATTCGCCCCTCCATTGAGTTTCCCAATTCGTAGTTTTTAATTCGGAATTCCTAATTAAGCATTCCTCATTAACCTCTCCCCCCGCGCTTAAAAGTCGGCGTCGGGATAATTTTCGTGTACAAAGCCTGACCACTTATGGTCGGTAACGGCGATGTGTTCGGTCAGCCATTTTCCGAGAAAGTTATGAAATTGAAGTCCCGCCTCCATGTCGCCTGAAGCAAGCGTTTTTAATCCCGCGTTGATTTTTTCAATGAATTCGGCATGAATCTTTGCGTGCTCTTCAAAAAACGGACACTGGAATTTGGAAATTATTTTTTCTTCTTCGGAAAAATGGTACCACGTGTAGTCGGAAAGCTCTTTCAAAATCTTTCCGATGTTTGCCGCATAGTTTTTTTGCCCCTGTTTGAGCAAGTCCCCGAACTTTTTAATGATAAGCAGCAATTTTTTGTGATGCAAATCGATGTAACAGTAGCCGACGCTCAAACTTTCATGCCAATTATATTCAATAAGAGTTGCCATATATCTCTCCTTATTTGGGACTGCACTTCACTCATTCGGACTTGATGTCGCTGCCTCCTTGTCGCTGCAATCCGCCCGCTTAAAGCGGCTTTAAGCCTCTAAAATCTTGCGCGGCGGAAAGTCCTCGTAACAATCCTCTTTTAACAGTAACAAATTTGATTGAATATGCAAAGATAACTAAATCTCAAAAACAAGCGACTGGAAAAATGCTGGCTGAAGTGAAGGGTGAGAGCATTGGGAATGCGTAATTCTTAATTGATGTGCAGGAGGAGAGGTAGAGGAATGAAGAGCGAGTACTGTTTCCCGCGAGTTTTGCGTTAGCAAAACTCGTGCGGGCGGTAACTCCGTTAGATCTTTCAAACATCTTTCTCCGCCGCCTGCAGGTTCTCTGCCGCCCGCAACAAAACTCGGACAGGCAGAAACAGCGTTTTATCTTTACAAACTGCTTTCTTTGTCCGCCGGTCAGCAAACGGCTCTTTCGTAACAGTAAATAATAGACCCGTTCGATAACTACTTTCTCCGCCCGCCTGCCGCCCCTCACCTCCCGTTAAGATTCTTCAGCATATTGCTCAAAATATCGTGCGCTTTGTCCGCTTCGACTTCTTTGGGGCGTTCGTGGTATTCGACGAGGTTTTCAGGGATTTCGTCGAGGAATTGGGAGGGCTGGCATTCGACCGTCATTTGCATTTTTCGCCGTTTTTGGCAGGCGGAGATAAGCAGTTTGTCGCGCGCGCGCGTTATCGCAACGTAAAAAAGCCGCCGCTCTTCTTCGATGTTGCCGCCGTTTTCTTCCATGCTCCGCGCGTGCGGAATAAGCCCTTCTTCCGCGCCTGCAATAAAGACGACCGGAAATTCCAGTCCCTTTGACGCGTGAATGGTCATTAAATTGACGGTGCCCTTGTCATTTTCCGCATCCATGTCGTCGCGGCTTAAAAGCGTAATGCGGTTCAAGTACGCAAACAAACTTGTGTTGGTGTTGTCGGGATTGTTTTCCCACATATCCATCGAATTCAAAAGACTTTCGAT
The DNA here is from genome assembly GCA_052169915.1 of Treponema sp. Classification (GTDB taxonomy): domain Bacteria; phylum Spirochaetota; class Spirochaetia; order Treponematales; family Treponemataceae; genus Treponema_D. The sequence goes on from JBQNBN010000029.1 coordinate 20,613, forward strand.
ATTCATCAGTTTGAATCTGACCGCTTTTTCGCTTTTTGCGTACTCGGTGATTAAATAATCTTTGTAGTTGACTTCTTCAATCAACGCGCGGACTTTTGCAGCCAGTCCTCGACCTGATAATAATTTTTGCCGGTGATTTTCGATTATTGCAACGAAGTTTTCCAAATCTTCTTTTAATGCTGCACTGGTAGGACTGTCTTCACGCTTCAGCAGCGAGTCGATTGCAGTCCACAAACTGGAAGAAAGCGAATTCGCTTCGTCATTTAAAAGCTGAATGGAAGTGCGACCGATTCCGCGGCGCGGCGTGTTGATAATCCGCAAAAGGTTTACGTCGTCGTCGTGATTGGCGATAACACGGAGATAACTTATAACGTCCTTAATTTCTTTGCGCTCGAAAAAACTCGTGCCGCCGCTCATCGTGTACGGAATATTCGCCTGCAACAGTGCTTCTTCAATGGCGCGGCTTTGCGTGTTTGCGCGTATCAAAATGCCGAAGTCGGCATATTTGCGTTTTTCTTCCATTGCAATGCCCTGTATGGACTCTGCGATAAAGTCCGCTTCGGCGTTTTCGTTTTCCGGCATAAAGATTTCAATCGGTTTTCCGCTTCCGTTGCCGCTCCAAAGCTTTTTGTCTTTGCGGTTCGTGTTGTGCGAAATAACGCCGTTCGCCGCTGCAAGAATCGTTTCCGTTGAGCGGTAATTTTGTTCAAGCCGGATTTCCTTGACGTCAGGAAAATCTTTTTCAAACTGAACGATATTTTTGTAGTCGGCTCCGCGCCAACTGTAAATGCTTTGGTCGTCATCGCCGACAACAGCAACGTTTTTGTCCGCCAAGAGGCGCATCATTTCGTATTGCTGATGGCTCGTGTCTTGAAATTCATCGACCATAATATACTTGTAGCGTTCTTTGTAGCGGGCGAGCACGTCGGGAAAATCGCGGAAAAGTTTTATCGGCAGCATTATAAGGTCGTCAAAGTCCACTGCGTTGAAAAGTTTGAGCCCGCTTTGATAGCCTTCGTACAGTTCCTTGTACATATCGTTTGCGCCGTCCCACGTTTTTCGCCCCGTTTTGATATTGGAAAAAAGATTTCCGATTTTATACACGTCGAGCGCGTCGGGCGTGAACTGCAATTCGCGTCCGGTCTCTTTAATGAGAGATGAACGGTCGGTTTCATCGTAAATGGAAAAATTGGTGCGCCAGCCGAGTTTGTCTATGTCCTGCTGTAAAATCCGCACGCCGAACGCGTGAAAAGTCGAAACGGTGAGATTTTGCAGTTTTTTTTGCGTGAGACTTTTTATGCGCTCGGACATTTCTTTTGCCGCCTTGTTCGTAAAGGTGAGCGCAAGGATTTGACTTTGCGGGATGCCTGAATCGAGCATATTTGCAATGCGGTAGGTGATGACGCGCGTTTTTCCGCTGCCGGCTCCTGCGATAATCAGTATTGCGCCGTCAATCGTCGTAACTGCGCGGAACTGCTCCGGATTCAATTCGTTTTTTAATGTCTGCAAGTCGACTGACATGGGCTCGACTCTAACATTCTGTTGCATTTTACGCAATATTCGCTAGAATAGACCCGTTCGATACTTTCGTTATCGCTTAAGTTGACGAGTTTTAAGTCGTTGAAACAGCGCGAATTAAAACATCGCGTTTCGGCGTTTATTTTTGACAATCATCGAGGGAATAGCCAGAAATCTGACGGAAGTTTTAGCGATTTCCCCTATACGTTTTGAGGAGTTTTTATGAGCACGGCGGTAAGCGCATTTCTTTTAAAGCACAATTTTGTACGGCACCTTGACGTTGAAGTCCTTGCGGAAGCGATTTTAGACGACATGAACAAGGGGCTTATGGGACTTGAAGCGGATCAAGATATGATTCCGACGTGGTGCCTGCCGCCTGAACAGCGAGCAGTCGGTAAAAGCGTTATCGTCATCGACGCCGGCGGAACTAATTTCCGCTCCTGTCTTGTCGCGTTTGATGAAAACGGAAATGCCTCGATTTCCGAAATGGAAAAAACGAAGATGCCCGGCGTTGAGCGCGAACTTTCTAAAAAGGAATTTTTTGATCAGTTTGCAAACAATCTTGAACATTTAAAAAACAAAGCGGACCGCATAGGATTTTGTTTTTCCTATCCCATGCGCATTACCGAAGACGGCGACGGCGTTCTTTTGGGCTTTTCTAAGGAAGTAAAAGCGCCGGAAGTTGCCGGATGCAAGGTCGGGAAAGAATTAAAAGAGGCTTTGAAAGCGCACGGCTGGAATGAAATCCGGCGCGTAACGATGCTCAACGATACAGTAGCGGCCCTGCTTGCCGGAGCCGCCGCTCCTTCGGCCGGATGCAGGTATTCTTCTTACATCGGGTTTATTCTGGGAACGGGCTTAAACGCCGCCTACATTCAAAATGAAATAAAAGAGCGTAATTTCCAAAAGCAGATTGTCGTCTGCGAGTCCGGCAAGATGAATAAGGTCGTGCTTTCCGACTTTGATGCGGCATTCGATAAAAAATCGGCGCGTCCGGGCGTCTTTCACATTGAAAAACAATGTTCGGGCGCGTATTTGGGCTTTGCCGCCCTTGAAATCCTGCACTCGGCTGCGGAAGAAAAACTTTTTTCAGAAAAAATGAACGCCTCCCTCCGCGCGCTTCAAACGCTTACGCTCATCGAACTTGATTCGTTTTTACACAGTCCCTACGGAGACGGCTCTCTTGCAAAACTTGCCGCTTCAAACGCTTCCGAAGACGACTACGACATTCTTTTTGAATTGCTTGACGCGGTCGTAGAGCGTTCGGCGCGCTCGGCAGCGGCAATACTTATCGCTGCAGTCGTTCAAAGCGGGGAAGGAAAACACCCGACCCGTCCCGTGTGCATTCTCTGCAACGGCACAACGTTTTATAAAACGCGCATGATAAAGGCGCGCGTGGAAGGGCTTTTGGACGAGCATTTGACGCGCCGCCGCTCCTTGTACTGGGAAACGCTTGAGCGCGACAACGACATAACGTTAGGTACCGCTATTGCGGGACTTCTATAACGCCGATAATAACACAAACCCTATATTCCAGAGGTAAAAGGTGAAATCTTTCGGAAAGTCAATAGTCTTGCTCATGCTCATCATCATAATGGCAATCGGCGGACTTCTTTGGTTCGATTATCTCGGCGTCATTCATGTAAAAACAGCTTTCGCTCCCGTCTATAAACTTTTGGGAAAAGATCCGCAGACGTCAAAAACATCTACGTCATCGGCGCCTATTACCGGCGATTTGGATCAAGATCGACTGGACAAGCAGCGCGAATCTTTAAATCTCTATAAGGAAGAACTGGATAAGCGCGAAGAAGACGTCGCTCAGAGAGAAAAACTCAATGAGCAGATTGCCTCCGAACTGACCGTCCGTGAAAAATCGCAGGAAGACAGGGAAAAAACATTCAATAATACCGTCAAACTTTACGATGATAAAAACGTAAACATCGGACAGATTGCCGCTAACTTAAACGGTATGCGTCCCGAAGCGGCAGTCGGCATTCTTGTGGCGATGGACGACCAGACGGTCATCGACGTCCTTCGCAAAGTCGAAGAAATTGCGAAAGAAAAAGGAAGTTCATCGTTGGGTTCCTATTGGCTTTCGCTCATGCCTGCCGACCGCGCCGCTGAAATTCAGCGCAAAATGCTCAGCAAACCCGAATCTTTGGAGTAGGGAAGGCGCGGCGTTTCGACTGTTTACGCAGGAGGAATTGCCATGCAGGCATTTATAGGCAATGCTGAAAAAGCGGCGGTAAATCCCGTCCTTGTAAAACAGGATTTTATTCCGCCGTCAAAAACGGAATCTCCCAATCGCAATGAAGAGCACAGTTCGGATTTCAGCCGAATGGTAAGCGCCGCTCAAAAATCTTCTTCTCCAGCCGATGATAAACCGCGCGACGTTTCCGACAAACCCGATTCTGACTCGTACGGCAAAAGCGGCGCGCAGGAAACGGATTACTCTCCGCGTAAGACAAGCGAAAACTCCAAAAACAGTGCTGAAAAAACGGAAGATGCGTCAAGTCAGGCGGAGACGCGTAATTCTTCCGCCGCTGACAATGCTGAAATAAAAGACAATAAACGGCTTGCGAAAAAAGACGCGAAACGCACGGACAATAAAAAGCGGACTGCAAAAACGCAGACTCATAAAGCGGGCGACGCGGAAAAAGCCGCGGAAGCCTCGCTCGGCACAATCAATTTGTTGATGGCGCAGACGGAACAGGCGGCAAAAAACGCAAAACCGAATGCGGCGGACGATAAAAACGCCGGCGCAAAGGAATTGATAAAACTTTCCGCGGAAACCGACGCAGATAAGTTTTCCGATGAAGCGGAAGCAGCGCTTCAAGGCGCGCAATTGCTTTCATTTGCAGCCGAATCTAAAAAAACGGAGCGCGGTTTTGCTTCCGGCGCGGAGACTTCAGACGGTAAAGCCAAGCGGACGGAGAAAAAATCTTCTGCGGACGGACAGGCAAAAATTACCGTTACGGATTTACGCGCTCAAAGAGGAGACGACGTTGCCGCCGCCGCAAAAAAACTTTCCGCAAAGGCGGAACTGAAAACGGAAATCCGTTACGACGGCAAAAACGCCGCTGAAATGACGGTACACCTTGCCGACGGCATTCAGCAAAATCTGACGTCGTCAAACAGTCAAACCTCATCCGCGTCAAGTTCGACTTTTCAAGCGATGCTTGCAAATCAGATTCAAAACAACGCGCAAGACTTTGTCAAAGCGGGCAATATCGTTCTTAAAGACAACAACGCAGGGCAAATTAAACTCATTCTCCATCCCGAATCGCTTGGCAACGTAAAAATCGACCTTGAGATTTCCGATAAAACGCTTTCCGGGCGCATAACGGTTGCAAGTCAAGAAGCGTTTAACGCATTCAAGGAAAGTTCGGAAAGTCTGCGTCAGGCATTCGTGAACAGCGGATTTGACAACGCGGGATTTGAACTTGCGATGGCGGGAAACGGGCAATTCGGCGGGAATTTGAGCGGAGACGGGCAGGGCGCAAACGATGCCGGACGGGACTTTGCGGTAAACAAAGCCTATTCTGAACAGTCGATAGATTCAGGAATTCAAAACGGCGACGAGGGCGATTTTGCCTTTTCTCAGGCGAATTCTATAAACATCGTTGCGTAAAACTTCGACAATATAACCAAGAGGTGGATGATGAACGAAATCAATACAGTTCCTTCTATGAATACCGTTATGACTTCAAGCGAAAAGTTTATGGTTGAAAACGAAGTGAACATTTTTAATAAGCAGTTGAATGCGGGAAAGCGCGAGGCAAGTCACGAACTTGGCAAAGACGATTTTCTGAAATTGCTTATAACGCAGCTTCAAAATCAGGATCCGACCAATCCGATGGAAGATACGCAGTTCATTGCGCAGATGGCGCAGTTTTCATCTCTTGAACAGATGACGAATATGAACGAGTCGTTCGGCAAAATGGCGGCTATGCTCAATTCTTCCAACGCGTCTGCTACAATCGGCAGGACTGTGGAACTGGACTTAGGGGACTCGACTGCGCGCGGAATTGTTGAAGCGGCGTCGCTCGGCGAAAATCCGCAGGTTATGGTCAACGGTATGTACTACGACATGAACAAAATAAAAGCCGTTTACGGTGAATAAAATTCGACAAGTCAATGAAGAGGCAGGGCTAAGAATATGATGAGATCACTTTACTCCGGCGTTTCCGGATTGCAGAACCACCAGACGAGAATGGACGTTATCGGCAACAACATTGCAAACGTCAACACCGTAGGCTTTAAGCGCGGGCGCGTGAATTTTCAAGACATGATTTCACAGCAGATTTCAGGCGCCGCCCGTCCGACCGAAGAACTCGGCGGCGTAAACCCCAAAGATGTGGGCTTAGGCATGACGATTGCGACGGTTGAACAGGTTTTTACGCAAGGCAACCTGCAGACGACCGGCGTTTCTACCGACGTTGCTATTCAGGGAAACGGATTTTTTATCTTAAAAGACGGAACGGAAAGTTTTTACACGAGAAACGGCGTATTCGGGCTTGACCGCGACGGTACGCTCGTAAATCCTGCAAACGGTCAGCGCGTGCAGGGCTGGATGGCGCAGGATTTGAACGGCTCTCAAATCATTCAGACTGCGGGAACTCCGACCGACCTCGTTATTCCAGTCGGCGCAAAGGATCCGGCAAAGGCAACGACGAATATTCATTATGCGTGTAACCTTGACAAAAATACGCCTGAAATTGCAGAAGGCGCGGGACCCGACGACGTTGTGCGCGGAACGTGGGCAACTAATCAGAAAATCTACGACAGTTTCGGCAACGAGCACACGCTCAACATTTATTTTACGCGGGTTGTCGGCAATCCCAACTCGTGGAATGCGCGCGTGGAAGTCGATGCGGACAACGCGAACGTTACGCAGACGCGCGTAGGGCTCGGCACGACGGACGGGACGGGCGATAACTTTATCGTCAATTTTGACAACATGGGACAACTTTTATCCGTTACGGACTCTGCGGGAAACGAGTCCGCGGCTGACGGCGAGATTATTATTCAAGCGTCGTACGCCGTTCCCGAAAGCGAAAACGACGCGGACGGAAATCCCTACCGCCAGACGATGAACATCAACATCGGAACAATCGGCAGCATGAAAAATACGATTACGCAGTCCGCTTCAAAAAGCACGACGAAAGCGTACTCGCAGGACGGATACACGCTCGGCTACCTCGATAATTTTAAAATCGACCAGAGCGGCATTATCACCGGCATTTATTCCAACGGGACGAGCCGCGTTGTCGGTCAAATTGCGCTTGCGACCTTTGCAAACGACCGCGGTCTTGAAAAAGCCGGAGACAACACGTATGTCGAAACGAACAACAGCGGACAGGCGCGTATCGGCGAATCCGGCTCGGCTGGCAAGGGAAAACTGCTTGCAGGCGCGCTTGAAATGTCGAACGTCGACCTTTCCGAGCAAATGGCTGACATGATTGTAACTCAGCGCGGCTTCCAGTCGAACGCAAAAACGATTCAGACGGCGGACACGCTGCTTGAAACGGCGCTGAGTTTAAAGCGCTAAGTTTTAGTTTGAGCGCTTCGGCGCGGCAGTTATGACGCGACGGACGCTCGGTAAAAATTTCATACAATTCCTTTTGGAAAACGTCAGCAAATCCTCCATCATTGCCGGCGTTTTCTTTTTTTATGCAGGCGGCAGGCGGGGAGACGACTGGAATAAACGTTTCTGCGTTGAAGCAATTGCCGCGCGGATTTTTGATTGGACAAGGACTAAAAAATGATTACGCCGTTTATTAATTTTGGAAGTATCGATTTTTATTTTATTGGGGGAGCCGTATTATTTGTACTGATTTTAATAATGCAAGTCAAAACGATTATCCACGTGCCGCTGTTGAAAAACGATGATCTGACTAACATTGCCGCCGGTAAAATCGTAAAACGGACGATTTATCAGTTGTATTTTATCAAAATAACGGTCAGTTATAACTATACGTTTGAAGTTGAAGGCATTACGTACAAAGGAAAATATGACGAAGCATACCGCAAAATGAAAAAGCGCGGCGATTTGCCCGATGAGCAGCGGATAAAGTATTACACCGCGAACCCCAAAATAAATTGCCTTGCCGATATAAAGCTTCCTCCCCTTGCGATGAGTTTTCTTGCTACGGCAATAGCGCTCGCGTTTGTGGTGTGGTATTTCTTTTTAGGAGCGGTAATACCGGGACTGTAATATTGAGCGGTTATCATAAAACTGCAGTTGCAAAGCCACCGATAAAAAAGGGGGCACACACGTGTATATTCGAAGTAAAATGTGAAACTGTTTGATAGATATAAATTACAACATGAAATATCCTCTTTTTTCCCATTTTATGATGTATATAAAGATTATTTAGATTTAACCTATGATGATGTATCCACAGATAGACTTTCTGTATATTTTACTTCTTGTGAAATATTAAAAACCTAATTTATAAAAGATAAATTATATTCTTTTGAAAAGAAAATAATGCTATTTGAATAAAGTTTTGTACAAATAAATTATTATATTCAAACAATAGATTTAGGCTTATAACATGAATATCATACATAGAATATCTTTTTCAAAAGATGAAAACTTATTTTACCAGTTTGAAAAAAATAATATCAAAATAAAAAAAGGATTGATCAATTATTTTGATATCGGCGAGAATGATAAAAATTGGTCATTTGTTAAAAGTCTTATTCGAAAATATTCAACGGTAATATTTGATAATCAGTATAAAACTAAATTTTCAAAAAAAGAATTGGGTCAAGCCTCCTATTTTGTACTAACTCCCGAATGGCATTTTGAATACCCACAACCAGAAGAAGATCTTGGATACCAACATCTTATATATGATGATAGTTTTGCCTGTTATTCATGTGGTGTAGGCTTTAGAAGAAAGAATATTTTCAAACTAAAACGAGAGCCAGATTGGGAAAAGCAGGAATATTGTTCAATTAACCCGGGTTTTTGATGAATTTTTTGTTAGCAAAAAATTAAAAGAACAATTAATAAATAGATTTAATCTGAACTCTTTTGAGGTAATTAAATATAAAAAAGAGGAGATTTTTAATCTCCTGCGGGTCTAATTCCCCGACTCTAGCGTCGAAAAGCTGATATAATGGGAGCATGAGTGGTGAGCATATATATAAGCCATAACAAAAGCTTGCTGTTATATCATTTGGTATTTCCGGCGAAATACAGACGAAAGGTATTTACGGAAGAAGTAGGAGAGAGGCTGAAAGAAATCTGCATAGAAATAGAAAAGTGCTACGAAATAAGATTTGTAGAAATAGGAATGGAAGAAGAGCATGTGCATTTTTTAGTGCAGAGCGTACCGAAATTGGCAGTAAC
>JBQNBN010000030.1:0-29402 GCA_052169915.1 Treponema sp.
TATTTCCGTACATCATAAATTAATTATAACTTATAATAGATACTTTGCAACATGAAATATAAATAATTTTTCGTAGATGATTATTAATAATACCTTCTCTACTCCTTTGTTTTCTTCTTGTTTAAGGCGTATGTACTCGTACCCTATATCGATCCCTCGTTTTATTAGACATGGATTTCCCAATATTATTCATAGAACATAACGCCTGTTGAATTAAAACCTCTGCTTATTTTATACATGCTGGACTAAAAAAGTCGGCACTGCTAAATCTGCCGAATAACGAACCGCCAAATTACCGCTGCCGCATAAAGACATTTTGGTATCGCGGCAGGCGTCTTAAATCCGTGAAACGAAGTTTCCGGCATTCGCGGAAAGTAATTCCTTTCGCTTGGCTTTTAATCCGTCCCCTTTACGCGCCCGTCAAATAAGCCGATATAACAGCTGTGCGTGTCGACGGAAAATAATTCATTTATGAATGAAAGAGACGTATGCGCCTCTTTGGAGGCGGTCTATAATGTTGACATTTACAAAATACAGTCTATACTTTATTAACGTATCGTTATTTTAAGAATCAAGGAGGTAAATATGGCGGAAAATCCCGATATGACTACCAACGACGCGGACTCGGAAGCGTGCGCGATTTGGGTTCAATGGGATAAAAAGTTTGAACTCGGCATTCCCCGTATTGATAAACAGCACCAACATCTTGTATCGCTCTGCAATAATTTACACAGCGTTTTAATGAATCCCAAGGAAGGCGGAAAAGAAGCGTGGCGTAAAGCGATTTCAGATGCGCTTAGACAGGCGGTTGCATATACGAAAAGTCATTTTGGCGACGAAGAAAAATTGATGCAGATATGCCATTTCTCCGGTTATGAAGCGCACAAGCAGCGCCATCAGGAATTCGTGTTGACTTTAACAAAGGTTTTAAGCGACTTTGACGATATGTCGCTTACTATCGGCTTTAATTTTGCAGACTATCTGCGCGATTGGATTTTAACGCACGTCGCGTGCGAAGACAAACTGTACTGCCCCGTCGTAAGAGCGTTTTACACTGCGTTCAAGCAGCAACAAGCGAATTCCAATTCCGGTTCCGCTCAATAACATGGCTATCCCAATAATAAACGGAATGCAAAACGTCCAAGCTTGTCTTACCCGCCGCTGTATAAATAAAATTTACACGCTTTAGCAAATAGGATATACTTTACCTACATCATTAAACTTTTAAGGAAATGCATATGGAATTACAGACCTGTATCGAGCAGCGCCGCAGTGTGCGCAAATATAAAACGCAGCCCGTTCCCCGCGAACAACTTCGCCAGATTATTCAGGCGGCGGTTCTTGCTCCGTCGTGGAAAAACTCGCAGACATCGCGCTATTACGTTGCGGAAGGTGAAGCGAAGTCGGAACTTGAAAAATGTCTTGCCGAATTCAACCGCAGGAATTCAAAGGATGCGCCCGTTCTCATCGTATCGACGGTCGTAACGAAGCGCTCGGGCTTTACTCGCGAAGGCGAATACGAACGCACTTAAAAGACGGCTTTCAGTATTACGACCACGGAATGCAGGCGATGAACCTTTGCCTCAAAGCGCACGAGTTGGGGCTTGCAACGCTCATCATGGGCATTTACGATGAAGCGGCAATTCGGAAATTGTTTAATATTCCGCCGGAGCAGGCGATTGTCGCAGTTATTGCCGTCGGCTATCCTGAAGGAGATGCGACTGCGATGCCTAAGCGCAAGAGCGTCGACGATATTACGGTTTTTGCGGAGAAGTTTTAGACTGTCTCCGCGTGTGCGGAAAAACTGTAATGTGTTTTGAAACCGGCGCCGCCGTTCACACGAATGCGGCGCCGGTTTTCATTTTTCAGCAGCGTTTTTCCATTCGCAATTACTTTTTTGCAATCAACCTCCCCAACACAGAAGGACTGGATAAAGTCCCCGTACGAATAAAAAAACGGCAGCCCGTAACAGCCGCCGTTTTTTTTCACAATCCTCTCCCTTATGCGGAAACGACGTTTTCAGTCATTTTGATAACTTTATCGGGACACACTTTGGCGCACACGCCGCAGCTCGTGCATTTTGCGTAATCCGTTTCAGGAATGCCGTTGATGACGAAAATGCAGTGTTCGGGGCATTTCTTTTCGCATAAGCCGCACTTGATACAGCCGACCGAACAGTCTTTTTTGATCTGCGGGCGGTTATCCGCTCTGTTCCGGCATAAGGCGGCGGAACCCTTCCGCGCCATCGGAATGATGTCGAACAAGCCTTTCGGGCAGGTCTTTGCGCAGATTCCGCAGCCGACGCAGTTGGAGTAATTGACAATTGGAATGCCCTCATCGCCCATCGAAAGCGCGTCGAACGGACACGCCGTAACGCAGTCGCCGAGCCCGATACACCCGAACGAACAGCGTTTGCTGTTATTTATCGCAAGGCTTGCGGCAAGACAACTTGCAACTCCGACGTAGGTTCCGCGCGGCTGGGCGCAGTCTTTCCCGCCTTGGCAGGCAAGAAGCGCAACTTTCTTTTCCGCGCTGACTTCCATTCCCAAAAGTTTGCCGAGTTTGGCGGCGACATCCGCACCGCCGACGGTGCAGCCTCCCGGGGGGGCGTCTCCTTTGTCCACGGCGGAAGCAAAGGCGTCACATCCGGCAAATCCGCAGCCGCCGCAGTTTGCGCCCGGAAGCGCGTCGCGGATATCCTGCACCTTTTGATTGACTTCAACGGAAAAAATCTTTTTAAACAGTCCGAGCAAAAATCCCAAAAGAAACGCAATCGCCAGCGAGGCGGCAATCGTAACGACAATCAAAACCATAGCGTCCCCCTATTTTATAAGTCCTTTAAATCCGATAAAGGCAAGACTTAAAAGTCCCGCCGCCACAAACAAAATCGGCGTACCGCTGAGCGCCTGAGGAACTTTCGCGGTTTTCATGCGGAGCCGCACGCCCGACATAACGACAAGGCTTACCAAAAATCCCACCGCCGAGCCGAGCGCGTACACGAGGCTCTGACTGTAGTTGTAGGAACTTTTAATGCACTTGATTGTAACGCCGAGAACGGCGCAGTTCGTCGTGATGAGCGAGAGGTAAATTCCCATCGACGAATAGAGCGCGACCATCATTTTCTTTAAGTAAAATTCCACCAACTGGACTAAAGATGCAATAACCAAAATGAAAAACAGCGTTTGCAGGAATTCGAGTTTTAGGGGAAGCATAACGAGGTTGTAAAGCGGCCACGTCGCCGCCGTCGCAAGCACGATAACGAAGGTTGTCGCAAGTCCCATGCCGGTCGCTTTTTCCGTGTCGTTCGTCATGCCGATGAACGGACAAATGGCGAGGTACTGCACAAGAACGACATTATCGATGAGCATCGCTTTAATAAAAAGTTTCAATAAATCCGTCATTGAGCCGCTCCTTGCGCGCAGCCGGCGCAGCCCATCGGGCAGGACGCTTTTTCCGCTTCTTTTTTGAGTTTGCCCCGCGCTTTTTGCACGCGCTTGTACGCCTGCAGCATCGCTCCCACGAATCCGAAGACGATAAAGCCGCCGGGCGCGCTGTTTAAAACGCCTATCCGGTACGCTTCGGGGATGATTTCGATTTTAAGCGGCGTTCCGCTCATCAATGTGCCTCCGCCGAACAATTCGCGGATGAGGGAGATGGCGACAAGCACGAGCGTATAGCCGAACCCCATGCCGATTGCGTCGATAACGCAGTCGAACGGTTTGTTTTTGCTTGAAAACGCTTCGACGCGCCCCATGATAATGCAGTTTACGACGATGAGCGGCAAAAACACGCCGAGCGCGTCGTACAAGGACTCAACGTAGGCTTGCAAGACAAGTTGAACGATTGTCGTAAACGCCGCGATGACGATGATAAAAATCGGCAGGCGGATTGACGACGGAATGTAATTTCTAAAAATACTGATTACCAATTCGCTCATGATAAGAACGAACATCATGCCCGCGCCCATGCCGAGCCCGTTGAAAATGCTCGTCGTAATGCCGAGCGCCGAACACAGTCCGATATTCAGCACCAAAAGCGCGTTTTCGCGCAATACGCCGTTTGTAAGCGTTTTAATCTTATCAGTCATTTTCGTGCTCCTTTAAGTATTCGCCCATAGCGGACGCGCCTTTTTCAAGAATCGCGCCAACCGCCTTACTCGTAATCGTCGCGCCGGAAATCGCGTCAAACGTTTCGCCCGCGATAAAGCCGTCGCTTGCTTTTTTTCCCGCGAACTGACCGTAAAAAGTCTGTCCGCTTTCGACCTTGAACGTCGGATCGCTTGCCTTTAAGCCGAATCCCGGAGAGTCGGTATTTTCAAGGAATTGAACGCCGGTTACCGTTCCCTCCAAATCAAGTCCGACGGTGAGCGTCGCGTGGTCATACGTGGGACCGGAGACTTTCGCAACCGCGCCCACGAGTTTTCCGTCCTTTTTTGCCGCATACATTTCGTCAATGGAAATGGACGCATCTCCGCCGGATGTATCGAAATCTTCTATTAAATCAAAGTTGTCCGCTTCGGCAAAAACGCTTTTCATGGCGGCGTTGGCTTTGTTTTTCTGATTTTGCGCAATGACGGGAGAGGTAACATTGTTTACGACCGCAAGAACCGCGCAGGACGCCGCCGCATACAGCGCAAGAATCGCGCCGAGTTTTACCATTTCAAAAACGGGCTTTTTTGTCGCAGTCATTTTGACGCCTCCTTGCTCGGAGCCGCCGCGCGCGCGCGTTTTCCGTAGCCGTATTTGACGGCGATAAGATTGTTCAAAAACGGCGTTAAGGAATTCATGATGAGAATGCTGAACATAACGCCTTCCGGGTATCCGCCGAAACGCCGAATCAAAAACGTTATCACGCCGCAGCCGGCTCCGAACACAAGCCGGCCGGACTTTGTAACGGGAGAAGTCGCGTAGTCCGTCGCCATAAAGACCGCGCCAAACAGCAGACCGCCGGTCAAAACGGCAACGAGCGCGTCTGTGAGGGCGGAAACTACGCTGTGCGTCCCGATTGCGGACGCGATAAACGTTGCCAGAGCCGCAGTTCCGACCATTGCAAGCGGCGTCCGCCAGTCGATAACGCCGGTTATCAGCAAAAACACGAACGAAAGGAGAATGAGCATGATCGAAGTCTCTCCGATACAGCCTGAGCGGTTGCCGATAAAGTACGAGAGCAAAAGAGATGAGTCCGCGTTAAATCCGCCTTCCTTGATTTTGCTTAACGCCGTCGCGCTTGAGATTGCGTCAAGGTTCGCCGCTCCCGTCGCCGCGTAATTCCATTTGCTTACGCCTGAGTCCACGTTGAGCCAACTTGCGCCCATAATCGCCGGAAAACTGATGAACATAACCGCGCGCCCCGTAAGAGCGGGGTTGAAAACGTTTGCCCCCAGTCCTCCGAAAAGTCCTTTTGCAACGACGACTGCACAGAGCGCGCCGAACATAACCGTCCACACCGGAGCCGTCGACGGAATGACAAGGGCGAGCATAACGCCCGTAACCGCCGCCGAAAAATCCGAAATGCAGATTTTTTGCTTAGTGATTTTCTGGAACAGCGCTTCAAAAAAGACCGCGCTTGCCACCGATACCAGCAGCGTAATGAGCGCGCGTATGCCGAAGGTGATAACGCCGTATACGCATTCGGGAAGCAGCGCCACCAAAACGGCAAGCATAATGCCGCGCGTCGTGTCTCCTGACGTAAAGTGCGGACTTGATGAAATATAGATTTGACTGAATTTAGGCGCGCTCATTTTGCTCCTCCTGCGGCTTTTTTAGCGGCTTCCGCCATCTGCAGGCGCATTTTGTATTTGCCGAGCCGTATTTGCTGCACAAGCCGCACGTGCGCGGGGCAGATGTACGAGCAGCAGCCGCATTCGATGCAGTCCATCAGCCCGAATCGTTTGGAAGATTTAAGATTTTCGGCTTGTACCGTGCGGATTATCATAACCGGCGTCAGTCGTATCGGGCAGACGTCGACGCAATGGCCGCAGCCGATGCACTGCCCTTCTTCCGTAACGTAGGTTTCTTTTTGAGAAAGAAAGGTAACGCCGTTCGTGCCCTTGGTGATTGGAAAAAGCGTACTCGGCATCGTAAAGCCCATCATCGGACCGCCGATAAGAATTTTTGCAACTTCGCTTTCCTTCAATTCCACGATATCGGGAATCAAATCTTCAAAAACCGTGCCGACTGGAACGCGGATGTTGCGCGGTTTTGCGCACGCGCCGCCTGAAACAGTCAGCGTGCGGTCGATAAGCGGCTTACCGAGTCTGAACGCGTCGCTGACGGCGCAGACGGTTCCGACATTCGTAATCATCGCGCCGGAATCAAGCGGCAGTTTTCCGGCGGGAACTTCCACGCCGAGCACCGCGTCAACGATGTTTTTTTCGCAGCCCTGCGGGTATTTCGTCTTTAAAAGCGCAATGGAAATTAAGTCCGCATAGCCTTGTTTTTTAATTTCTTCCATTAAAGCGGGAACGGTGTGCTCTTTATTGTTTTCAAGCGAAATAATGCCCGCCGCTCCGGCGATTTTACAGACGATTGCAAGCCCGTCGATAACTTTGGCAGCGTCTTCCTGCAGCGTGCGCTCGTCAATCGTAAGATAAGGTTCGCACTCGGCGGCGTTGAGCAAAACGTAATTCGCCTTTTTGTCCGCCGGAACGTTGAGTTTTACGTGCGTGGGAAAAGACGCGCCGCCCATGCCGACTATGCCCGCATCCCGAACGCGCGCAATCGCCTCTTCCTTGCTGCAAGTAAACGGATCAAGCGGAGACATAAATTCTTCCGCATTCTCTCCGTCGCTTTCGATAACGATGCACGGAACTTCCGCGCTGCCCGGAACAATGTAGTTCTGGATTTTTTTTACCTTGCCTGAGACCGAAGCGTGCACAGGCGCCGACATAAACTTGTCCGTTTCCGCAATCTTTTGACCGCGCGCGACAGTGTCCCCGACCTTTACTAAAGGAGCGTTCGGAGCGCCGCCCATAGTAATAGGAATCGCGACTGTTTTAGAGGAAGGAAAAACGTCCGCAATTTCACACGAATTGCTCAGTTCTTTCATCTCGTTAGGGAAGATTCCACCCTTGAATGTGTGCAGTTTCATAATTCTCATTATAATCCTCATAAAAGCAAAAGTCCATTTATTTTATAATTGAATTTATTTCTGCAAGAGGGATTAAAAATCGCATTGAAACGGCAAAACTTACCTATTAACGCGATATTTTCATAAAAACTAACGATTTGACCGTAAGAATTTGCCTCCTGTACAGCGTCTTCTCCGCAATTACGCTTTAGTCGTCCCCTGCATTCAAAACGCGATTTTCTCAAATAGTCCGCTGTTTTTTCAAATATTCATCTGAGATATTTGCGTTTTTCCGCGTCTTTTTTCTATATATATGGCATGAACGACTACATAAAACCGAATATTAGAGAACTTGCGCTGAAACACGGAATCGCGTATCCGACCGACGAGGAATTGGTTATGCTGATTTTAGGCAGCGGGACAAAAGGCATGCCGGTTGAACGGCTTGCCAAAAACGTTGTCGACGCCATCAATACGTCCAACACAGAGGACTTAAACGAGCGTCTTACGGCGGTAAAAGGGCTCGGGCAAAGCAAAGCGCTGGCAATACGCGCAGCAATCGAGTTTGGAAGGCGTCGCAACAGCTTTAAAAGCGCCGTCGTCAAGTCACCGAAGGACATTATTCCGTTTGTAAAAAACTATTCCATGCAAAGCCGCGAGCATTTTATCTGCGTAACGCTGACCGGCGGACACGAGATTATCCAGATTCGCATTGCGTCTATCGGAACGGTGAATCGGACTATCGTCCATCCGCGCGAAGTTTTTTCCGAAGCGCTGATGGAAAACGCCGCAGCCCTCATCGTCTGTCACAATCATCCGTCCGGAAACTGCAATCCGTCCGAAGAAGACGTAAAAACGACGGAGATTTTAATTCAAGCGTCGGAAATCTTAGGCATTCCGCTCCTTGACCATATCATCATCAATCGAAGTTCGTATTTCAGTTTTATGGAGCACGGACTTTTGTTTTCGCCGACGGGAGAAGAGCATGATTTTGAACAGGAATTTTCAGCGGCGTTTCAAAAAAGACGGTTTACGCTTCCGAAAAACGCTGCAAAAGAACTGTGCGCTGCGGAAGAAGATATGTTCGGCGCGTTCGACACGGAAGAATGAATGTCGCGGCGGTTTCGGAGACGCAAAATATTTTCGGCTCAGCGCGCCGCGCAGCAATACAGCGGCAGCACGTAAAATGCGCGCGCTTGCATGATAATCGTATCTTCCTTTATACTTTGTCCCATGAATAAACCGCTTGTTTTTACGGCAGTCATGCTGTGCGCGCCGTTTTTTTTGTCCGCCGAGCGTCCGATTGTAACGGACATTCAAGCCGCGGCGGGCAAAGGGACTAAAATAAATATTTCGTGGGTTCCGCCTTTAGGCGGCGCGGAAGAAATCTCCAAACTGCTCGTATTTCGCAGCACCAAGCCGGTGAGCGCGTCCTACGACTTAATCGGACTCACTCCCGCGGCGGAACTGGACGCAAAAACGACGGGCTGGGTGGACAGCGTCAACACTTACAGCGAATATTTTTACGCGGTCATCGCCGAAAGCGGCGGCAAGAGGCACAACATCGTTCTGCCGTCAATCAATGCGACTGTAACCGGCGTGCGGCTGCCGTTTCCGAAAAAAAAGACGACTGAACCTCAAAGCGCGTCCGCAAAAGAAAAAATCTACGACAACAACCTCCGCTCCATGCGCGAAACACCGCTGCCGCTTCTTGAAATAAACGGCATTCCCGCCAAAAAGAAAGTAAAAATGAGCGCAAAATCGAAGGCTGCGGCAAAAAGCCTTGCTGCAGGCGGCGTAAAAAGGAGAGCAGAACCTTTGAGTTTTTACGTTTTTGAAGAAGATTTAATTTCCCCTGACGGCGGAGACGATTTTTTACTGTTTGAAATATTGCGGAAATATTTTATTCAAAAAGACTATGCACAGTCCGCGCGCGCGCTTGAAAAACTGCTCGGAACAAACTTAACGCATACAGTGGAAGCGCGCGCCCGCTTTTACCTTGCCGAGTCGCACTACTTTTGCGAAGACTATGAAAAAGCCGCCATAAACTTTGTTGCTCTCTACGGCGACTTTCCCGTTCTTTCCAAAAAATGGATTGATTCTTCGTTTGACTTAATGCCGCTGCCGGAATCTCAGTAAATGCTTCTGATAATGTCGATAAACGACGGCGTTCGGCGTATTCCTAAATCCTGTGCGGTAAGCCCCGCTTTTAAGTTTTCCGCCGCTTTTCCGTCGGCAGTTGCCGCCGGCGCGCTGTCGTTTGCAGGCTCTCCCTCGCTTGCAGACTTTTCCGGCAGGGAAACAAGCACCGCTTCGTCTCCTGTGTTTACGCGGTCGTAAAATCCGCGGTATTCAAGTTCGCCTTCTGAAACTTCATCCCCCGTTTGCGTAATGGTGAGCGTGCCGAGTACGTCGGTATCGCGGTACGTCAGCCCCATTCCCTGCGCCGCCGTTTGAAGCGCATTTTTCCGCACAACGTCAAAGACGGCTCCTTTTACAAGGTTTTCCGACTTGCCGATGTCCAAAAGCAGCGTTTTTCCGCTCCGATTGATGATTTTTGCGCACACCGGCAGTTTTTCAAGAATGTCGGCGAGGAAACGGCGGAAAACGTTTGCGTAGCGGTAATTCGCCGTGCCGTAAAGCGATGACGACGCCAATTCGCTTCCCGTGCGCGCCGAATACAGTTTGTAGTCCAGCACAAAGTCGCGTGCGCCCTCGTCGGTGGAAATCATCACAAAATAATCCATTCCGCTCGTGCGCGCTCTTTGGTAGGCGGCGCCGAATCCTTCAACCGGAAGCGGAAACGTTTTTACGGACGTGAGCGCAATGCCTGAAAATATGTCGGAGATAAATTCCGCCGCAATTTTATTGTTTTCAACGTGAATCTGATTGACTGAAGTCCCCTGATAGTAAATGCCGATGTTCCAGCGGGTTTTATCAAGATAAAACGGCTCCACGTTCCACTTTTTTGCAAGCGTATCCTGCAAAAGAACGCTGTAGGCTTCAATCGTATCGTCGCGTTTGGTCTGCGCGCGCGTTTTTTTTGCGTCCGCCGTATCCGTTCCCTGCGCAGAGTTTTCGGTTTCCCGAATGAATAAAAGTTGGTCAAGGTAAAGTTCGTGCATTCCCTGCATGGAAAGCCGCTTTGCAAACGCAAGGCGCGCCTCCGCATTCGTCGGATTGATTTTGAGCGCGCGCTGATACTCGTATAAGGCGCCGCGGCTGTCATAGCGGCGCATATATTCCTGAGCCGCCTTTATGTGGTAGGAAGCCCATGCGGCGCGGCGGGAATCTTCAACGAGAACGGCGCGGTTTACGATAAGTTCCAGAGCGGCGCGCATTACTTCGTCTTCCGGATTGATTTTCAGCCCGTCAGACCACGCGTCAATCGCGCCTTCAACGTTTTCAAGAGCGCTCAAAGCCGCGCCTTTTAAGTAATACGCGGAAGAAAGATTTTTATTGCGGTTGATTCTAAAGTCGCAGAGGGAGACGACATCGTCATACTCACCTTGCGCATAGCGGATTTTTGCCAAAAGTTCGTATGCCTTATCGTAATTTCCGTTCAATTCGACTGCAATGCGGCACTGTTTTTCCGCAGCGCGTAAATCGTCCTGCATCGAATAAATGAGGGCTGCAAGATAGTGGACTTCCGCGTTCCCCGAATCGTGCTCCAAGGCTTGCTTTACGTATTTGAGGGCGACCTCGTGCCTGCCTTGCCCTGCCGAAACGAACGCCATGCTCAAAAGCGCTTTTCGGTTCGTGCTCTGCCGCTTTAAGGCTTCTCGGTACTGATTTTCCGCCCCCGTGACGCGCCCGTCGAACAAGTCGAGTTCGGCAAGCCCGAAGCGCGCTTCCACGTTGTTCGGAGAGTTTTTCAGCACGTTTTCAAACACCGCGCGCGCGTCGGCAAATCTGTCCAGCGAAATCAATGCCGACCCGCGCAAATTCCTTACGCGGTCGCTTCCTTTTTCGTATTTTTCCGCTTCGTCCAAGTGCGAAAGACAAAATTCAAATTCCCCTAGTTGAAAAGAACACTCCGCAAGATGAAAATACGCGTCCGAATACGCGGGATTGCGGTGCAGGGCTTCCATAAAATATTGAGAAGCGCCGTACCAGTCTTCATTTTCCTCGGCGGCGCGCCCCATTTCCAAAAAATCCGCGGCGGTCTTTCCGGCGGCAAAAACGTCCGCCGCCAAAAGCAGCGCGGCGCAGACGGCAATACTATTGAGCCTTTTTATTTTCATCATCTTGTTCCTCATTGCGTTTTATAACTTTTATAAGGTTGATTCTGTAGCCTTCCATATCTTGAACCACAAAATCATAATCTCCCCAACTGACTTTTTCGAATTTTACAGGAATTTTTCCGAACAGATCGAACACGAATCCCCCAAGCGAATCGAATTCCGCGGCGGGAAACTCGGCTTCAAGCGCCTCGTTTAAGTTATCGAGGTCGACTCTCGCTTCGCAAAGCCACATATTATTCCCGACGGACAAAATATCTTCGTGCTCGTTATCGAACTCGTCCTGAATATCGCCGACGATTTCTTCTATTATATCTTCCATCGTGATGATTCCGGCAATGCCGCCGTATTCGTCGATTGCAATCGCGATGTGCAGGTGCCGCCGTTTGAATTCGCGCAAAAGCGAATCGATTCGCTTGGATTCCGGCACAAAATACGCCTTACGGATGCGCTTTTCAAGTTCGAACGGCTCGTCTTTTTTTCTGAATGAATAAATGAGGTCTTTAACGTAGAGGACGCCGACCACGTTGTCGATAGATTCGCTGTACACGGGAAAGCGTGAGTGTCCGCTCTCCTGTATTTTTTGCATAAGTTCGTCAAGCGGCGTATCAAGCGCGATAAAATCAACGTCGATACGCGGCACCATAACTTCTTTTACGGCGGTTTCCGACAAATCTTCCACGCCGCGTATCATGTCGCGCCGCTCTTCGTTTATTATCTCCTGCTGTTCAGGCGATCGCTCCTCGGAGGCGTGCCGTTCGGCGTTTTTTTTATTTCCGAATAAAGAAAAACTCATATAATTCCTAACCGTGCCAAATTACGTCGTCATTACACTCGGAAAGAATTTTTTCTTGGAGCAAAAGCATTTCGCATTCAGGAGCGCGTCCCTCTTCAAGATGTTCGTCTCCGTGATCCATTCCGTTCAAATGCAGAATTCCGTGAATTAAAAGCCGTTTTAATTCCGTATTATTATCGGTTTTAAAGTACGCGGCGTTTACGGGCAGCGTATCAAGGCTTATCGCAATATCGCCGACTGTCTGCCACTCGCCTTCATCGTCGACGTAAACGCCGTCGTTTTCAAACGAAAGCACGTCCGTCGCGCTGTCGATGTTTCGGTACGTTTTGTTGAGTTCGCGGATCTTTTCATCGGTACAAAACATGACTGAAATTTCCTCTCCGTCAAACGTAAGGCGCGCCATAACCTTTTGAATAAACGGTTCCACCTTCGTAAGCCACGCAGGTTCGGAAAGCCCTTCCTGCATTCCGGCAAAAATTCTATTCGCCATTGCTCTTTCCGGCGGACTTTCTGCCCCGCGATCTCCGGCGCGGCTTTACTTCGTTTGCGGCTTCATCTTTTTCTTCTTTTTCGTCCCGCTTTGCGTTTTCCGCCGTTTTGTCTTTTTCCATTTCGCTCTGATTGGGATAGCGGATGCGGTTGTGATAAAAACCGACTAAAATCTTTATGAACTCGGCGCGGATTTTCGTAATGTCGCGGAAGGTCAGTCCGCAGTCGTCAAGTTGGTGATGTTCAACCTTTGCGTTAATAAGATTTTGAATGAATGCGCTTAAACGCTCCTCTGTCGGGTTGTCGAGCGAGCGGCAGGCGGCTTCCACCGTGTCGGCAAGCATAACGACTGCAGACTCGCGCGTTGCAGGCGGATTTCCCGGATACGAAAAGTCCGCGGGATTAACGTTCGGGTCTTCTTTTTTCGCCATTTCGTAAAAATAGGAAATGAGACTGTTTCCGTGGTGCTCGGCGATGATGTCGATAACCTGCTCGGGAAAATGCATTTGCCGCGCTTTTTCAACGCCTTTTTTTACATGGCTCCGGATTATCGACGCGCTTAAAGACGGTTTTAATCCGTCGTGCTTGTTGATGCCGTCGGTTTGGTTTTCCGTAAAATATTCGCTTTGATCGATTTTGCCCATGTCGTGATAGTACGCCGCGACGCGCGCAAGTAAAAGATCCGCTCCGATGCGGCGGCAGGCGGACTCGGCAAGTTGAGCCACCATCTGCGAATGCTGGTAGGTTCCGCTTGCCGTGATGAGCATTTTCCGCATCACGGGATTGTTTAAGTCGCTTAAATCCATAAGGCGGAAGACGGAGGCGGTATTCAGCATAAACTCGACGGGCGTGATAAGTCCGAGCGCAAGAATGCCGGACAAAAAGCCGTTTGCGGCAACGCCGGCGATAATCATCGGCATTCTGCTCAAGTCTTCGTTGAAAATCACCGCGATAATCGAAATAAGGACGGCGTCAAGGAAGGCGAGCACGAGCGCGACGATGACCATATCGATACGGCGCGCGATTTTCCGCACAATGGCGGACGAGGCAAGGCAGGATGAAAGCGTGAACACAAACGGAATTATCTGCCACGAACTTGCCGCAAAAACGCCGAACGAAAGCATAAACGAAAAAAACGTCGCCGAAAGTTGTCCGTACAAAACCGCTTGAATGAGCACAAATAAAGAGGCGGGAATGATAATCGTAAGCGTAAACGGGGATGAAAACGAGCGGCTTTGCAAACCGAACACCGCCGCCGCGTATACGACGATAAAGCACGCAACTTGAAATATGAATTCGCGGAGGAGGACTTTGTGCTTAAACGGCGCGAACGCGAACAGCAAAAACCACATCGCCGTAAGTAAAACGAGCGCAAGTTCCAAGTCGGCAAACGCGCGGTAGTCAAGATACATCGGAGATTCCGCCATTTTTTGCAGTTTGGCGTACGCGTCTTCGGTAATCGGAAAACCTTTGCGGATAATCTTTTCGCCTTCTTCCACAAAGACCGGATTCATTTCGTCGGCGGGAATTGAGCGCGGAGCCAAAATCGTCCGGTCGGCAATTTGATTGACTTCAAATTCGTCAAGATTATAAGAGGCGACTGTGCGCCCCGTCGCAGCCCCCGTAAAATTGATGAGCGACACTGCGCCGAACCCCAGCGCCACGAGAATCATCAGCGGATAATGCCGCTTGAGAGCGTTTGTAAAATTTTTAAGCAGCCGCAAAATCCACAGCGCTTTTTTTACCGAATTAGCAGATTTGTTCATTTTCATACGCCTTTACAATCTTTTTTACCAGAGGATTTCTGACAACATCCTCCGCCGTAAGATAAATGACTCCGCTTCCTTCTATATTATTCAGCAAAGAAAGGGCATGCGTCAGCCCCGATAGATTTTTCTTCGGCAGGTCGACTTGCGTAACGTCGCCGGTAACAAAGACTTTGGAATGCTGCCCCATGCGCGTCAAAAACATTTTCATCTGCGCGGCGGTCGAATTTTGCGCTTCGTCAAGAATTATCACCGCGTTACTAAGCGTGCGTCCGCGCATATACGCAAGCGGCGCCGTTTCGATAACGCCTGACTCCGTAAGGCGGCGCGCCGTTTCATGCGGAAGAAGAAAATCCATCGCGTCGTAAAGCGGACGGAGATACGGATTGATTTTTTGTTCAAGGTCGCCCGGCAAAAATCCGAGGCTTTCTCCGGCTTCCACAACGGGACGGGAAATAATCAAGCGCGAATACTGACGCGTCAACACCAAACGCAGCGCTTCGGCGACGGCAAGAAAAGTTTTTCCGCTTCCTGCAGCCCCCGAACAGAAAACCAAATCATGTTTCCGCATAAGAGCGATATAGTCCGCTTGATTTTGCGAATGCGGATAGACTTTGCGGACGGCTCCCGGCACGGCAATCGATACGTTTTCCATGTCGGTTTTCCGCTCGGTATTCAACACGCAGGCGATAATGTCCCGCCCGTCCGTTCCGCCGCCGTTTATCTCGTCGATCACGCGGTCGATGATAAAACGGAACTCCTGCCGCGTGCGCGCGTCGTCCGTCTCAACGGAAAGTTCGTTGCCGCGCGTAAAAACCGGCGTTCCTAAATGGCGTTCAATGAGTTTTAAGTTATTATCGTTCGTCCCGCACACGCAGGAAAGCACGTCCGCGTCGGGAACTACTATCGTATATTCGGAATCCACTTAGGGACGATTGTAAGCGGGCGGCTTGCTTTGGTCAAGGCGGAGGGAATTTTCAAAATACGTTCTGCAAGTCGGAACGAAGTTCCAAGTCCCCTTTAGTGTACAAACCGGCATGATTGCGCTATAGTGCGCCCATTACATTCAATTGACTTGTAAGGGGATTTGATATGAGTGAAGAAATGAACGACTGCCCGTGCGGTTCGGGAAAAAAATATGCGGAATGCTGCCGTCCCATCATCGTGGGAACGAAAAAAGCGCGGACGGCGGAGGCGCTCATGCGGGCGCGGTACTCGGCGTATGTTGCGCACGCGATTGATTTTATCGTTACTTCGTGCGAAGAAGGCGAAGGCATTGCCGAAATAGATAAAAAAGCGACGGAGGATTGGAGCAAGAATTCGACATGGCACGGTCTTACGATTCTCAACACGGAGAAAGGCGGCGAAAACGACGATGAGGGCACCGTGGAATTCACGGCGGGCTACACGCTCAAACAAATGCGCGACACTCATCACGAAGTCGCCGCGTTCAAGAAAGTCAACGGCGAATGGAAATACGTTGCGGGCAACATCGTTACGACAACCGTCAAACGCGAAGGGCGTAAAATCGGACGCAACGAAGTCTGCCCGTGCGGTTCGGGGAAAAAATATAAAAACTGCTGCGGCAGAAATTAACGGAAAAGTATTTTTTTATTTGACTTTGCAAGAAACTTTGTGTATTATTCAATTACAATCTAAAGATTGATAGTTGAACAGACTTGTAATGAAAAAGCCGCCTGTTATAAAGGCAGAGCCAAAGATTACAGGTCTTTTTTTTATTTATGGAAAAATATGAAAACTGCAATTCTTGTTGACGGAGCGTATTACAGAAAATTAGCGAAGCATTATGCAGGAGAAAAAACTCCGGAAAAAAGAGCAGCGGAACTGCTTCGATATTGCAACTGCCATTTACGGAACAAAACCCCGGTCATTTCTGCAAACGGAAAAAAATATTTTGGGCACAATGAACTGTACCGCATATTCTATTATGATTGTAAACCGGTCGATAAAAAGATATACCACCCGCTTATTCAAAAAACAATTGACTTATCAAAACAACCCACCTACGCATGGACGACAACTTTTTTAGAAGAATTGAAGAAAAAAAGAAAACTTGCCCTCCGTTTGGGTTTTCTTGCGGCGGAGGAAGCGTCATACGTAATCAATCAAAAAGCGGTAAAAAAATTGTTTCGGGGCGAAATTACCGTAACGGATATAAATGAGTCGGATTTTCAGATTTCGATAAAGCAAAAGGGAGTCGACATGAAAATCGGAATTGATATCGCATCGTTGGCGTACAAAAAACAAGTGGAGCAAATAATTTTAATTGCCGGCGACAGCGATTTTGTTCCCGCGGCAAAACTTGCAAGGCGGGAAGGTATCGACTTCATCTTGGATCCGATGGGAAAGCAAATCAATGCCGAATTATTTGAACATATCGACGGGCTCCGCTCTTATTACAAAACTTTGAAAGATGAAAATACTCTGCTTACCCCAGCGGATACGGAATAAAGGATTTCAATATGCCGGAACGAATTATCACGGGCTTTCATGCGATAGAAGAAAAAGTTTTAAGCGTAAAAAACAATGCCGACGCTGCAAAACTCCGTATTATGTACGGCAAACTTGGACCGCGCGTAAAAAAGATTTTAACTGCGGCGGAGCGTTTGGGCATTCAGTGCGAAAAAGCGGCGGCAAACGAATTGGATAATGCCGTCCGCGCGCTGCCGGAGGCGCTCCGCGACCACCGCGGCATTCTGCTTTTTTCTCTGGAAGACGATGGAGGCGGAAAAAATCTCATCGACTTCGACGCATGGATTTTATCCGCCGCCGCAAAACCGCGTGAAGAACGGCAGACCGTTGTCATTCTCGACTCAATAACGGATCCGCACAACGTCGGCGCAATCATACGAAGCTGCGACCAATTCGGCGCCTCTTTAGTCGTCCTGCCCGAACGCCGCAGCGTAAAAGACGTTTCCGAAAACGAAGTCATCGCCCGCGTAAGCGCCGGTTCAAGCGCGTGGGTGCCGTTTTCAGCCGTTTCAAACCTCGTGCGCACCGTCGAGCGTTTAAAAGAACACGGCTTTTGGATTTACGGAGCGGACTCAGGCGGCGCTTCCGTAGACAAAACGGACTTTGCGCCGCGCTCCGCCGTTATCATGGGCAGCGAAGGATCCGG
The DNA here is from genome assembly GCA_052169915.1 of Treponema sp. Lineage (GTDB taxonomy): Bacteria > Spirochaetota > Spirochaetia > Treponematales > Treponemataceae > Treponema_D. The sequence continues at coordinate 17,500 of JBQNBN010000030.1, forward strand.
CATCTCGCGCCTCTTGGAAGAACAATGCGACACCGTCGTCTCAATCCCCACCTGCGGCAAAGTGGACAGCCTCAACGTCAGTGTAGCGGCAGGCGTTTTGTTGTACGAAATATATAGAAGACAAAGGAATTTTTAATGGAGAAGAAGAAATTAAAAATTGGGAATGGAGGAAACGTAATTACGAATAAATCCCGTCTGTATTCCTAATTGCGTGGATACAGAGATTTTCTATAAATATTCTTCTATAAACTAACGCTTGACATTCAGGCGTAATATTCCGATAAAAATAAATAGCGTAATATTTTCTCCGGCTATTTCAATTTGAATTTAGTTTTGATAGAATATTACATCATTGTTTTATGATTCCGCGGCGGCGGACTGTCAGCCGGTTTGCGGAAAAGCTCTGTTTCGGGAGGATTAGAATGAAGTATATTGTTTTGTCGTTGGCAGCGGTTGTAATGCTGGTTTCTTGCGCAAGCGTTCCTACAAAGGAATTTGATGAAGCTACGGCTTTACGGGAGCGCGCCTCGCGTTATGAACCGGTTAAGACGTATGAGAGCGAAAGTTTTCAGCTTGCGGAAGAAAATTACGCAAAGGCCGACGAAATTATAAAAGAGAACAAGAAAAAAGAATGGGCTGATGCAAAAACATCGCTTTTGACTGCGTCAGAAAATTATCAAAAAGTTATCGACAACGGAATGCCGGCGTATGCGGCGGATTTGAAAACCGGTATCGATAAGACCGTCAAAGATGCTGACGAACTCAAAGCCCAAGTTGCGTTGGAGGAGCAATATAAGGAAGCGTCCGCTCTTTATGAAGAAGCGTCTGCGATGGTATCCGCGTCCGATTATGAAAACGGACTTGGTAAACTTGAAGAAGTTAAGGCGAAATTCGAGGCGATTTATACGGAAGTCAAAATGAAATACGACGAAAGTTTGAAGTCCGTTGAAGCCGTCCGGCAGCGTCTGAAAAAACTTGAAGACATGGCGAATGAAATCGACAACATGAAGGGCGCAAAGAAATAAAAGGTCTGCGGGAATGCAGATAAAAAGGAAATCCGAATGAATAATATGAAGAAAATTTTTGTATTTTTAATGATTGCTTCCGCCGCGGGCATAAACGCGCAAAACACGCTCCGCACCGTCGACTCGTTTAAGAATGCAGTCGACTATACGACGGAAGCCGAACGGCTGCAAAGCGACGGTCAATACGATCCGAGCCTTGATAAGGCGAAAGACGCGAACTCCGCGATGGACGAGGCATTTGTCGACGCGCTGCACCTTCTTTTAAAGAAGAAAGCGGATATTTCGCGCGCAAATGCGCAGGCGGAAGTCGATGCGCTGGAAAAATCCGGCGCGCTTTCCGACGCGAAGGCAAAGCAGTCTTTTCAAGAGGCGAAAGTCAGCATTGCCGACGGAGACGCCTTGCTGCAAAAAGCGCCGGAAGAGCGTTCCAGCGACGATAAAATCACCGACGCGTATAACAAAGTTATTTCGGCGTATAACAAAGCGGAAAAAGGCGCAAAAGATGCCGCCCAGCGTTATCTTTCTCAGCGGCGCGCGGAAGCCGATAAATCAATAAAAGACGCGCAAAGCAAATATTCAAGTCTGCTGTCGCAGGGCGTTCTTTCCAAAAATGACGCGAACGGTAAGCGCGTTGACGGATTTTTGCAGTCGGCGCAAAAAGCGCTTGCCGCAAACGACTTCAACGGTGTCTCTTCCAATGTAAAATCCGCGCTCGATACGATGAACGCTGCCGAAAAAGCCTACGCGGCGGAGTCCGGCAAAGTGAAAAAACAACTTGACGACGCGCAAAAACGCTTTAGTCAACTGAAAAACTCCAAAATTATCGCGAACGGAAGCGCCGACGACAAAAATATTACAAAATTTCTGTCCGACGCCTCTTCTGCAATCAACTCTGGTAATTTCAAAGACGCGCAGACTGCAATCGGAAACGCGGTAAACCGCATGAACGCCATCGAGTCCGAATACAAGAACGCTTCTGCGGGCGTAAAGAGATCGCTTGACGACGCGCAAAAACGTTTTAGTCAACTTAAAAAGTCCAACGTTATTGCAAACGGCAGCGCTGACGACAAAAATATTACAAAACTTTTGTCCGACGCTTCTTCTGCAATCAACTCGGGCAATTTCAAAGACGCGCAGACTGCAATCGGCAATGCGGTAAACCGCATGAACGCTATCGAGTCCGAATACAAGAGCGCATCCGCGAACGTAAAGAAATCGCTTGATGACGCGGCGGCTCGGCAGAAGAAACTGAACGCAAGCAAACTGCTGCCTGCCGGAAGCGACGACGATAAAGAAGTTTCGCGGCTGCTGGAACTTGCGCGCACCGCGCTCGGAGCGAATAACTTTAAAGAGGTTTCGGCAAATGTCGATAAAGCGCGGAAGATTATGGACAAGGCGGAAAAAGCGTCTGCCGCCGGCATAAAGAACGCGCAGGAGCAACTGAAAAAAGCGCAGGCGCGCCATGCCGAATTTGTAAAAACGTACGGACTTGCCGCTGACGATCCTGACAATCTGACGGTTTTGGAAGATTTGCAGGCGGCCCAAAAAGCCCTTGCCGAAGGCGACTGGGAAAAAGCGCAGGCGCTTATCGCCTCCGCGAACGCAAAGATGGATTATCTTGAAAAAATGCTGAGCGACGCGGCGGAAAATGAAAGCGCAGAGCCGGCAGAAGAAACTCCGCAGGAACCGGAGACGCCTGCTGAAGAAGAACAGCCGGCTCCCGAGCCTGAACCGGAACCTGAAGTAATGGTAGATGAAGACGGACTTCCCGTCGATGAACTGGGACGCGTAAAAGTGCTTCCGAAGTATTACGTCGTCCGCCGGCGTATCCCTGTTACCGACTGTATGTGGCGAATTGCCGAAATGTATTTTGTCTACGGAGACAGAAACGAATGGCGGCGCATTTACGAGTTGAACAAAGATACGTTTGTGCAGAGCGAAAACCCGCACCTTATTCTGCCGGGACAGATTCTTGAAATTCCGTCTTTCAAAGGCGAAGACCGGCAAGGCACGTTCAATCCGGAAAAGAGATACGTTCCGTTCAACGAATAGAACGTAATTTTATTCGATAAATGAAAAATGCCGTTGCCTTAAGCGCAGCGGCGTTTGGTTTTTAACAAAGCGAACTTGTACAGTCGTTTTGTAGCGTCCGAACTGTACGTTTTCCGGCGCGGCAAATCCTTTTCCGGCTACTAGAATCCGGAGCGGAATTTCCAATATAATACGGCATCTCTAAAACTTGAGGTTTTAGCGGTTTTCAATAGTGCGAGGTCTTTTATGAAGAACAATTTGAAGATTTTTGCGGCGGCGCTTGTTTTTGCTGCGCTCCAGCCGCTTTTTGCGCAGCAGATTACAAAATTCGGCGTTGTCGATACGGCAAAAGTATATAACGCGTATTTCCGCAATTCGGCATCCGTGCGCAATTATGAAAAGAAAAAGGCGGAATTTCAGGACGCGATCAATAAATATACGGAAGAATTGCAAAAACTCGTGCAGCGCAAACTCGAATATGAAAAAAACGGCAACGCTCCGATGGCGCAGCGCGTGCAAAGCGAAATAACGCAGAAAACTGATTTTCTAAACGAATACACGAACGCAAAAAATATCGAACTTGAGTCTATGCAAAAATCGTTGCAAAGTTCCGATGCGTTTTACAAAAAACTCTACGAAACGCTTGCTAAAATTGCCGAAAGCGGCGGTTACAGCATGATTTTAAGTTTGCAGCAAGCGAACGCCATTCTCTGGTATTCCAATTCCATCGACGTTACGGAACAAGTCATTTCTTCGCTCGGTCTGTAAGGCATGGCGGCGGACAAAACTGCGGCGCTTACGCCCGTAATGCAGCAGCACGCGCGGATTAAAGCGGAACATCCCGACGATATTCTTTTTTTCAGGCTCGGAGATTTCTATGAAATGTTCAACGATGACGCCGTGTCCGTTTCAAAATTGCTCAATCTTACGCTCACGCACCGGGGCGCATCTCCCATGTGCGGAATCCCGTACCACGCCGCCAAAGTGTACATCGCGCGCCTCTTGCGGCTCGGAAAAAAAATTGCAATCTGCGAGCAAATCGGCGATCCGAAAGCGAAGGGACTGACCGAACGCAAAGTCGTAGAAATTATCACGCCGGGCACCGTCCTTGAAGCCGAATATCTTGAAGGAAACACGCACAATTATCTTGCGGCGTTTTGCGTTACGCGCGGCAAAGCGGGCTTTGCCTTTATCGACGTTACGACCTCCGATTTTCAAGCGACGTCATGGCGTGCCTCCGATATGCAGGATAATTTTGCAAAAGAGTTGGGACGCGCCTCTCCGCGCGAACTGCTTTTGCCGCAGTCGCTCAAGTCCAACCGGATAATTCAAGACGCGCTGGACGCTTTAAGCGGTATGTCGGTTTCTTATTATCCCGACTGGGATTTTAATGCGGAAAGCGCGTATAAGCGGCTCAACCGCCAGTTTAAAACGGCAAGCCTCCGCGCGTTCGGGCTGAGTAAAACGTCGCCTGAAGTTCCTGCGGCGGGATTTTTACTCGACTATCTTGCAAAGACTGCGAACACCGGCATCCCGCACGTTTCGGGAATCAAAATATACAAAGACAGTCAATTTTTGATAATCGACGAATCCTCACGGCGGAATCTTGAACTGGTATCGAACCTCCGCGACGGAAGTTCGCAGTACACACTGCTTGAATGCGTAAGCCGCGCGATGACTTCGATGGGCAGCCGCATGATCCGAGCGTGGATTTTGTATCCGCTGACGGACGAAGCGATGATAAATGCGCGGCAGGCGCACGTCGCTTTGTTTGCCGAAAACCGCGCGCTTTTGGAGGCGGTGCGGCAGGGGCTTTCTCCCGTGCTCGACATTGAACGGCTTTCTTCGCGCATTGCGACCGAAAAGGCGCACGCAAAGGATTTGCAGGCGCTCAAAACGAGCCTTACCACATGGCTTTCCGTGCGCGCATCGCTTTCCGAATTCGATTTTGCCTCGATCGGCGATGAGAGCGCGGTTGAAATCATCGATTTGATTCAAAATGCGATCGACGACGACCCGAGCACGTCCCTTTCCGACGGCGGCATCATAAAAGCGGGCTATTCTGCGGAACTCGACCGCTGGCGCGACGTCCGCGACAATTTTGACCGGATTTTGAGCGAGTACGAAGTCTCCGAGCGCGAACGCACGGGGATTGCTCCGCTGAAAATCAAGTACACGAACGCGTCGGGCTATTTTATTGAAGTGCCGCGCTCCCGCGTCTCTTCCGTTCCCGACGACTTTGTGCGGAGCCGGACGCTTTTAACCGGCGACCGGTACACGACGCCGCGCTTAAAAGAACTTGAGCATGAATTAAGCGAAGCGGGCGCGCGCATCCTTGAATTGGAACGCGACCTTTTCCTTGAAGTGCGGCGGACGCTCCAAAAATACGTGCCTTACCTCATGCAGACCGCCGGGGAAATCGCTTATGCCGACGCCGCCGTTTCGTTTGCGAAAACCGCCGTTGTCCGCGATTGGACGCGTCCAAATATTACTTCCGGCGGCGGTTTTAAGATTGAAGGCGGCAGGCATCCCGTCGTTGAAAACCACATTCCGAGCGGGGAATTTATCCCGAACGATTTGGAAATAGGGGCGGGGGAATCGGAAACGGCGGCGTTTGCGCTGATTACGGGTCCGAATATGGCGGGAAAGAGTACGTTTTTGCGGCAAAATGCGCTTATCGCGCTGCTTGCGCAAATCGGTTCGTTCGTTCCGGCAAAAAATGCGGAAATCGGAATCGTCGATAGAATTTTTTGCCGCGTCGGCGCAAGCGATAATCTTGCGCGCGGGGAGTCGACGTTTTTAGTCGAAATGACTGAAACTGCGAACATTTTGCGCGCCGCGACGGAGCGTTCGCTTGTCATTATGGACGAAGTGGGACGCGGTACGTCGACTGAAGACGGACTTTCCATTGCGCAGGCGGTGTCTGAATACCTTTTGAACGAAGTAAAGTGCCGCACGCTGTTTGCGACGCATTACCACGAATTGACGCGCCTTTCGCATCCGACGCTAAAACTTTTGTGCATGGATGTTGCGGAAAGCGGCGGCGCGGTAACGTTTTTGCGCAAAGTAAAGGACGGCGCGAGCGAAAACTCGTACGGCATTCACGTTGCGCGTCTTGCAGGCGTTCCTGAAAGCGTCATCGAGCGCGCGGGCGCAATCCTTGAACACATACAAAAACTTGCCGAAGACCGTCCTGTTTTGGCTTCGCTTCCCGGCTGTCAAGCGGAAAGCGCGCTTGCAAAACCCGTTTTAGCTGCGCCGGGACTTTTCAGCGACGAAGAAATTATTTTAGACGAAATCCTTTCCGTCGATACGGACGCTATGACGCCGCTTGCCGCACTGCAGGCAGTCGCACGCTGGAAAAAAACGCTTTCGGGACGGTGAAAGATATTGCCGCCCCGCGCACAATTCAGTTTTGGCAGACTGTGCGGGTAACTCCGTATTGAAACGGAGATGCTGCATTCTACGGAAACATCTCCTGCGCCGGATTGCAGGCGCGCGCCATGCGCGTTCCGAATCTGAGGTATTCTCACGTCCTGCAAGTACTGTTTTATGCAAGTTTTCCAACGGAAAACTTGGGCGGGCGGCGCACCGTTTTGTCATTTAAATACAGTAGCAACCACCCGCAAAGAAATGGAGGCGGAAGACGGAACTTAAACTGCATACATTGTTTGCTGTCTGCTTTCATTTGCTGCACGGCAAACGAAGAAAATAGTATTCGGCGGCAAAATCGCGTAAAAGGCGTCTTGAGGGAAGGGGCTTTGCATTTTGTTAAAAAAAACAGGGGCGGCGATGTTGATACCGCCGCCCCGCGCGTACAAACGGAGTTAGCTTCTGCTTATATCGCCTTTAATTATAATCTCGAAGTTTTCTGCAAATTGTGCTTCAACATCTTTATCTGATAAATCCATTTTTTTCTTCTGGTTTTTGCCGTTATATTTTGCTTCGCAGTAAGGCTTGTTGCCGCTGAATTTATTGTGAGCCGCGTTTTTCTTCTGATTTTTATTAAATTCATTGACTTTTGCCGTAATCTCTGCCGCCGTTATCATGTCCGTATCAGCTGCGCTTATATTAAAAAGGCTGCCGACATAACTGGAACCTTTAAGATCGTCCCAGCCTCTTGCTATCAAGTCGCGCTCATTCCGTACATTCTCCGGAGTAAAGAGGGAACCGTACGCTTCTTTTTGCGCGTCTGCAAAATCATCTTTGGTCAACTGTTTGCATCCCATCGAAACCAATGCGACAACTACCGCTGCCGCCGCCGCAATTTTCGAGCTTTTCATAAAAGCCTCCTTAAAAATATAGAAATATGTAACGCACTATACCCCCCCCCCCCCCCCCGCTGTGTCAATATGGAATGCGGAATTCTTTTCGCGCACAATTCAGTTTTGGCAGACTGTGCGGGCGACTTCATATTTAAACGGAGATGCCGCATTCTACGGAAACATCTCCTGCGCCGGATTGCAGGGGCGCGCATGCGCGTTCCGAATCTGAGGTATTCCCACGTCCTGCAAGTACCGTTTTCTGCAAGTTTTCCAACGGAAAACTTGTGCGGGCGGCGCACCGTTTTGTCATCAAATACCGTAACAACCGCCCGCAAAGGAATGGAGGCGGAAGCCGGAACCCCGAAAAGCCGGTTTACGAACTACGGTTGCGCCCTTTCCTAAAAATCTTGTCTTGTTGAAAAACCATCTCCGCTTCTATATAATGCGTTGATATGACACGTAGTTTTGTAATGCTGAAACCCGGCGTATTGAATCGCCGGATTGCGGGCGACGTTATCGGCCGGTTGGAAAAAAAGGGGCTTAAGCTCATCGGTATTAAAATGCTTTGCATAAATCCTGCGCTTGCCGCCGAACATTATCTTGAACACAACGGAAAGCCGTTTTACGCCGAACTTGTCTCTTATATTACGTCGGCTCCGGTAGTCGCGATGGCGTGGCAGGGAGATGATTGCGTTGCCGTTATCCGTAAACTTGTCGGCGCGACAAAGCCGCTTGAGGCGGCTCCCGGCACTATCCGCGGGGATTATTGCCTGCACACGCAGCACAACATAATTCACGCGTCCGACAATCCTGAAAGCGCGGAACGGGAAATCAAACTTTTCTTTCAAGACTCGGAACTTTTCGATTGGGACGATAAATCTTCCATATATTACTGATTTTTTAGCCGATCTTACGAATCGAAAATCGTATCTTTGAAGCGGTATTTCTCAAAGAGAATGGATTTGTCCGATAACTTTGTTGTCGAATGGATCTTGGAGTTCAAAGCAGCCTGCTCTGAAACGGAAATTTTCGAACAGATTTAATGAAGAAGGTGCATTGATGGAATCTAAAACTATTGGAATTCTCGGCGGCGGCGCGTGGGGAACGGCTTTTGCACAAGCGTTGGCGCGCGGCGGACATAACGTAAACATCTGGGCGCTTGAGCCGGAAGTCAAAGAAAGCGTTAATTCCGAACACGAAAACAAACGCTACCTGCCGCACATTAAACTTTCTCCGAACATTACGGTGTCAAACGACATCGTTGAAGTCGCAGCGGGGAAAGAACTGTTGGTAGTCGCGTCTCCGTCATTGTATCTTGCCGACACCATCAAAAAAATCACTGGCGTTCCGAACATTGCCGACGGCTCGACGACTATTCTTGCTTTAACCAAAGGTTTTGTGCCTTCGTCCGACGGGCCGAAACTCATTCTTGAAACGATTGAAAACGTGCTGCCCGGCATTTACAAAGGAAATACCGTATACGTTTCCGGACCGAGCCACGCGGAAGAAGTCGCGGTGGGAAAATTGACGGGTCTAATTGCCGCAAGCGAAAATCCTAAGCAGTCAATCCGCGTGCGCGAAATGCTTAAAGTCCCCTCGCTGATGGTGTACTCAAGTTTTGACGTGGTGGGCGTGCAGATTTGCGCGGCGGCGAAAAACGTTATTGCGGTCGTGTACGGCGCGCTTGATGCGGTTGCCGAGCATTCTAAAGTTTTCGGAGACGATGCGGCGTCGCTGCTCCTTGCGGCGGGCTTAAACGAGATACAAACGCTCGGAATGGCGATGGGCGCAACCCACGCGGAAACTTTCACGTCCATTGCGGGCATCGGCGATCTTGACGTTACGTGCAAGAGCAAATACGGGCGCAACCGGCGGTTCGGGCAGGACTTAATAAAGGAAGAGATTCTTTCCGAATTCAGCGATATTGACGATTTAATCGCGAATATTTCCAAAGTCGGTTACCTGCCGGAAGGCGCGGTCGCGTGCAAGTACATTCATGAAATTGCGGAAAAAAAGAATATCAAACTGATGATTTGCGACGGTCTATACCGGATTTTGAATAAAGAAATACGTCCGCTCGACTTTTTGAGCGAACTTTTGATGAAAGGTAATATCCATGCTTGAAAAAATAACGGGAACGTTCAGCGACATTCTCCGCACAATCGGCGGAAAATCCACAATCACGGAAAAAAATATCGAAGAAACGGTCGAACGCATAAAAATCGCTCTGCTTGAGGCGGATGTGAACCTTCGCGTTGTGCGCCGTTTTGTCAATTCGACGATAGAAGAAGCGAAGGGCGAAAAAGTTCTCCGCGCCGTTGACCCCGGTCAGCAATTCGTAAAAATCATTCACGATAAAATTGCGGCGATGCTCGGCGATGAAAAGCAGTCGCTCCGCCTTAAAGGCACGGATACTCAGTCCGTCATTCTCCTGCTCGGTCTGCAGGGTGCGGGAAAGACGACTGCCGCGCACAAACTTGCCGCGCGCCTTCAAAAAGAGGGGCGGAAAGTCCTCCTTGCCGCCTGCGATCTTGTGCGTCCTGCGGCAGTTGAGCAGCTTTCCGTGCTCGGCGAGAAGATCGGCGTTCTGGTTTTTAAAGAGGACTTGAAAAACGCCGTCCGCAATGCCGAAGAAGCGGTTTTATACGCGCGGAAAAACCGTTTTGACACCGTCATCGTAGATACTGCCGGCCGTCTGCAGATTGACGATGCGATGGTGCAGGAACTGGTAAAGATTAAAAAAGCCGTGTCTCCGGTCGAAACGCTCCTTGTTGCCGACGCGATGACGGGACAAAACGCCGTCGATATTGCGCAAACTTTTGACGAAAAACTCGGACTTTCCGGCGTCATTCTCACGAAGTTTGATTCGGATGCGCGCGGAGGCGCGGCGCTTTCGCTGCGTTCAATCACCGGAAAACCGATTTTGTTTATCGGAACGGGCGAGAAGACCGTCAACCTTGAGCCGTTTTATCCTGAGCGTATTGCAAGCCGCATTTTGGGCATGGGTGACGTCGTCTCTCTCGTCGAAAAGGCGCAGGAGACCGTCGATCAGGAGGAAGCGGAACGGCTGCAGCGGCGCATGGCGCGGAACGAGTTCACGCTTGACGACATGCTGTTGCAGTTTCAGCAAGTCAAAAAGATGGGTTCGATACAGTCGCTGATGGAAATGCTGCCCGGTGCTGCGGCGCAGCTCGGCGGACGCGGCGTTGATACGGCGGGCATGAAAAAAAACGAAGCGATAATCCAGTCGATGACGAAAAAAGAACGCGCAAATCATCTGATTATCGGACCCAGCCGCCGGAAACGCATTGCAAAAGGCTCCGGCACAACGGTTGCCGACGTAAACAAGTTGATTAAGCAATTTGAAAAGACCAAACTCGCCATGAAAAAACTCAGCCGTAACAAGGGAATGCAGGCGCAGCTTTTGAACCAACTCGGCGGCGGAATGGACATGGAAGCGCTTGCGAAAAAGTTTGGAGGGATGTAGCAGTTAGTTTTTCGCCACTGCTCCGGTCAGCGGAAAATATGACTTCATATTCAATGAAACGTCGATGCGGGGGGATGCGTAATGACGGGCGGCGGAAAATAGAATTTGAGAGATTGGACGGAACGCCGCCCGCACGAGATTTTGCCACATGGCAAAATCTCGTAGAAAACGGTGTCTTGCGGGACGGTTTTTTATGCAAAAAACGTGTTCGCGCAATGACGAGTTATATTAATTATTTTCGCAACCTCAAAACACAGTTTCCCAGTGGACAAAACTCCGCATTACGGATTCCCAGTTCTACATTTACACTTTGAATTTTCCCACTTCCTCCGCCAGCCCCTCAATACTGTCTTTATTCTTCCTTGCCAAGTCATTGACCTCCTCTACGGCGTGGTTAATTTGTTCGCTGCCATCTCGTTCATTCGCAGACTGTATTTACTGAGTATGAAAGTTATTATTGATTTTGCAGTCTGCCCAAGTTTGCCACGGGCAAACTTGTTGCGTAGTTCGTTTGCACGACTTCTCTGTACATCACGCGTTAAATAATTTGCCATCGGAAAGTACAACTTCCCCCAATGCCACATAAAAAACGCCGCCGGAACACGGAACTCAGTTTTTGCAAAAATTAGTATTATCATTGAATGAGCAATAGCATTTTTAGAAAAAACTTCAGTTTTTTGAATATTTTATGAATGTTTCTAACTTAAAAATCCTTAATATGACTGAAACCTAGTTTAATAAGAGAGTAATAGCTAGAATAGATTTAAAAACTGAGTTCCGTACCGCCGGAAAATACAACTTCCCGACAGCGATAATTCCCCATTACAAATTACCAACTATACTTTGAACTTCCCCACCTCCTCCGCCAATCCTTCAATGCTATCCTTATTTTTCCTCGCCCAATCATTCACTTCCTGCCCCGCACGATTGATTTGTCCTACGCCCGCCTCCATCTCGTTCTCTTGCAGACTGCATTCACCACTTAGCGTGAAAGTTATTATTAATTTTGCAGTCTGCCCAAGTTTGCCGTCGGCAAACTGGTTGCGGAGTTCGTCTGCACGTCTTCTCTGTACATCACGCGTTAAATAATTTGCC
>JBQNBN010000031.1:0-29300 GCA_052169915.1 Treponema sp.
TGATTTGGATTTGTCTTCCGCTCCGTGTTCGGTTTCCGGCGCGCGTGATTTGTGGTCGGTCAATAAAAAATCGGCGCGGCTCGGCGATGAGGAAGACGTTATTTTGGTGAAAAATGCGTCCGGAAGCCGCATTTTGGACTCGGTTTTGTACAGTCCGCCCGGCACAATCGACTGGAGCGAAGGCCGGTCTAAAAAGACGCTGCAAAAATCCGCCGGAGACGCCGTAACCGCCGGCAAGTGGAAGCCCGACGCAAGCGCGGGAAATGCCGCTTCATCTGACAAGATGGCGTCGCTCAAAGTTTTAGCGAAAACCGGCGTCGGCAATGAAAAAGCGTCATGGACGGTGCGCGATATGGATTAATGCGGTTGGCGGCGGAGAACGGGAGTTTTAAGACGGAACGTGTGCGTCGCCAACCCCCGTTTTGCCCTCAGGCAAAACGGGCAAGGGAAACGGGGCTTACGGAACAGGCGGCGTTGAAGAACCGAAAGGGCTTTGCTTGACGGAGTTAGTAGGCTATCGGTTTTGCTTGGGAAGTGGTTATTGTTAAGCCGTGCAAGCGGGTGAATGTAGTTTGCAGACCTGCTGAGAAAGGATGCGACAGACTGCGTTTTTGTTTACAGCGATAAGTGCCGTTTCAAACAGCAAGATGTACGTTTTGCCTTGCCGAGTTTTGCAGAAGCAAAGCTCTGCAAGGCTTTTAGAGATACGTTTAAGTCCCTTGCGCTTTGTGGTAGCTGCTTCAAACTGCACTAAATACTTTCGCTAGCAGCTTGAGTATTTGCTCCGCATAAGAGCGGAAGACTCGTTTGCAGAGGCGGCTTCGAACGACTTGCTATCGCACTTGCCAGTCATATTTCTGTCCCCCTGCAAAAACTTCCGCATAACGTAAACTCTGAAAGCCGGTTCTGAATTCCTGTTGCGTCCGCCTCCTGCTAGTCTCCTCTCCTTCGCAAATGCTTGATTTTCCCTGCGTTTTTTTCTATTATCCGGCAATCATTACCTTTTTGTGCGGCGAAAATTTGGAAAAGCGCGAATTTGAAAATCACTCGGCATTTGAATGCGGCTGCTTGACGGCGGCGATTGTATGATTTTACCGGATTGCGGCACACATCACACAAAAAACAGCTTTTAGGAACAGTATGAATTTAGAACGTTTGGAAAACGGCGAAAACGTTAACGCAAAAGCGTGCGGTATTGAGGCGGCGATTGGCGGCGAAAACGGTTTTTCACAAAACGCGATCGCTGAAGAGGAAATTACGGACGGCTTTGACGAATCGGAAAGCGACGAAATTTCTTTTGCGGACTTGGGATTGGATGAAAAAACGCTTGCGGCAGTCGAGCGGAAGGGATTTAAAACGCCGTCTCCGATACAGACGCTGGCAATTCCGCGTCTTTTAAACGGAGATGCAAACATTATTGCCCGCGCGCGGACGGGCACCGGAAAAACGGCGGCGTTCGGGCTGCCCATCATTCAAAATATCAGGGACTGCGAAGGTGCGGTCAAGGCGCTCATCTTAGAGCCGACGCGCGAACTTGCGATTCAAACGTGCACGGAAATGCAGTCGTTTACGGACGGCAAAACGCCGCGCACCTGCGTCCTCTACGGCGGCGCGTCTTATGCCACGCAAATCCGCGAACTTCGGCGCGGGGCGGAAATCGTCGTCGGAACGCCGGGGCGCATTCAGGATCATCTTGAACGCGGCACGCTCGACATCGGCAAAATCGACTATTTTATTCTTGACGAAGGCGATGAAATGCTCGACATGGGCTTTATCGACGACATCGAAGCGATTTTCGAACAGGCGAATCCTGACAGCCGCATTCTTTTATTCAGCGCGACGATGCCTGAGCCCATTTTAAAAATCGCCGGCAAGTTTATGGGCGACTACGAAATCGTTGAAGAAGAAGGCGTTATCGACGAGCCTTTGCTCATCGACCAAAAGTTTTGGGTGCTGCGCGAAAACGAAAAAATCGACGCGCTCGTGCGTCTTATCGATATTGCCGACGACTTTTACGGTCTTGTTTTTACGCAGACGAAAAACGATGCCGACTTTGTAAACCGTCTCCTCGATGAAAAAGGTTATCAGTCGGCAGCCCTCCACGGCGACATAGCGCAAAGTCAGCGCGAAAAAATCCTTGCGCGCTTCCGCAGTAAAAAAACGCGCGTTCTCGTTGCAACCGACGTTGCCGCGCGCGGAATCGACATAACGGGTTTAAGCCACGTCGTCAATTATTCAATGCCCTTTGACGGCGCAACCTACGTTCACCGTATTGGGCGCACGGGACGGGCAGGCTCCACGGGAATTGCGGTAACCTTTGTCGCTCCGAACGAACGGCGGAAACTCGGCTTTTTGCAGCGCGCAGTCAGGAAGGCGAGCAAGGGCGAGATGAAAGAAGAGTCCATTCCTTCTATAGAAGAGGTGCTTGCAAAAAAACGCGAACGGCTTTTTGCAGGACTGAAAACCAAACTCGGACTTGCACCGGCTGCTGGAGATACACTCCGCGCCGTAACGAATGAAACGGGCACCGACGCCGAAAATCTTATTTTTTCCGACCCCGCAATTTCCGGATGCGAAGAAGAAAAAACGCTGATTAAAAAAGGCGATCCGGTATTCGAGGCGATGGCGAAAGAACTCTGTGCGTATGACGACGCGCAGACGATGCTTGCCTCCGTGCTTGCAGTCATTTACGGCGAGCAGCTTGATAAGGCGCGCTACGGAAGAATTCAGGCGCAGGGCGGCGCGTCAGACCAAACGCGGCTTTATGTGCAGTTGGGACGGCGGGACGGGTACAACCCGCGTGCGGTTGCCGAATTTTTCAGCGACTTGCTGCATATTCAGGGGCGCGACGTTGACAGAATTGCGATGTCCGCGAACTTTACGCTCGTCAGCCTGCCCAAAGAGGCGGCAAAACGCGCGCTGGAACTTTCAAAACGCGCCGACATTCCGCATATGCACGTCGATACGAAGGAATTTGACGGCATGGGCGGCGGAAAACGGCGACGGAGCGACAACGCGGCAGGCAGTTTTAACGGCGGCGGACGGGGCTTTCGGCGGCAGGCGGCTCGGCGAGGCGGTTTTGAGCGCGGCGACGGATTCGGCGGAAAAAGCGAACGCGGTTTTCGGAACAAGGGCAGCCGCCCGAACTTTCACACGCCGACGGAACGCAGCGGGCGCGCAAGCCTTTACAAAAAAGACGGCAGGGCGGAGCGGTTTTAACCGCGGCTGCGGCGGAGGATGGCGTTTTGCCTGCGGGCGCGTCTGAATTCGTCTTGTTCGGGGCTTTTCCAGTCGATAAATGTCGGTTCGTTATTCGACTTTGAGCCGATATTGGAACGCATAAATGAAGGGATGAAAATAAAATGCTTGAAACATTGGAAACCGAACGCCTTATTTTGCGTCCGCTTTGCCTTTCCGACTATAAAGCGGCGTTTAAGTGGTGCGGCGACGTGCGCGTGAACAAGTTTATGATGTACGGTTTGTATGCGAGCGAGGACGATGTAAAAAAGTGGCTTGAAAGTCCCGACGACGATGAGACGCAGATTACCTACGGATTTTTGCCGAAAGACGGCGATGAAGTTATCGGCTGCGGCGGCATGACGCGCCAAAACGACGGCGGTTTGTGGAGCGTCGGCTATAATCTGCGCTTTGACGACTGGAACAAAGGGTATGCGACGGAAGCGCTGGCAAAAATCATTGAGTACGCGCGTGAGGCTCGCCGCATTAAAGCGCTTGAAGGGACGGTTGCCGTTGAAAACGCCGCTTCGCGCAGAGTGCTTGAAAAACTCGGGTTTCGGTTTTGTGCGCACGCGGAGTATTCCAAATTGGACGGCAGCGCGTCGTTCAAGGCGAAAATCTATCGAATTGAGTACTGAAATGGTGGGGTTGGCTGCGCCGAGTGAAACGGACGCACAATTACGAATTAGTACATATTTCTCCCCCGCCTTGACCGCGCCCCTCATCCTATGCAAAAATGCGCCATGAACAAAACGGTCTGCCTTATTTTTGCTGTCTGCGCGGCTATGCTCGCTTCGTGTTCGCGGGTGGAAGAACTTACGCTTGAAGAAATTGCGCAGATAAACGGCGGTCAAAGCGGCGCGCTCGTTTCAAAAACGGCGTCAAAGCCGTGGGACGGCAGCGAATACAAAGCGGGAACAGTCAGCGGTACGTGGAATTCAACGATGCTGACCGACCCCAAAACCTTCAATCAACTTATCGCGGAGCGGGATGCCGGCAGTTCCGCCATCATCGGAAAGACGCTCGATTTTCTGGTCGACTATGACCCGACGTTCCGCGAATGGAAGGGCAGACTTGCCGACTTCGACATTATCACCGACGAAAACGCCGGCATGCTCACCGTCCGCTACACACTCCATGACGGGCTTGTGTGGTCGTATTACGGTTCGGAGAAAACCGTGCCCGTTACGTCCGACGATTTTGTCTTTTGGTACAACGAGATTGCGGGCGACAAAGCGTTTGCCAGCAGCGGCTACTATCAGCAGTTCGTTACGATGGCGGACGGAACGGAAAAGCATATTGACTGCGTAAAAATTGACGAGCGCACGTTTGAATTCCGCTTTCCGCGTATCGTTGCAGAGCCGATTCTTGCGACGAACATGGGCTTGTGTCCGTCGTTTTTATTCCGTCCGGCAAAAGAGGCGGGCGGCGTTGACGGCGTAAAAAATCTTTTTGGCGTCAATTGCGACCCCAAAACTATTCCGTCGTGCGGTATGTGGTATATCGCCGAGTACACGCCGTCTCAGCGCATCGTTTTTGAGCGCAATCCGCATTACCGCGAAAAAGACGCAAACGGAACGTCGATTCCGTATATACAGCGCATGATTGTCAGGATTATCGGCGACCAAAACACCGAATTCCTCTTGTTCAAGCAGGGAAAGACTGAAAGTTACGCGCCGCGCCCCGAAGAATTAAGCGCGGTTGTTGAAAATCAAGGGGACGATTACACGGTTTTTAATGCCGAAGGCTCGCTTTCGGCGGCGTTTTGGACGTTCAATCAAAACGCGAAAAACACGGACGCGCCGTATTATTCCTATTTTACGAATAAAAAATTTCGGCAGGCGATGAGCTGCCTTTTGAACCGCGAGCGCATTATCAATCAAGTGTACCGCGGGCTTGCCGAACCAAAGTACGATTTTTTTCCCGACGCAAACCCGTTTTACGATTCTTCGATAACCTTAAACTACCGCTACGCCCCCGACCGCGCGCTTACGCTGCTTGAGTCGATCGGCTTTAAGCGTCGTGCGGACGGCGTCATGACCGACGCGGCAGGCAGGGCTGTGGAATTCGACTTGACGGTTGAATCGTCCGGCGCCGTCATCAACGATATTGCGCAGATTATCGCCGACGAGTGCTCCAAAGTCGGCATAAAAGTGAACGTCCGGCAGCTCGACTTCCAAAAAATCGTGGAATCGCTGACTGCGACTTACGACTGGCAAAGCGTGATTATCGCGCTCGGCTCCATGACCTTTCCCTCGCAGGGGAGCAATGTTTGGCAGGCGAGCGGCAACCTGCACGTGTGGCACCCCATGCAGGAAAGTCCTGCAACGGATTGGGAAGCGCGCATTGACTATTTGTACAACGAAGGCTGCTACACGAACGATTTTGACTCGGCGAAAAAGCTCTGGGACGAGTACCAGCGCACGCTCCTCGACGAGTGTCCCGTCATTTATCTGGTGCGCCCGCACAGTTTTTCCGCGCTCCGGAACCGCTGGGACTTTTCAAACTTTTACTACGACAACAAAAACGGCGCGCTCACGGAGCATATCTTTTTGAAAGACGCAGCGTTGTGATTTTGGGCGTGCGTTATGGAATTGCGCGATATGGGCGACTTTTGCGATAAATCGCAAAACCGGGCTTTTCGGGGTTCCGCCTTTCGGCTCATTCCTCAAGCCTTCCGGCTTTCGGAACGCGCTCCGCGCGCCCCTACAATCCCTGCCGCAGTTAAAAGGTGAAAACCTTATCAAAGAAATTGTTATTTGGATTTGAATATGAATACAGTACATCGAATAAAAACTTTTTTCCAAAATGTAAACGGACTTATCGCCGCGCCGTTTATTGCTTTCCGGCGCAAAGCCCCGCTTGCAAGTTTTATAGCGTCCCGCCTTGCGACAATGCTCTGCCTTTTGTTTTTGCTGGGACTTGCGCTCTTTGCGCTCATGGATTTGGCTCCCGGCGATATCGTTGACCGTATGATGACGCAGCAGCTTCTTTCCGGCGCGGAAGGACAGGCAGCGCGCGCGGCGGCAACCGGAGACAAAGCGTTCAGCGATGAGCAAATGCAAATTTTACGCGCGGAGTTTGGACTGGATAAGCCATTTTACGTGCAGTACTTCAAATGGCTCAAGCGCGTTGCAGTCCGGCACGATCTCGGCGTAAGTCTTGTTTCGCGCGCGCCGGTAACGTTTTTGCTCCGCTCCCGCATTTGGAATTCCGTTCTGCTCAATCTCATTTCGCTCATTTTCATAACGGCGGCGTCGTTTATGCTCGGCGTGTATTTTTCAAGCAAAGCGGGAACGCCGCTCGATACGGCGGTAACGTTTTTTGCTCTGTTCATGCACGCTTTCCCCGGCATTCTGCTGCTCATTCTCCTGCAACTTTTTGCAGGAATTACGGGGCTTTTCCCCGTTACCGCTTATCCGCCCTTCCCATTTTCCGAAAATCCCGCGCGCTTTACGTTCAGTTACGCCTATCACGTTTTTCTTCCGCTTTTGACTGCCTTTTTAGGCGGCGCCGGCGGAACGCTCCGCATGATCCGCGCGACCATGCTCGACCAAATGGGAATGCCCTACATTTTTGCATTGCGCGCACGCGGCATCTCCGAAAAACGCGTTTACTTGAACCACGCGTTCAGGAACACGCTCAATCCCTACATCACCGGCAGCGCAAACCTGCTCGCCTCGCTTTTCAGCGGCTCTCTCGTGCTGGAAATCATTTTTGCCTACCCGGGCGTGGGGCGTCTCATGTACGAAGCGGTTTTGCAGGAAGACATAAACCTTGTGCTTGCAAACAGTATGTTTATTTCCGCCCTCGTACTTGCCGGAATGGTCATCTCGGACATCCTCCTTGCCGTCCTCGACCCGCGCATACGCTACGGGAAGGAATAAGGGAAACTCTCACTCCGACTGCAGACGCCATTTATTTCTAACAATAAAGAATTCTCCTCATATTTTCTTTAAAAAATTCGTCTAGTGTACACTAGACGAAGACTCTTGACGGGAGTCTTCGTCCGAAGCCTTGCCCTGCTCGGCTTCGGACTCAATATTTTATTTTTAAGGAGTTTTTTATGTTTGAAGACGGATTGTTTGACGCTTTGAGTAAAGTTCAGGGAAAGGCACCGTCCGGCGGCTATGTTTTTAATGAAAAAGCACATGGAGCGTGCCCGTATGGCTGCGGAAGAAGTTGCAGCGGATGCGAATACAGTTGCCAAAATACGAGTTCAAGAAGCGGCGGCGGTAAAGGCTGTTTTATAACGACTGCCGTATGCAATACGTTTAATAAGCCGGATGATTGCCATGAATTGACGGTTTTAAGAAAATTTAGAGATGAGTTTATGCAGTCGGATTTGTTAATGAAGTCGGAAGTTCAAGAATATTACCGTCTTGCCCCAAGAATCTGCGAAGAGATTGATAAACAATCTAATTCGGCAGAGATATATAATTCTATCTGGGAAAACTGGCTGAAAGACGCCGTTGACGCAGTCGATAGTTTGGAAAATGATAAAGCGCATACAATCTACAAAGAAATGGTATTAACTCTTAAAGATGAATACATAAAATAGGAGCAGCCGCGATGAGCGATATCTTGCACTATTCTCCTTCCATTTGCGTTACGCACCGATGTAATTTAAATTGCGTTTACTGTTACCAAAAGCATGAAAACGTCAGTATGACGTTCGATGCTGCAAAAAGTGTGATTGAAAAAATCTTCAACAGCGTTCCTAAAGAGTGCAGCGATATACACATCGGTTTTATCGGCGGGGAACCATTGCTTGAGTTTGATTTGATAAAGGATATTTGCGAATACACATGGAACAGCAAACGCAATATCCCATACATATTTTTTGCTTCAACCAACGGCTCCGTTCTCACGAAAAGCATGAAGAAGTGGTTCATAAAAAATAAAAGGAAGTTTAAGTTAGGTTTAAGTCTTGACGGCAATAGAACGCTGCACAACAAAAACCGTTCAAACTCTTTTGACAACATTGATATTCCGTTTTTCCCAAAAAATTATCCGGACGAAGGCATAAAGATGACTTTGTCGGAGTATTCAATTCCTCAGTTGGCGGAAAATATTCAATTCCTGCATTCTCTAAAATTAGATGTACAGGGAAGCAATTTAGCGGAGGGGAATTTTAATTGGGACGACGACAAGTTTGTTTTTGGGCTGTCGTCCGAACTGCAAAAACTCGTCGATTTTTATATCGAAAATCCGAAATTAAAAGTTTGTCAGATGTTCGATAAAAATTTGGCTTTATGCGAACAAAAAGAGCCGTCAAAAATAAAATATTGCGGAATTGGGTATGGCGCTGACTTTTTTGACGTAGACGGGAAGCGTTATCCGTGCCCTTTTTGTACGCCGATGACGTTTTCTCAAGTTGAATTGGAGAAGATGGCTAAAACGGAATTCGATAAGGATGAAAATTTTGTAGATGAGGATTGCTACAATAATTGTTATTTGTATCCGATTTGTCCGTCCTGCGCAGGAAATAATTTTCTGCACACCGGATGCTTTAACAAGCATGAGCGAGTTAAGTGCAAGATTACAAAGTTCACGGCATTATTTATTGCGGAACTGCAAGCGAAAAAAATTGTCAATGGAACCGACGGATTTGATAAAGAGCGTCGTTACTGGACAATAGAAGCGATAAAAAAAATTAAATCTTTGTATTTTGATGAATTCCGGCAATATTTAGGGTAAATAATATAGATGGAACTGCTTAAAAGCAGGGTAAAGTATTATGGAGACCAAGGAGCGTGTATGAAAAAAATTATTTTTATGGTGTTTTTCTCTTTTGCGGTTTTAGGTGCTGCCGGATCGTATACTAATTCCATTTGCAATTCATGCAGGGGACAGGTTATGTAACCTGTAATTCATGTCATGGAAGCGGTGCTATAGGAATGGACACTCGGCGGACTTGCATGAGCTGCCGCGGCAGCGGTATGCGGGGCAATCAATATTGTTCCAACTGTTCAGGCAGCGGATATACCGGCACCGATTCAAGAATGGCTTGTCAAGCGTGCAGGGGAAACGGTTATCGCGTTTGTTCGCAGTGTTCCGGCAGAGGGGCTCGATAAACTGAATGGGACTGCCAAGCGCAAACCGACTTTTCAGGCAGCCCTGTCCTCTTTGCCGCTTTTTCTATAAAACTGCACTTGCGTTGAACAAAATCAAGATTTTTAATTTGGCCGCTCAATATGCAGCCGCTTATGGAATGTCCGCTTAATACGACTTCAAAAGGATAGCCTTTAACGCGGCTTGTAATCGGGCAGAATAACGCCAGTCCTGTCTTTTGATTGTATAACTTTCGGGAAATACAAATTGCACGTCTCTGTCCTTGCTGTTCATGTCCCGCTAGAGGATTGAATTCCAGCCGGACTAAATCTCCTTTTCCGGAATAAAGCCGCTTATTACCATTCTTCATTTCCCTGTGCATGAAAGATTTTGACTTCCGAATGGAGATTTTCATCCGTTACCAGATTCATCATGTCTTCAAGAGATTTTTTTGAGGAAGAATAATCATTCTCCCTTTTTCCGCGATTACTTCAACTCTGCTTCCGCCTTTAATTTCGTTATCTTTTGCCCACAAAGCAGGAATTCTCAAACCTAAACTATTTCCCCATTTCTGAATTACCGCCTGCATAATTTGCCTCCATTGGATTGGAGTATACGCATTGCATATTCACGGGTCAAATCTATTTTAGAAGCGTATAAAATGATACTCGTACTTGCTGGTCGTCTCGGACATCCTCCTTGCCGTCCTCGACCCGCGCATCCGTTACGGGAAGGAATAGAAAAATCCGCCCTCCCAATTACGCATTACCCATTAAAATCCCCCTCTCCTCCCAAAAATCCCAACCAAATTTTTTTAACCGCGGCGCGAGCGCTCAAATGCTATAGCATTTGAGCGGTTGAAAAGACTGCTCAAAACGCAAAACTTCGCTCCGCTCGTTTTGCGTTTTAATTAAAATTCAAGAAAAAATTGAGGCGTAAAAGTGAAAAAAGGAATAATCATTCCGGTTTTGTTTTTGGGGACATTCCTTTCCCCGCTGCTTTCCTGTGCAAGCGCATCCCTTCCCGCGCCCGACTGGTTTACCAATTACCGCACTGTTTTCCCCGACTCGGAATATATCGCGCAAAGAGGGCGGGCAAACACGGAAGAAAATGCAAAGACGGAAGCCGTCGCTCAAATTGCGCGGTATTTTCAGACAAGCGTCAATGCCAATTTGAAAACGAGCGTTGAGTCCGTTTCAAGCGGCGAGCGCGTTTTTGAAAGCACAAGCATCGTCAACGATATTGAAGCAAAGTCGCAAGTCGATTTGTTCGCTGTGGAGTACACCGCCCCGTATTATTTCAAGGCGGAAAAAAAATGGTATTGCACGGCGTACATTGAGCGCGAAAAAGCGTGGACGCAGTACAAACCGGCAGTGGACGGCGCAAAGTCCGAATTCTATGCGATGAAAAAAAATGGGGAAAGCGAAAGCGACCCGTTTTCAAAAATCGTTCTCTATAAAAAGACGCAGGGCAGCGCGCAGTCATTCCTTAAAAAACTTGAATATGCGCGGCTCCTGAATGCAAAAAAGGAAAGCGCGTATTCCGATGACCGCAGAGCCGTGAGCGAACTTCCAAGCCTTATTGCGGCGGAACAGGAAAAATGCTCGGTATATATCAATATTCAAGGCGACTACGGAAACATCGTGCGTTCCGCCCTTGCAAAAACGCTTTCAAACAACGGATTTCACATTGCAAAAACTTCAGGCACGGCGGTCTACACGGCAAACGCGGTTATCGAAAACAACGCGCAAGGTACCGACCCCGTTACGATTTACCCGAATCTCGACCTTAAAATCACGAACAAAAACGGAAAGACAGTCTTTTCCAGTCAGACGAAGCTGACGCAAAAGTCAATCGCCTACACGCTCGAAAACGCGCAGAAAAAGGCATATCCCGTTCTTTCCGAACTGGCGGATAAGGAAATTGCGGAAAAACTGAATCGGTAAATCTGTTCGGAAGCGGAAGTTTTTGAACAAGGTGAATAAATAATTTTTCATTACAACGGAGGAAAATATAATGAAAAAAACACTCGTAAAAGGCGCAGCCTCGGCTGCCTCTCTTCTTTTTTCATTGGCGCTTGCATCGTGCGCGTCTACGCCGACGTCGGCTGGAGACCCGAGACTTCCGGTAGAGGAAGCAAAGGCAGACGAAATTGACAGAGTTGTCGTCGTGGACTGGACTGACCGCACGCTGGGAGAAGTTTCCGCTCCCGCATGGCTTAAAAACCTGCGGCGGGGAAACAGCGATGCATTTAAGGAGCAGTGGAAGGAAACGCAGAATCGGGTGGTAAAGCTCAGCATGGCGGCAGGAAAAACGGAAGCAATTGCACAAGCGTTAAGCCGCGCAGGATTTGCGTACACGCAGGCGGCCGAACTCAATCAAAAAGTCATCGGCAGAGTGGGGCAGGGCTTAAATGATGTTGGGCAGCTTGAAGCGCTTTTTACCGCCGCAAGTCAAACGAAGGCTGATATGACGGGTCTCCGCGAAGAAACGGGCTTTTTCCAAAAAGTGCGGACGACGAACGCGGACAGCAAACAGAAATCGGAGCGGTATGTGTACTACACCGTGTATTCGATGAGCAAGGAATCGTGGGACGCGCTCTGCTAAAAATATCTTATGGATATGATGGGCGGAGCGAATCTTGATACCGAAACAAAAAAGAAAATCGGCTCCTTGTTCAGCGAGATGAAAGCGGACGCGGACAAAAAAGAAGCCAAACAGCAGGCGGAAGAAGAAAAAGCGTACCAAATGCAAATGGCGCGTCTTGCATCGGAAAACGTGCAGGCGGTTTTGAAAACCGCGTCCGCAAAATTTAAAGCCGATGAAGCGGAAGCGCGGCAGGCAGCGGCGGAAGCGGAACTTTTATCAAGTTATTTGCAGTAATTTTTTTGCGGTTTTAGCGTGCTGAATCCGCTTTTAATGCCGGACACCGCTCCGGCAATCTTTTTACAGACAGAAAGAAAACCGGAAAGAAGACAAAGGAAGATAAGGAGAACTAGAGAACATGAAAAAGAAATTATTTTTGACTGCCGCGCTCGTTTTGTGCGCACTGGGAAGCGTTTTTGCCGCGGACAACGCAATCGCCGTTCCTGCGCCCAAGACCGTAAACATCGATGCCGACGGCGCATGGATTCCGCTTTTTATACAGGGCGTTATTACGTCAAACTTTCAGCAGTATTCGGGGCTTACCGTCATTGACCGCCAGAATACCGACATGGTAAAGGCGGAGCAAAAACTCGGCGAAAATGCGGTGTATTCCGACGAAGACGCCCTGCAGCTCGGAAAACTGACGCACGCCCGCTTTATCATTACGGGAAACATCACAAAAAAAGCGTCCAGTTACGCACTCATATTCAACATTACCGACGCGGAAACCGGAGAGACCAAAGCCGCAGCAAACGTGCCGAACTGCCTTGCGTCCGCGCTTGAAAACGGAGAAGCGGCGAATAAAATTTCGTATGATCTTATGACCGGCTACGGAATAAAATTGTCAAAAGAAGCGGCTGCCGCCCTTACAAAAAGCGCCGAGCTTATGAAAAGCGAAGTGCAGGCGCAGACAAGCCTTGCAAAAGGCATCCTTGCAGAAAGAAGCGGCTCAAATATTGAAGCCTTGACCTATTATGTGCAGGCGCAAAAGAACGACCGCAAACTGCCGGAAGCGGCAAAATTGATGCAGAATATGACTTCTGTAGTTTCGACAGGAAACTACGGCGCACGGGCAAAAAACTTGATAAAGCTCCGGAACGACTGGGACAAACTGATCACGGAAGCCCGAGCGTATATCGAATCAATACAACCTGAGTTTGAACTGAGATATTTTAGCGATGTTAGGGACAGCTATATCGACTATCATGACAACACTATAGGATTTGATGTTTCTGCTCCATACCTCAGACAGACAAATGGGAATGAACTTCATGAGGCTCGTCACTTTGCAGAGAAAATCCAAAGTGCACTTGAAAAAACTCAAGACCACGCAAACTGGGACTTAAACAGTGAACGTCGCCTATATTTAAAAGGCGAGCACGAGCGTGTAGAACTAGAATTTTCTGTCAATCTGCTCAATGATAAAAAGCGAATTATTTCATCCGGGATGGTTAAATACGAAGTTAAGTATCAGCGGTTTTGGAGCTACTACTCAATTAAGGCATCCTCTTATAATTATTGGGCTTGGAATGGTGGCGTACCAAAGTTGGATTTTCAGGATATCAATGTAAACGATGCGGACAGTGATACATATTATATTTCTGTAACGCCTGCCAATACTGCGGCAAAAAATGTTTCCATTCTCCCGGCTCCAGATAGTTCTGGGGAGGAGTATCGAAGAAAACTAGACGATGCTGAGATGAAGCGGCGGGAGGAGGAATACATCCGGAAGCATCATCCAAACTTGGAACATGAGCGGAAACAGAAGGAGTTGGAGCGGCAGGAGAAGTTGCGATCTCTGTTAGCGGATTGGCAGTACATAACCCCCTCAGTAGCGGCTGCGATGAATGGGATGAGTCATGATGAAAAATGTAAGAAGGTGGAAAGTATCGTGCTGAAGCAACAGGAGAAAATACGTGTCTTGCAGGAGAAGGGAAAGCTGTCGGATGAGGAAAGGGATGAACTAAAGAAAATGAAGAAGGAGCTGAAAAACATGAAAAAAGCGTTGAGGTGGATAAAGAGGCATGATTTTGAGATGCATGGTGAATCAACTATTTGGTGGACGTAAAATCGGAGCTGTGCTATCGGCGTTGCCGGCAATAGCCTGTTTATAGATAGCAAAACTTAGTGTTGTGCTGTACGTGCACGGTTTTCCGTGCACGTGCAGGTTTAGTTAAAAAGCAAGGTACCAAACCGCGCCGTCTGCGCGCTTTGGTACCCGCCGCCCTGTTCGGCAAAAAACTTAGCGGGCAGGGCTATTCTTGATATGT
The DNA here is from genome assembly GCA_052169915.1 of Treponema sp. Taxonomy (GTDB): domain Bacteria; phylum Spirochaetota; class Spirochaetia; order Treponematales; family Treponemataceae; genus Treponema_D. The sequence goes on from JBQNBN010000031.1 coordinate 14,208, forward strand.
TCTGGAGGAAAATTATGAAGAAATCGTCCAACTTTTATAAAACCTTTTTTATTATTTTTGCCGTTGTCGTTTGGGGCATTGTCGCCTATGCAGCAGTTAGACTTATAGATATTATTCGCAATCTACCTGAACAAGATAGGACATGGTATTTGCTTGTAATTATGGCAGGTTATATTTTGTATTTCATTTTTGTATTTTTATCGTTTCGCTTGCTGTTAAAGTATGGAAGTCAGTTTTCAAAAATTGATATTCTTGAAAATTGGGTAAATTCTGACAAAGATAAAGAACTTATCAAAAAATATTGCGACACGCTGGTGGAGTTATAATGGTAATTATAATGACAATGATAACGGCAATGATGGAAGACGGTAAGATTCTAGACATACTTCAAACCGTTCTCGCTGCTATTGCCTGCGTGCTTGCGTGGATTATCCCCAAACGGATTATGTGGGAGCAAACGTATTCCAGCCTCATCAACGACTACCGCAGATACGATTTCGCCGTTGCCGTACAAGGGATTGTAGAGTTCTTTTCACTTGAATGTCAAAAAAATGTTGCAAGAATCGCCTCTGAATATGAAAGGCGTTTTTTGAAGGATATTTATGGGTTACAAAATACTCAAATAAAAAATCTTGGAAGTTGGTGGCAACAAGATGCAATATCTAGTTTTAACAAAAAAGCGCCGGAAGCATGTCTTCACTATCAACGCAGCCTTTTAGCGCAGTTTTTCTATCAGCTTGACTTATGCGCGCGCAGTATTTTTATCGGCAAAAAACGGGTAAAAAAGGATTTCACGCAGGGCGAGGCAAATCTAATCCGCATACTTTTTCTCATCGACCAAGCAATAGACGAAAGCGATATTCTCAAAAAAGACATTTCCTGCGATGTCAGAATACCCCGCCGCGCCCGCACGCGCGGTATGAACAAATATTTAAGCCATCTTTACTCCGTCTTACGAAAAAGCAAACCGTATATGGAAGAGTGAGAGTAAGGTTTATCGGCGGCGCGTGCTTGTTTAGGGGAGTATGGTTTCAATACACAACATAAGCAGACGCTTGCATTGGAGGTTTCCGCAAGAATCAATTTTCACTCCTCTGTTTCATACGCGTATAAAATGATACACTGTTTGGAAACATCATGTTTATTTCCGTCCCCGCCCCGCGCATACGCTGCGGCAACGAAGTGAGGAATTCGACTGTATGAAAAGATTTTTTGATTATTTGAAAACGCGTCCGCTCGGTTTTGCGTCCGTAGTATTCCTTTCGATTTTGTACCTCGTAATGATTTTTGCGGAGTTTATTGCGCCCTATCCCGCCTCTTTAAGTTTTGAAAATAACACCTTCCACCCGGAGAATATTCAGTTGACTGCGCGCGGCATAAAAGTGCGCGAACACCGCGTTATCGACCGCGCCGTCTGGAAATACGCGCGCGTCAAAGACGAACAATGCATTCACCGTCTCGTTTGGTTTACAAAGGGAAGCGAATACAAATTGTTTGGACTTTTTCCGTGCCGCCGTCATCTGTTCGGCTCGTCGTCCGAGTATCCGGCGTATCTTTTAGGCGCGGATAACTTGGGGCGCGACCTTTTCAGCCGTATCGTGTACGGAAGCCGCATTTCCTTGACAATCGGTTTTGTCGCGACGGCAGCATCTCTCTTCCTCGCCGTCCTTTTAGGCGGTATTGCAGGATACGCAGGAGGCGGCGCCGATTGGAGCATTATGCGCCTTGCCGAATTCTTTATGCTCATTCCCGGACTGTATTTTATTCTTTTTTTGCGCTCGCTTCTAAACGCGCGCATGGATTCCGGCGCGTCGTATATGATAATCACGCTGATTTTAGCGCTTGTCGGCTGGCCCGGCAGCGCGCGCACCATACGGGGGCTTGTCCATTCGATAAAACGCGAAGAATTCGTACTGGACGCGGACATCGAAGGCGTGCCCGTCCCCGTCATCATCTTCCGCCACATCATTCCGCAGACGGCAAGTCTCCTCATCGTCAGCACCGCGCTCAGCGTTCCGGGCTTTATCATGAGCGAAACGACGCTTTCATACCTCGGACTCGGCATCAGCGACCCCGCGGTAAGCTGGGGCTCGCTCATCAACCGCGACATTTCAACGCTGTCAAACCTGCGCAATTACCCGTGGCTGCTCATTCCCGTGCTCGCGCTCCTTGCCGTAACGCTCGGCTTCAACTTTTTAGGCGACGCTCTGCGCGACTTTTTCGACCCGTACAACGCGGTTTTCAGCAAGCGGACTCTTCTGGACTTTATCAAAAAGAATTCCGCACTTACAAAAGACGACTTGAATACGGATTCGGCAAAAAATTCGAAAATTCCTTCTTACGAAACGACTGGAAACGCCCCTTCTACCGGTAATGTTTTACTTTCCGTCACAGATTTAAGCGTAACCTTCTGCATATTAAAGGGAACGCAGAGAGAAGCCGTGCGCGCCGTGCAGGGAATCTCATTTGACGTGATGAAAGGCGAGATTTTAGGACTGGTCGGCGAGTCCGGCAGCGGAAAATCCGTTTCAACGGCGGCAATACCGGGACTTTTAAGCGCGAACGCGTGGCAGGACGGACGCATATTTTACGAAGGCGTAGAATTGACCGCCTTGAGCCGCCGCGAACTGATGAAATACCGCGGCGCAAAAATCGCATTGATTTTCCAAGAGCCCGGCCGCTCGTTCGACCCGCTGCAAAATATCGGAAACGTATTTTGGGAAGCGTTCCGCGTAACCGAACCTGCCGTCACAAAGGAAGAAGCGTACGCGCGCGCAGAAAAATTGCTGCAGGAAGTGGGGCTTCCCGATCCGCGAGGACGGCTTTCCGCCTATCCGCACCAGTTTTCAGGCGGGCAGTTGCAGCGAATCGGCATTGCGCTCGCCCTCGCGCAAAACTGCCGTCTCCTCATTGCCGATGAGCCGACCACCGCGCTCGACGTTACGATTCAAGCGCAAATCATTTCGCTGCTTCTCCGCTTAAAAGAGGAGCGCGGGCTTTCAATCATCTTTATCAGCCATGACATCGACCTCGTTGCGCAAATCTTCGACCGCATAGCCGTTATGCGGCACGGAAAAATCGTAGAAACCGGCAGCGCGGAACAAATTATGACTTCCCCGCGCCATGACTACACCAAAGCGCTTATTTCCGCCGTCCCCAAGTTCGGCGAGCATTATTCGGACAGACTGTAGGGGGACTGGAAAGACTGCGCCGGTTATTCGGTAAATGTTGACGCATAAAAAAAAGAGCCGCGTGCGTGCGGCTCTTTTTGCTTAAACTGTCTGTTCGGGCGGCGCGGCTTCTGCAGATGAGTCCGCAAAATTTTCGCAGCGTTTTTCCGCACTCAAAATCTCGTTGAATTCCTTTGCGTCCATCGTCTCTTTTTCCAAAAGACGAAGGGCGATGTATTCAAGCAAATCTTTGTGCGACTGCAAAAGCGCGATAACATGATCGTAACGCTCGTTTATAATGCGCGCAATTTCTTCATCGATATACTGCTGCGTACTTTCCGAATACTCGCGCACCAACTGCGGCTCTCCGGCGCCGTAGCCCTGTCCCGACTTTCCGAGCGCCATGTTCTTAAAACGCGCGCTCATGCCGTAATCGGTTATCATTTTGCGCACGGTGTCCGTCGCGCGCTGAATATCGTTTGCGGCTCCCGTAGAAATCTCGTTAAAAATAATTTGTTCCGCCGCCCGTCCGCCGAGCATAACGTCCACCTGCCCGATAAGGCGTTTTTCGCTGGAAAGAAAGGTGTCGTCTTCGGGAAGCTGCATCGTGTAGCCGAGCGCGCCCATGCCGCGCGGAATGATCGTAATTTTGTGCACGGGATCGCTGCCTTCCGTAAAAGCGGCGGCAAGCGCGTGTCCCGTTTCGTGATACGCGACAATGCGCCGCTCTTCGTCTTTGACGGCTCTCGACTTTTTTTGCAAACCGACAACGGTCTTTTCAATCGCTTCATCAAAGTCGACTGCCGCAACTTTTTTGCGCCCGCCGCGGACGGCAAGCAGCGCCGCTTCGTTTACGATGTTCGCCAAGTCCGCGCCGGAAAATCCCGCCGTCGAATGCGCGATAACGTCAAAGTCAACGTTCGGTTCAACCTGCACGTTTTTCGCGTGGATTTTTAAAATCGCTTCGCGCCCCTTTACGTTGGGGCGGTCAACGACGACTTGGCGGTCAAAGCGCCCCGGACGAAGCAGAGCGGGGTCGAGAACGTCGGGGCGGTTCGTCGCGGCAAGGATAATCAAGCCTTTTTCGTTGTCAAAGCCGTCCATCTCAACGAGAAGTTGATTTAAAGTCTGTTCGCGCTCGTCGTTGCCGCCGTAATTGTTCATGCGGCTTTTTCCGATTGCGTCCAGTTCGTCGATAAAGATAATGCACGGCGCTTTTTCGCGCGCGGAACGGAAGAGGTCTCGCACGCGGCTTGCGCCGACGCCAACAAACATTTCTACAAAGTCCGAACCGCTGATTCTAAAGAACGGAACGCCCGCCTCTCCTGCAACCGCGCGCGCAAGCAGCGTTTTTCCCGTTCCCGGCGGTCCGACTAAAAGCACACCTTTGGGAATCTTTCCGCCGATGTCGGTGTATTTTTTCGGCTGTTTAAGAAAGTCGACCACTTCGACCAATTCTTCTTTGGCTTCATCGACGCCTGCGACATCGGTAAAGCGCGTTTTGACTTTTCCTTCGTCCACCGCTTTTGCCCGCGACTTTCCCGCGCCGAAAATACTTTCCATTCCGCCGCCCATTTTTCTAAAGAAGAAAAAGTTGATTAAAAGAATAAATCCGACGGTAACAGCGATGTTCATCAAAAGTTGAAATAAATAATTGTTCGGTTTTTCTACGAATTTGTAGGAAACGCCTTTTTCATCGAGCAGTTTTATGAAGTCGCTCATTATCGGTGCGACTGTCCGGTAGACTTTTTTATTTTTCTGCGCGGCGACGGAAAAAAGCATAAGCCCCTTCTCGATTGCGGAGCGGGAAGCGTTCGCCTCCGGTACGGACGAGTAGCCGAGCATGACAGCGTCTCCCATTTCCACGTACACGATTTCGCCGGAAACGATTTTCGCTTTGAAGTCGGAAAAATCAATGTCGGAGTCGCTTTTGCCGAACATAAAAAACGCGTTTGCAATGACGACCGCCGCAAGCACAATGAGCAGCAGTCCCCACAACGGAAATATTTTTTTATTGCCGTCGTCTTTTTTATCGTCATCCTGCTTATTTTCATCCTCAGTACCGGCTAACTTAAAAAAATTGAACGGATCTTGATTTTTGTCTTCATTTTCAGGCTTGTTATCGTCGTTTTCGCTCATTCTAACCTCATTTTTTAAGAAACCTGTTCGACAACGAAGTTATCGAATAGGTTTAATATACGAATTATTCCGATAATTGTCGATAACTATGGCTTTTTTGCTTAAGATTTTTTACACTGCCCCGATATTCAAAAGACATAGGAAACCGATAAACAGTGAATTTTCAGCGCGTATCTACAATCTTGACCGACATCGCTTTGCGCTTCCACGGGGGGACTGGAAAGACGGAAAATGCCGACAATCGTCCAAATCGATTGGAAACGACATAAGGAAAAACCGCTCCACAAGAAGCGGGAAATAATGTTCGTCCATCTCGATGAGAGACGGCAAACCAAACTCCGTTAAACGTCGAATTTGCGAATGCAAATTCGAGGCGGGCGGAACAGCGCTGCGTCTTTCAAACTGCATAGCAGCCGCCCGCCGCGGTGCAAAATGTAACGGCTGGTGGGAGTGCGGCAACTGAGTTCCCAGACGGAGACGCAGTTGCGGGCGTGAGCACAGCCTGCGCCGGATTGCAGCGGAAATTGCCGCCGGTCTTTGTACGCGGCGCGGAAGTTCTGCGGGCTGCAGGAAGGGCGGCTCGGTGCGCGGAGTTTGCATTTTGACGGGCAATTGGAGCGGAAAGCCGGTTACGAACTGCGTTTGCGCCCTTAAAGTTTAAAAAGTTTTCTATTATTATGCGTTTTTCGTTTGTATAACGGGAGGTATTGAATGGGTTACACGGAAGCGTACACGGCTTATCAAAAGGCGAATGTTACGACGGCAAGTCAGGGGCATTTGATTGTGCTTTTGTATGAGGCGGCGGTCAAAAACATGGAGGCTGCGGCGGCGCTTATCGGTGCGGAGGGGAAAATCAAAGCCGGAGATATTGAGCGCTTCGGGATTTTGATTCAGAAAACGCAGGCGATTGTTACGGAACTTCAGGTTTCGCTGGATATGGAAAAGGGCGGCAATATTTCTAAAAATCTTATGTCGCTCTACGTGTTTTTCAACAGCGAACTGACGGATGCAAACATCAATCACGACAAAGCGAAGATCGACTCCGTGCGCGAAATGATGAAGCAGCTGCTTGATTCGTGGCAGATGGCGTCAAACAGCACGGCGAATACGGCGGCGTCTCCGTCTCCGCAACTGCCGACACTAAACATAGAGGGTTAATATGGCTGAAATCTCCGAAAACGAGCTGAACGAACGCGTGCGCGTGCTGCGTCGTTTCCGTTCTCTGCTTGAAATGCAGCGGAAAAAATTCCGCGAATATCTTGAAATCCTTGAAAAACAGCAGGATTCGATAAGCGCGGAAAATGCGGAAATCGTCGCGTCCCATGCGGAACTTGAACGGCAGGTTGTGGAAGGCATCGGCAATCTGCAAAAGGTGATTGTTCCGATGGCGAAGTTGTACAACGACGGCGCGAATGGCGGCGCGGCGGACGCGGAAGAAGATAAGCGCGTTTTGGAGATTCAAAGCGACTTGAACAGGCTGCAGGAGCAGGTGCTGGCGCAAAATCAGAAAAACCGCGCTCTGCTCAAGTCCTACCTTGTTCATCTGCGGGAACAAATCGACAATTTTCAAAATCCGTACGCGGGGCGGCAGAGCGTATACGCTGCAAACGGCGCTTCCGGCTCGCTGGTTGCGCTTGACGCGTAGAATATACTGCGGCAGGCGGGAATGCATAATTTGTAGTGCGCAATGAGGCGGACTGGGGACTGAAGCGTGATTGCAATAATTGCGGCGTTTACAAAAAAGGGGCGCGTCATCGGGAATGGCGGAAAAATTCCGTGGGATATACCCGCCGAACGCGCCCGTTTTCGTTTATTGACGACGGGAAACGCAGTCGTTATGGGACGGAAGACCTTTGAAGAAATCGGAAAACCGCTCCCGGACAGGCTGAACATCGTTGTGTCCGCAACAAAGAAGTTTTATGCGGAAAACTGCGTTACCGTCCGCTCGCTCTCCGAAGCGTTAGCCGCTGCGCGCGCCAAAGGCTTTACGGACATTTTTATCGCGGGCGGACGGAGGCTCTACGAAGAATCGCTGCCGCTTGCCGGCGTTCTTTATCTTACGGAAATCCATGCTGAATATTCTGGCGACGTTTTTTTTCCGCCGTTTGACGCGACGCAATATCGCGTAGAGACGGAAGAAACGACGGCGGCGTTTACGAGGAAAGTTTATTGGAAAGCGGGAAGTTAGAAATCCCTAATTCCCCATCCCCTCATTGAAACAAACTGCGCCTGCGTGTATAGTAGCGCTATGCCTGAAAAGCGGTTTACAGTCCTTGATTTGCTTGAGCTCGACCTGCCCGGTTACGATGCGCTCGGTTTAGCGTGCATTGCCGGACGGCGCGGGCTTCCGCGGGCTATTGAGGCATCGGACATAAACCGGCCGGGACTTGCGCTTGCAGGTTTTTACGAATCATTTGCCTATCAGCGCGTGCAGCTTTTCGGGCGGGGGGAGACCGCCTACCTCAACAAACTCCGCGATGAAAACCGGAGCGATACAATCCGCGCGATGTTCAATTATAATATTCCGTGCAGCATTTTTTCCTGCGGACTCCAACCTACGCAGGACTTTATCGACATCGCAGAAGACGCGTGCTGTCCCATTTTGCAGACGGGACTTGCTACTGCTGACTTTTCAACGCGGCTTATCCGCCTTTTTTCCAATGTATTTGCGCCTAAAAAAACGCTTCACGGCGTTTTGGTGGAAGTCTACGGCGTCGGAATCCTTTTAACGGGGCATTCCGGCATTGGAAAAAGCGAAACCGCCCTCGAACTCATTGAGCGCGGACACCGGCTTGTTGCGGACGACATCGTTGAAGTCCGCTGCGTAAACGGCAATATGATTTTAGGACGCGGCGCAAATTCGTTCATCAGTCATCACATGGAAATCCGCGGGCTCGGCATCATCAACATTTCTCAGCTGTACGGCGTCGGCGCAATCCGCGAGCAAAAGGAAATCCAACTTGTCGTCAAACTGGAAGAATGGAATCAAAATAAAGCTTACGACAGACTCGGCGTCAATCAAATGCACACGGACGTGCTCGGCGTTCACGTGCCGTCAATCGATATTCCGGTGAAGACAGGGCGCAATCTGCCCATTATTATAGAAGCCGCCGCGATGAACGAACGCCTTAAAAAGATGGGGTATAATTCGGCGCGGGACTTTAATCAAAATGTTTTAAAATGGATAGAAACGGGAGAGGCTGAATCTGCTTTTTACGGAAACGATGACAATTATTAGATTGTCGTAAAATTATTGTTACAAAGGAAGGCTCTTATGATTGAAAAGACGCTTACGGTAAAAAACAGAGCGGGAATTCATGCGCGCCCTGCAGCGATCATTGCTCAGACGGCAAATAAATTCGACTCTGAAATTATCCTGTCCAAAGACGATACGTCGGTTAATGCAAAGTCCATCATGGGCGTTATCACGATGGCAGCCGGCTATAACACCGAGCTTACGTTAAAGGCGGACGGAAGCGATGAAGTCCAAGCTGCAGCGGCAATGGAAGCTCTCTTCGATTCGAAATTCGACGAGGAATAGCGCGTTTTCCGGTTTAGCGCATCGGATTTTTACGGAATAAGCGATTTTATGAAAGAAATTACCGATAGGCAGCAGGAAGTGCTTTCTTTTATTGCCGATTTTACGAAAAAAAACGCGTATCCGCCGACGGTGCGGGAAATCAGCGCTCATTTTGGGATTTCTCTCCGCGCCGTACAGGATCATCTTGCCGCGCTGCAAAAAAAAGGTTTTCTTGCAGCAGGGAAACACCGTTCCCGTGCACTGCGGGTGCTTTCAAATGGAGAAAGCCTTGAAGAACCTGTTTTTTCCGCGCGGATACCCGTGTTCGGTTCCGGAGGCGTTTCCGGAAAGTCTATTTTTTCCGAAGAGAATATCGAATCGTACCTAAATACCGTTGAGCCGCTTTGCCGGAGCGGAAAAGACTATTTTGCATTCCGTGTGCGCGATGAAAATATGCGCGGCGAAGGAATTTGTGCAGGCGATATTGCAATCCTTGAACGGACGGAGGCAGCGGAAGACGGAACTATCGCCGCCGTTCTTGCCGGCGGGGCGTTGACGCTTGCGCGCTGCCGAATGGAAAACGGCGAACTCCGTTTTGAAAATTCTGCGGGAATGGTTGACGGCGGCTCGGATGCGCGTATTGTCGGCACGCTTTCCGGCATTATGCGGGCGTATGCGCAATGATTCCCGTCTACCTTTACACCGGACCTGAAACGGGGGCGCGCGACGACGCCGTAAACGCCGTAAAAAAGTCCCTTGAAAAAAAATACGGCGCGCTTGAGCAGTATTCGTTTTACGCTTCCGAAACGCCCGTCCAAGAGTTTATGGCGGTGCTGCAAAACGAGTCGCTTTTTTCTCCCGCCGTGTGCGTTACGGTAAAAAATGCTGAAGCGATCAAGAAAAAAGACGACGTGGAAACGATTCTTTCATGGATTGCCTCGTCTCCGCCTGAAACGAACGCTCTCATTTTGGTGTCGGGGGAAATTGCAGTCGAGTCGAAAATCGAAAAAGCCGTGCCCGCGTCCAACAAAAAGATTTTTTGGGAGATGTTTGAAAACCAAAAAATCCCGTGGCTCCAGTCGTTTTGCGCGAAAAACGGCTACGCAATCTCCGAGCAGGCGGCGGAAACGCTCCTTGAACTGGTTGAAAACAATACGCGCGCGCTTTCAAACGAGTGTTCGCGGTTTTTCGTCTGTTTTCCGCCGGGACACGAAATAACGGAAGACGATGTTGACGCCGTGATCGCCCATACAAAGGAAGAAAACGTGTTTTCTCTCTTTGACGGAATGGCATCTTCCGAACATTCTCCCGCCGGACGGCTTGAAACTGCGCTTGAAATTCTGCAAAAAATCCGGCTTTCAAAAGAAAACTCGTCCGTTATGGTCATCGCGGGGCTTTCGTCGTGCTTTCGGAAACTCGGCGTGTGGCACAAACTTGCCTCATCCGGCTCACTCGACGATTTCAATTTGAAAATCAACGGTTTTTCAAGCAAAAAAATTAAATCGCAATACGCGCGCGCCTCTTCCGTGTGGACGGCGGGGCAGACGGCGGCAATTCTTTCTTCTCTTGCCGCGGCGGACATGGAAATCCGCTCAGGCGGCAATCGAATTGAAGATATTTTGCTTGAAAAACTCGCGTACGAAATCTGCGTCAAAAAAGGCGCGCCGTCTGCCGTCTACGTTCCCGACCCGTTTTAGCCTAAATTGAGCGAGGCGATGAGTTTTGCAAGCGATTTTAATTCGTCTTCGGTAAGCGTCAGTCCCTTTCCCATCTTTTGATGGTCGGGCGCCCAACTCCGCACGTCGAATTTCGCAGGTCTTCCGCCCCACGCAACTTTGTTCAATTCAAGTTTCCAGCCGCTTTTGCTTTCGGAAATCGTGCCCAGCGATTCGGTAATCTCGAATGAAAAATCATCTGCCATATAAATCTCCTTAAAAAAACGCAAAAAATGCGAATTCTTGCTACTCTTTTCAAAGTATTGTAAGATACAAACGGAATTTCATAAAGTGCAAGCGGAATAGGAGGTTCAATTTGAAAAAGAATTATATTCCTTTAGTCTGCGCTGCGATGTTGACTTTTGTTTTTGCGTCCTGCGGTTCAAAGCCGGAAGCAAATCCCGATACGAAGGTCGAAGACGCGGCGCAAAAAGCGGGACAGAATCCCGCACTTAATGCTGCCGAAGATGCCCGAAAAGCGGCTCTGGAGGCAGGAGCGGATAAGGCTGCTGCGGCGCAGTTTGCAGCGGCGGATGCAATTTATCAGCCGCTGAAAGCGCAGGCAGAGGCGGGAAAAGACGTTTCCGCCGGTTTAAAAGATACGGAAGACCGCTTCCGCGCGCTGGCTGCCTATGCGGATGCGAAAAAAGCGAAGGAGAGAATCGATTCGAACGGCTATGCAAGTTATGACAGAACTTCGTACGATAAAGGTTCGGCGGCGCTCAAAGATCTTGATGGACTTTTCGGAAGCCCGGCGAATCTGACCGGCTCTTCCATGCGCGCAAAGGCGGACGAAGCGAACGGCGCGTTTAAGAACGTTATCCGCGCGGCTTTCAGGAAATTTGCAAAAGACGAGCGGCTTGAAGCGTTTCGGGCAAAGCGGGATGCGGACGCGGTGATGGCGGCAGTTGCCGCAAAGACTGAGTACGCGCGCGCAACGGACGAGTTCCGCGCAGGGGACGCAAACTACGCTCAGCAAAATTCTGAGTCGGCGTACAATCATTATAAGGAAGCGAAAACGCAGTTTATTGATATGGTTCCCGCTGTGGCGGAAAAACGCAAGGCGGCGAAAAAGGCTATGGATGAAGCGCGCCAAAAGGTTGCCGAAAGCAATCGGTATGCGGTTAAAGCCGATCGAGAAGCGCCCCTTTCCGGCGATAAGGTGCAGGGCATAGAGGCGGCGGATGCAAAATTGCTTGAAGACGATTCTTTTGCCGACCCCGCTAGTCAAAAAGCGTCCATTCCCGAAACAATCCCAGAGGAGGCCGCGCAATGAAAAAAATAATTGCCGCCGTAACGGCGTTTTTACTGTCGGCAGCGGTTTTTGCTGCAAGTTACACGAACAACACCTATCAAAAACTTGCCGACGAATACACGAAAAAGGCGCAAAACGCCTATAACGCAGGTCAATATGACCTTGCCGTCGAATATTCCGAAAAGGCTGCCGAAAACGCGGTTTTGTCAAAGGCGTATATCGACAAAATGCGCGCGCAGACGGATGTTGACGGATACATGCAGAAGGCAAAAGACGGACTTGCCGAAGCGGAAAAACTCGGCGCGGATAAAACCTCTGCCGATTCGTATGCGGCGGCAAAGCAGGCTTACGCAAATGCCCAAACCGCGTACGGCAATCAAGACTCGGCGGCTGCAGTCGAGTATGCAAAACAAACGCTTGCCGCGCTTGACGGCGTACTCGGTTCGGCATTCCCCGAATTCTACGTGGTGCGTCCGTGGCCCGAGGCGAACGACTGCTATTGGAATATTGCCGGCCGTCCTTACGTCTACAATAATCCGTGGATGTGGAAAAAATTGTACGAGGCGAACAAGGACGCGATGGAAAATCCCGACAACCCGAATATCATCGAGCCGGGAATGAAAATTAGAATTCCGCGTATCAAAGGCGAGACGCGGCAGGGCGTTTACAATTCGTCCCAAAAATACGGAACGTTCGGCGCAAAATAAAGCGCATTCCGAGAAAGGAAGCGCCCGACCTTGGCTTTGAAAAAGTCAGCGGCGCGGGCGCTTTTTCATTTTGACGGTCAAAATGCGGGCAGGTACACGAATACAGGGGGAATTGAATGGCAGTCATCGCTATATCGCGGCAGGTTGCGGCGCTCGGAGACGAAATTGCGGGCGCAGTCGCCCAAAAAACGGGGTATAAATTCATAAATCGGCAGGAAATAGAGCGCAGAATCGTCGACCTGGGATTTCCCGCCGACAAATTAAAAAAGTACGACGAGCGGAAACCGGGCTTTTTTGCGTCTCTTGTCAAAGACCGCGACGAATACTTGAATTACCTGCAAACTGCGGTGCTCGAAGCGGCTGCGCAGGGGAACTGCATTCTCATCGGGCGCGGCGCGTTTTTAATCCTTGAAAACCTCCCGAACCTTCTGTCGCTGCGTTTCGTTGCCAAAAACGAAATCCGCATGGCGCGCCTGCAAAAAGAGTTCAACTGGAACGAAAAACAAGCCTTACAGCGCATCACCGAAAGCGACGAAAACCGTCACGGTTTTCACAAAAGTTTTTTCAACGTAGAAATCGACGACTCGTCGCACTTTTTGATGGTGCTCAATACGGGAATTTTTACAGAAGACTCCGCCTCAAAGTTGATTTGCGGTATGATTTCCGATTTTATCGACGATGAAAAAGAGCGCGCCGGAGAAAAACGGCTCGCAGAACTCTTAAAATGCCAGCATTTAGTGAACAAACTTGTTTTTGAGCACAAACTTTCAATAGAATTTTTACGCGCAGTTATCAAAGACGGCGCTTTAACTCTTCAAGGCGTTGCGAATTCCGCCGCCGTTGTGGAGCGCGCGCTGCGTATCGCTGCGGAAGAAATGCCCGATTATCCGTTAACTTCCGCCGTCAGCGTCGTGCAGGATTTTAAGACGCGTATGTAAAGTCGAAGCGGGGCGCAAATTCCCGCTTTGATTGACTTTTACGCCGTTCCAAAGAATAATGCCGACGCTATGAAACTTTCAAATAAATTTACGCTTTGCCGCGCCCTCTTTGCGCCGCTGTTTTTTGCGCTGTATCACCTTCCGCTGTGGCTGCATTCCCCTTCTGCGGCAAAACTGTCCGCATTTGTTATGCTCCCCTTACTCGCGCTTGCCGAATTTACGGACTATCTTGACGGCTATTACGCGCGGAAACGGGGCGAAGTCAGCGATTTTGGAAAAATATTTGATCCATTCGCAGACGTCATACTGAACTTGACCGTGTTTGTCTGCGCGTTTTCTTCTATTAAAAGCGTTCCGTATATGCCGGCCGCGCTTTTTATTCTCATCTTGTATCGGGAATTTGCGATGATGTTTTTGCGTCTTACCGCGTCCGTACGCGGAATCACAATCGCCGCCCGCAAAGGCGGCAAGTTGAAAACCGTTTTTTATATTGTTTCAGGCTTTGCCATGCTCGGCTCAGAAAGCGCGCTGCGACTTGGCTTTGACGGCGCATATATGGCTGCCGTCCGTCCTGCGCTTTTTGCCATGTTCGCGCTGTGCGCGCTTTTAAGTTACGTTTCATTCGCCGATTACGTAATTCATTTTATTCCCGCGATACGGAAGAAATAAAAGGGAATGGAAAAGACGCTGTCATCCTCTCCGCGCCCCCTTTCATGGAGAACGCGGTAATTACGAATTCTTTATTTGCCTCGCCCGCCGGTAAGAAGCGCAAATGTTTTGGGGCACGTCTTCCGGAACGCAATGCCGAATAACAGCAGCGTTCCTATGCACAAGACGCCGAGTCCGTAAGATTGCACGAGCATAAATCCGCCGTGCAAGGGAATAATTCTAGCGCCGAGTTTTTTGACTGCCGTAACGATAAACGGCGCGTGGCTTGCGTAAATCCAAAATGAATAATGCGAAAGTTCGGCGAGGCGGGCGTATATTCGTTCTTTTTTTGATAAAAATCCTGCAAGTTTTATTGCGCCGCATATCGTAATGCACCTCATTCCGATACCGAGCGCGCTTCCGAGCGGAATGCTTTTTAAGCCGGTAATGATGCTGAACGCTGCAATCGAGCCGTACGCCAATAAAAAGTCCGCCGTTTTAATCGAATCCAATACCGAAATTACTTTCGCTATGTGTTTTACGGCGTAGAATCCGAGAGAAAAGAAAAATAATGTATCAAAAAATCGAAACGAATCGGGAAGTGCTCCGGTTAGCGACAACACGTCTAAAATCGTTATGGCGATAAAATACGATGCCGGAAATTTTTGCGCGGCCTTTTTTATAAACGAAGAGACTCCCATCAGCAACAAGAGATTTCGTAAATACCAAAACGGAAAAACGAATGGATACCATATGCCTTCAACGTTATTATGGGCAAAAAACGCCCGTGCGTAGTCTTTTATGCGCCAATTTCTGATGAGATTTTGGGGCTGGGAAAAATAGGATTTGGAAAATGAAAAGCTTTGCGCAACAAAGTAGGTAAGAATGGCAAGGAATGTCCAAAGCGCGTAGGGAACGATAATGCCGCGTACTTTCGACTTCAGCGTTTGCGACGCAGGTTTAGGCTTTGCAAAAAACAAATATCCGGCAATTAAAAAGAA
>JBQNBN010000032.1:0-28323 GCA_052169915.1 Treponema sp.
GGTCGGATTCGAATTTACCGCAGATAACGACGACTTCAGAGTTTTCCGCCTCCGCAATTTTACGGACGGTTTCAACGTAAGCGTTCGTTCTCGCCGCGATTGCATCTTCATCAATGTTTGCGACGTAAAAAAGCGGTTTCATCGTCAAAAGAAACATATCGCGCACGGCAAGTTTTTCATCGTCGGAAAGCGGCGCCTGCAAAGCGCGTTTGCCGTCCTCAAGCAGCGGCTTAATCTTTGCGACGGCGCTCGTCCACGCCGCAAGTTTTTTTTCTTCGTCTTTGCCGAGCGCGCGTATCGACTTAGTAACTTTTTCCTGCCGTTTGCGGATTGTCTCAAGGTCGGCGAGCGCAAGTTCCATATTTATCGTCAAAATATCGCTTTCAGGATCGATTGCCGCTTCCGTGTTCGCGTTTTCGCGCACGTGCATGATGTCGGGATTGTCAAAACAGCGGACGACGTGCGCAATGCAGGCCGTTTCGCGGATATTTGCAAGAAATTGATTGCCCAATCCCTCGCCGTTCGACGCGCCCTTGATGAGCCCTGCAATGTCGACAAACTTGACTGCAGCCGCCGTTTTTTTCTTCGGTTTGTTGACTTCGCACAAAAAATCCAGCCGCTCATCCGGCAAGTCGACTATACCGACGTTCGGATCAATCGTGCAAAACGGAAAGTTTTCCGCCGCCGCCGGAGCCGCAGTCAACGCCGAAAAAATAGTCGACTTCCCCACGTTCGGCAGCCCCACAATTCCGCAATCCAAAGACATAAAAACCTTCCTAATTTTAGTAAATATTGCCGAAGTATAGCTGCTCCAAGAGAAAAAGGCAAAGGGTGTGCAAGCAGGTGAAAACCATCTGGAATTACTTTTTCGTATTCTGCATTCTCTAATCAACATGCCCCGACGCGGAATACCGAAGTATGGTTGTGCTTATACGGGAAGAGCAGTCAGCTTTAATCCCATGCGTTTTGACGCACTATGTATGAGAGAATTTCCTCTCCATACAAATAAAGTTTTTCAACTAATTTTTTGCAGCGGGTTATAAAATCCGGCTGGAGAAATATACTGCACTCAAATGTTGAAAATCCTTTTACGTTTCCGTCCCTTTAGCGTAGCAGTTCCACTGTCGGAGTCTTTAATACCCGCAGCATTGCAAAACTTACCGCTGTCAGAGGGACGGCGGCTCCGACTATACAGGCAATCAGCAGATTTTTTATAGTAAAACGAATTTGTACAAAAATCATTGTTGAAATTCCCGGCGGCGGCGGTATTTTTATTCCGCCTGCTATCCGAATAGCAGAGGCAATGATGACAGCTGCCACAATTCCTGCAAAAATCCCCAAAACCGAAATAATGCCTCCTTCCGATAAAAACATTTTTCCAATGTATGTTTTCGAGGCTCCTACGCTTTCCATTGTGCCGATTTCTTTCATCCGCTCGTTAATACTCATAATCTGCGTATTAAACGTTGAGAAAAATACAACAATAATCACAATAAACAAAACGATTGAAAAATAGCCGCCGTAAAACCGGACAACTTGACTATAATAGCCTGCATGCGTTTCCCATGTTGTAATTACAAGATCCGGATTTACGGCGGAAAGAGCATGTTCAATCTTTGCTTTTACTTTGTCGCTCAATTCCGTTTTACTGATAATCAGAGCAATTTCATGTACTCCGTCTACGCTGCAGAGCGTCCGAGCCGTTTCAAGCGGAATGCGGACAATTTTTGCATCAAAGTCCGCAGAATAGCTGCCTATCTCGGATTTAACAGAAAACTGCTGCGCATTCTGAGAGCCGAATGCATCGATTACGCTCAAATAAAAAATATCTTCCGTGTTCAATTTCATTACGTCCGCAAGAACCGAGCCCAGTTCGGCAGAACTTAAATCAGTATTCTTAAGATCCAATCCTTTTTTCTTTGAAAAGAATGTGTTGAATTCATTTTCTCTTTCGGGAATGATGCCGCGTACCAAAACCAGTGCGGACTTTCCGGCAGACGTATCCAAAAGCCCGGTGAACTGTAAGCGCGGCGAAATTACCTCCACTTCGGGGACTGTTTCCAGATATCGGATAATTTTATCCGTATTGTCAATCGTATAATCGAGAGGATTAGCATTTTGATTTTCGTAATAGCCTTTACGTGAAATCTGAATATGCCCATACTGGCTTCTAATAAAGGACTCCCTCAGTCCCCAATAATTGTACTCATAGTACCCGCCGATAGTCAAAATGCAGGCGAGTCCCGCCGATATTCCCAATAAGGTCAAAATAGTCATCCGCTTATTCCGGAAAATATTTCTAAACGCAATTTGTAAAATATTCATAATCAATTACCAAAATGGAGTATATATTCTATCGAAAGACGAGGTTTTATAACGTATGGAAAACAATCTGCAAAAACAATATTTTGCTTCGGATCGGCAGAAAACGGCAGCGCACAATTCATTGTTATCTTTAGTCCAAAATCGAAGTCCATGATCAACTCCGGAAAAAATAAAAAACTTTCCGGCAAATAATAAAACAGCGTTGTTTCTATAGACAAGAAATTCCAAAATTTTGTATCCGAGCGCAGATGGAGCGCCATAACAAGCATATTCATGTAACTATAATTGACTTTTGCAAGGAATGCGCCTTTAAGCGCCGCCGCCGGAGGATATTTGTCAATTTCTGCAAAATCATTGCCTAAGCGCTGCCAATCGTCTTTAAAATATCCGCTGCCGTTATACATTCCTTCAACATAAAGCGTAAACGGAATGAACGAAAACGTTTGCATTACGCCGAACATACCGCGTAGTCCCTGACGGGATTCGTACGTGATATCAAAATCCCGTACGGAAAAATACGGAATCCAATTTTTGTTAGACCACAACATTTCTGCGTACAGCAGCGTGTTATCTCCGACCACATAATCAGCCCATAGCCCGGCTGCAAAATCGCCGTTTTTTGCATTCTGCGAATATGCGGCAAAGATCCCTGAATCAAATGCGCCGGAATAATACTGCCCCTGCGCATAATAAACTGAGCCCGTATCCGGAACAATAGGATCTTCTTGCCATGTTTCAGGAACCCAGTCATAGACAGGCGCGTAGACAAAAGACGCCGATGCATTTTGAAAATTAAACTGGACGGCGGCATTTGTTTTGTTATTTTCGTAGTTATTCCCCGAAAAAAGCCAGTCAAAATAATTTGCTGTCTTTAAGATTTTTGCAGGTCCTGAATAAATGGAATTATTGTAAAATCCTGCTTTCCAGAGACCGGATGGAGCTGCATATTCAATAATCCAATTCGACAAAAAGAAATCCGGTTCTGTCCGCGTTCCGATGGAAAGAAAAACATCGTTAAGCGGCTTTACCTCAAGTTGCAGTTTTTGATTAAAATGCCATGCAAAGGGCTCCAGTTCAAGCGCATTTTCCTTATTGAACGGGGTGTCTTTTATAAGTTGATAACTAAAATTAAATTCCGGCTCCAGCGTAATCCGATACAGAGTTTGTGCTGCAAGAGGCATGAGAAAAAGGAAACAGATAAAAAAAGTCGCCTTACTGACAGATACGAATTTATTCATTTAAGGTTTTTTATTCCTTCCCGTGAGAAATAGCGATCGGGCAAGGTTTTTTCAGAAAAATTGCTCATTTCAATCTTTGTGACGGAATTATTGAGGCTGTTTGCAATAGAAAAAGAGGTCAGCATTTCTTTGCCGCCGCTTATGCTGTAAGAATCATAATTGATAGTTTTCAGTTTTACTCCGGTAGAAGCATATAAATCCGCCGAAACGGGCTTGTAATTTTCTCCCTGCGTTTTGAGTACAATTTTTTGATAGTTGCCGTTTCTTTTCAGTTTTGCTTCCAGTTCAAGGACCGTAAAACCGTCCTGCTCCGTTTGAGAGACAATATTATATAATTTACTAAATGTAATGTTTGTTATATCGCCGGCAGAAGCCTGTCCGGAAAGCATCTGCTGGGCGGAAATCCTGATAGGCGCACGCATATTAGAATCAAAAAGCCAAAAAAGCGAATTTTCAACAAAGATTCTCCTGCCGGAAAGTTTTGCAGGTTTTTTATAAACAGTGATAACCGAAGATTCATCGCCGCTCTTTACGTAGACGGTCATCGTCGATTCGTCATCTTTTTCTTTAACGGCGTAATCAAAACTAAAGCCATTGGCGGAGAAAGAACGATAGGCATCTATTCTTTCCAATATCGTCGAATTTTCGGCAAAAATTTCTGCGCCGGCTAAGCAAAATGCAAAAACTGCAATAATTTTCTTTACTCTTATCATTCCTTTTCTCCTTGTATTCTTTTACTACACGTAATTTTTACAGCAAAACAACTCTTTTTGCCGTAGTCATTCATCGGACAATTGTCGAACAATATCCTTTCGTCCAATCTGCCTGCACACAACATACGATGAAAGCGTACAGACCGCAGTTACTTCTATAAATGCTGCCAGCGGATACGTATATCGGTGCGCATATTGCAAAATGATTTTACTTTCAACAGTCGGAGGCGGTGGCAGCGCAATGCCTCCAGCAGCGTTTATAATAAGTCCCGCAGCGGATGCGATGCCGTAGCCTCCTGCAAAACCGGCAGCGGCAATAAAAAACGCTTCATACAGCATGAGCGTTATGATATGGGCAGATGATGAGCCGAGCGTCATCATCGTGCCGAACTCTTTTGAACGTTCGGAAATAATCATTGTATAAGATACTGCAATGCTGAAAAAAATCGTTATAGCCAGCGCAATCATAATAAAATGCAGGTTATTTTCATAAATCGTTCTCACTTGCCGCGCATATCCTGCGTCGTCGTATGTATTGTACGTGTACAACTCAGGCGGCGAAAATAAAGTTTTTATTTCCTGTATT
The DNA here is from genome assembly GCA_052169915.1 of Treponema sp. Lineage (GTDB taxonomy): Bacteria > Spirochaetota > Spirochaetia > Treponematales > Treponemataceae > Treponema_D. Next base: position 4,863 of record JBQNBN010000032.1, read on the forward strand.
GTTTCGGTGTAATTTTTCTTATTGATATGAAAATGCACCGAATTGATTAGGGAATAATCCATTTGCCCGAACGCGGAAAACGGAAGTTTCAAATAATATTGATCGGATTCCTCCGATTCCGTTGAAACAATACTGCCGATTTCTGCCGAAAACCCTGCGGGGCCGGTAACGCCGCTGATAAAATCACCAGGACAGGCTTTTAGCGCCGTTGCAAGTCCCGTGCCGATTTTACATTTTTCTTGCGGAACACTTAAAAATGCGCTCTCAAGTTCACTGTCAAACAGCACGCCTGAAAACATGCCGCTCCTTTCTTCCAAGCCGACTACGCCGCTTATATTTCCTCGTACCGCATAATTTTCCACTCCATCAATATTCCGTATCATTTTTATTTTTTCTTCAGAAAAAACAGAGCCTGCTTCCGCTCCCGCCTTTTGAATCCAAAAGTGCCCTTCATTTTTAATCATCGAAGATTCTATGCTTTCAAACATATATTCATACAAACCGCCGATAAAAATGATAACGAATGCGCTCAGACACACAACAGCAAAGAGCATAGCGGTTCTTTTTCCCTGCCGGACAGTATTGCGTGCGGCAAGTTTTATATCATACGCGCGCATGATGTTCTGTGCCGCTGGACAAAATTACTCCGTCCTCAATAGGAATCAATCTTTTCGCTCTGTCCATAATTTTAGGATCGTGCGTAGAAAAGATAAACGTTGTGCCCATTTCTTTATTTATTTTTTCCAAAAGTTCCATAATGGCGATTCCTGTTGCGTGATCCAAATTGGCTGTCGGCTCATCTGCAAAAACGATGGAAGGATTATTAACAAGCGCGCGGGCAATAGCGACTCGCTGCCGCTGTCCTCCTGAGAGCATCGACGGCCGTTTGTTCATTTGATCCGCCAGTCCTGCAAGTTTAAGAAGTTCCGCCGCACGCGCAATATTTTTATGAGTATTTTTATAAATCATACAAGGATATTCTACGTTTTCCCGCACGGAAAGAACCGGCAATAAATTAAACGATTGGAATATAAAGCCGACGCTTTCATTGCGCATATGAGCGGTCTGCTTATCATTCATAGAAGCAAGCGGACGTCCCAATAAATGAACCTTTCCTGCAGAAGGCCTGTCTAATCCGGCTCCTAAGTGAAGCAATGTAGATTTTCCGCTGCCTGACGGACCGACTATCGCTGCAAATTCCCCTGCTTCAATGGAAAATGAAGCATCTTTCACTGCGTCAATAAGCGTTTCGCCTAAGGCATACTGCTTACAGACGTTTTTATATTCCAGCACGATGCTCATTTTATCTTTGCCTCCGCCTTTATAATCCGACGGGAACATTCTTCGTCATTCTCCAGCCCGTATTTTTGCGCAAGCGTTTTTGCCGCATCAAGATATTGTTTGTTTTCAAAGCCTTCCGCAATATTGAGGTAAGCAAATACGAGCTGCTTTAACTCTTCGGCGGCAAGTTCAGGACTTTTTGCTGCGTTTAGAGACTCGGCTGTATTTATTGCGCTCAAAACTTCCCCATCCGCTCCCAGCATTGCAGGAAAATTGCTGTACGTTATCGCCTTCCAAACATAACACCGTCCGTCTTCGGGAAATCGGGCGATAACGTCTTCAAACGTTCCCATTCCTTTTCTGACATATTTGAGTTGATCGGCGGGAACTTTTGAAGAGCCTGCTTTCATGCAAAGCGCCGTCGCATAGTATACGTTTGCCATAACGTTTGAATGCAGTGCCGAATGCTTTTCGTAAATGCTTATCGGCTCGTCTGTATTATCCGTATCCAACAAATACGCCATCATAAGCGATTCAAGAATTTCAGGGCTGTCAGGGGTATCTGCCGCAGCCGCTTTTAATTCGGCAATCTTTTTATTTTCCGTCTTACATGCAGAAAAAAGCAAAACGACTGCAGCTGCCAATGCAGCCCCCGCTCTAAATGCGCTGTTTTTGCTGTTCATTGATTTTCTCCTAAAAAGGTTATTACCCTTGTTCTAAAACTTCTGTTTCTGAACAGATTATTTGAAATACGATGTTCCCAATCGTACGGTCTGTGCAATTTGTAAGCCGCCGACCTATTCGATAACGGAGTTATCAAATAAGTTTATCTATTTTCGCTTCAATCTCCGGAGCCTTTACAATCTTTTTTGCAAGCAGCACATATTTTCTGCCTTTTTTCAGATTCCCGTTTCTGATTAAAACCGTACCGTAATAATAAACCGCCCATGCAGGATCGTAAATATTGTCAAAGGCGTCCGGCGATTTTTCGTACAGTTTTATAAGGTAGACAAGATCATCTTCCACTGTCTGCTTCTTTGCAAAAAAAACAGGCAATGCATCGAAGGTCTCAATCCGTACCCTGCGAACGACAACATCGTTTTCCGCTTGAGAAACCGCTTCATCCATCATTTTTGCTCCCTTCAGAACATAATCGATTTTATTGATGGGATTTTTTGCATCATCGCCCTTGAGCGTCCATGCTGACCCCAGCCATGACAATGAAAGCGGATCGTTCCGAATATCATGCGCTTTTTGCAGCGCTTCAACAGCCTTGTCAGCGGCTCCTTTGACTTCCGAATTGGCAAGCGAATGATATTTGACTCCTAAATCGAACCACGCTTCATAACTTTCTGGATTTTCCTGCGTCTTTTGAATAAGGCTTTCCAGGTTCCCAGAAGATGTGCCGGTCGTTTGGGCAAATCCGAAATACGCCATTAAAAAAACGGATAACAGCCTTATTTTTTTCATAATTTCCCCCTGAGGATTGCTTTTATTTCAATCCATAGCAAGATTTTATCCCTATCCAGATATACACAACCATACAGTTAATACAATTTCATATCAACCGAGAATAAAAACTTTGCCCCGGGCGTTGGAGCAATTCCGCACTTTACGCCGAACGAAAACAAAAGATTGACGGGCATGTCAAACCCGATTGCCAGCGCCGAGCCTGCAGAATAGTGCAATTCACCGGCGTTAAACTTTTCAAACGAACTCATTGTTGCCGCCGCTTCTCCAAATACATAAGGATTTAAAGTCATGCTGGTAAATCTGATGTGCTGGGTAAAAATCCGTTCTAGATTTAATTGCAGATACATTCGAGTAAAAATATTTTTGCGCTCCAGTGTTTCAGAACTCCTGAATTCAAACGGAGAGGGCATGCAGACATATCCTGCTTCTTTTCCGGTATAGTACAATTTGCCGCTCAGTTCTGCAGAAAATATCTTTACCGGATGAAAAAGCGCTTTTGCGTGTACGTTAAAATACGGAGAAGCGGCTGTCTTTCCGGGTTCTGAAAAATAGCCGCCTTCGCTATACAGATTAAAGCCGAATGGCGTAAACATTTCAAACGAGGGAAAGACATTTACAAATCCGCCCCATTTGATATAGTGCCCGCTGCCCGCTTTTTCAAAATCCGAATGATACAGTGTATATTCGCCGACTGCGCCTGCTTGTGTCCAAACGCCGAGCGTTGCAAATAATTTGGATTTGAACGTTCCGCTGTTTATTTTTGAATTGTTGTCATAGTCGCCGTAAAAATGATCGGCATATAAATAGTAGGAAAACGGAGTTCCTCGAACGGCGGGGCGGTTCCATTCAATTCCCTGCGTGTTATAGCCGAGCGTAACGGTTAAAAGTTCTTCCCTGCCCAAAAGATGCCGAATGCCCCATTGCAGATCCCACGGAGAAAAATTATAGATTTGCATAAAGCCGTCTACTAAATTCACGTGCAGGACGTAATGCGCCGCCTGCTCTGAAGGCAAAAGATAGACTTCGCTGCTGTAAAAAAGGTTTGTGGTATTAAAATATTGCTTTTGGTATGTGAGGAGGCGAGTCAATTCTTTTTCCGAATATTCTTTTTCCTTTTTGATTATAAGTTTTGACTGAACCCATTCAAGTTTTGTTGTGCCGTTTATTGTGATGTCAATGTCGTCGATAACAATTTTTTCGTCCTGCGCTTGCTCTTCTTCCTGTTCAATGCCCAACGTTTCAGCAAGTGAGCCGAACAGTTCATCTTCCGCATCGTCTCCAAATGCAGACATAAAACAGATAACGAAAACGGCGAACGCTGCTGTAATTTTTTTCATGATTGCGTTTCCCATAAAAGTATTTTGTCGTGCGTTAGGCGCGTCTGTCAATCTAAAAAATTGAAGTAGACCTGTTCCAAAACTGAAATTTCTGAACAGGTTTAATGTAAATGAAAGGATAAAGAATCGGCGTAAGTTCCGCTCAAACGTCATCAGCGCAATGAGGTTTTGCTCCGTTTCAGAGTCTTCACGGAAAGAAAGCCGCTGCTTTTACGATGGGCGAATCGTCATCCTTATTGACCGCAACACCATGAGCGCGTCGGAAGAGGCTGTTTTCCTTGCAAAAAAAGCGGTCGGCGCGGACAAAGTTTTTGTTGTCGGCGAAAACTCAGGCGGCTGTTTTGAATACGTTGACATTTTGGACTATGCGCTTCCCAACAGCGGGATTTACTTGCATGTAGCCGACAAAAAAATTACGTCGCTTTTCGAAAATCCCCAATGGCACGGCGAAGGCTTCGGTATTTACCCCGACTATTGGGCAGTCGGCACAGACTTAAACAACACGATTTTTATGATAACGCACGACGAAGAACTGAAAGAAAAATTACCGGCGGCGGCAGCGGGATTTGACAATCATTAAAAAAAAATATACATTGACGCCGTACATTTTAATATCCGTTTAAGATGGACTCGTGGCACACGGGTCTTTTTTTATGCGGTCATGCCGATTGGAGTCAAAGTGGAGTATAAATCGCTTGAATCTTTTCCATATTATGGGGACTGTGCGCCTCTGGTGGAGGCGCTGGGATATTTTTTGGTGGACTTGCGCGTTGTAAATCAAAAACAGAGCGTCAGGATTTCTGCGGTGATTGCAGCAAAAAATCCTGCGGCGGAAATCGGCGTGGACGACTGTTCAAAGGTGCATCACGCGCTTTTGCCGCGTCTTGAAGCCCTGCTCGGAACGGACGATACGTACATGGAACTCACTTCTCCCGGCATGGAGCGCACGATTAAAAACGCGGCGGAGTTCGTTTTTTTTATCGGGCGGGACGTTCGCGTGTGGGATAAAAACGCGGCGGACTGGAGAAGCGGTAAAATTGTCGGCGCGGACGAAAGTTCGGTGCGCCTTGAAATTGACGGAAAAGAAGAGACGTTTTTGTTTGAAAATATCGCAAAAGCGAAATTCAACAATCGGTAGAAGGGCTTATGCAGTCGCTTTAGTCCTGCTGCCGAAAACCAAATACATCGGCTGTTTTTACGGCGCGCATTTTACGCAGGCGGTGAAAACGGCGGGAGCGCGGAGAAACTCAAATCGGGTTAAACCGCGTTTTCCCATTGAACCTAGTCGGAAACTTTCGTTTTAGAACAGGTCATTTACAATTCATAATTACGGGGGCTTAAAATGTCAGAGATGGCAGAAGCTATTCACGCTCTGATTGCGGAAAAAGGCTATTCGGAGGAATCGGTAAAACAGACGATTGAAAACGCGCTCAAGGCGGCTTATAAACGGACATACGGGACGGCGGAAAACGCGGTGGTGCGCTTTGCGGACGATATGTCCGACGTGTCGATTTATTCGCGGAAGACGGTTGTCGACGGCGTGTACGATCCGGTTACGGAAATTGAACTTGAGGATGCAAAAAAGTTGAGCGAAGACTGCGAAATCGGAGATGAAATCGACATTCTCGAAGACCCCAAGTCCTTTGACCGCTCGGCAGTTACGACGGGAAAGCAGACGGCTCATCAAGGCTTAAACGAATCGATTAAAGATTCGCTTTACAATCAATACAAAGACAAAATCGGTGAAATGATAAACGGCTACTACCAGCGCGAGCGCAACGGCAATATCTACGTCGACTTGGGCAATTCGGGGAAACTTGAAGGCATGCTGCCGGTAAAATATCAATCGCCGAGAGAAACTTATGAACAAGGCGACCGGATTAAGTCGATAATTGTGGATATAAAGCGCACCTCGGCGGGACTGCAACTTGTTTTGAGCCGGAGCGACCCGCGTTTGGTGAGCATTATTATGGAAATGGAAATTCCTGAAATTGCCGACGGCACCGTTAAGATTGAAAGCATTGTGCGCGACGCGGGCTACCGCACGAAAATGGCGGTTTCTTCTATTAGAGAAGAGATTGATCCGGTCGGCGCGTGCGTGGGAACGAAGGGCGTGCGCATTCAAAATGTTATCCGCGAACTTTTGGGCGAGAAAATCGACGTTTTGCGCTATGACGCCGACCCTTCGGTTTTTATTAAAAACGCGCTTTCTCCGGCGCAGGTGAACCGCGTCATCATTTTTGACCCGATAAAACGCGAGGCGCTTGCGATTGTCGATGAGTCGAACTTTTCGCTTGCAATCGGAAAGCAAGGGCAGAACGTGCGGCTTGCAAACCGCCTTTGCAACTGGAATATCGACGTGAAGACGCCGGAGCAGACTGCCGGAATGGATTTGTCGGATAAGGCGACGACGCAGGCGGCGTTGAACCTCTTTAAAGACGACGCGGTTGAAGAGACGGCGGAAATTACGAGCGTTGCGGAACTTCCGGGAATCGATACGCGCGTTGCAGAGATTTTAAAAAGCGGCGGCATTGAAGACATCGTTCAATTCATGGATGCGTATGAGAGCGGCGGCGCGGAAAAAATCGAAGGGCTTACGAAGGCTGAAGTTGATGCCGTGTACGCGCTGATTAAAGAAAACGTTGAATTCGTCGAAGAAGAGGGCGAACCGGAAGCCGAGGATGCGGCGGCGGGGGCTGAAACGGAAGCCGATGAAGAAAAGTATTATTGCCCTGAGTGCGGCGCGGAAATCACGCTTGATATGACGCAGTGCCCCAAGTGCGGCGTTGAGTTTGAATTTACAGAGGACGAGGAGTAGGAATAGAATATTTATGGCAGAAGAATCCGAGAAAAAACCTGAATTTGTCATTCACAAAAAGCAGCCAGAAAGCGGCGGCGCTCCGGCGGCGGCAAAAAAGCGCGTCGTCGTTGTAAAAAAATCATCCGCTCCGGCAGCCGGTGAAAATTCAAACGAAGAGAAAAAAAAGGCGGCTGTCCGCGTTGTCGTAAAACCCAAAGACGCTGACGCGCAAAAGACGGTAAAACACACGCCGCCTCCGTCTCAGGCGCCCAAAGCGGCGGAACGGCATGAAAAACCGGAAGCGGCTCCTCCGGTAAAGACGAATGCAAAACCTCCGCGTCCGCAGGCAAAACCCGATGAAAAGCCGCCTCAGAGAAAGGCGCTTGAATTAAGTTCGGCGCGTCCCAACGTAAAAGCGGGAAACCTTTCCGACTCCCGCACGAGGCGCGGCGGATATAACCGCGGCGGCTACAATAACGGTTCTTCCGGCTATAACAACGGAAATTCCGGCTTTGGACGCAATAACCGCAGAAATAATAACGGGAATTTTACCGGCTCGCAGGCGCGGCAAGGCTATCAAGACAGAGAGCGCGGCGGACAGGGGCAAAATCGTCCTTACGGTCAAAACAGAGGCAATTTCCAAAACCGTCAGGGCTTTAACAACCGCGGAGGGCAAAATCAAGGTGGGCAGCGTTTCGGACAAGGCGGATTCCGTTCAGGCGGCGCACCGGGTTCAGTCCCCCCGATGATGCAGGGGCGCACTCCGGCAAAGACACAGTTTAAGGGTAAAAAGCAGATTTATAAGCGCAAGGACGAAGAGCAGTTCGACGACAAGTTCTTTGAGCAAAAGAAAAAGTCGGATACGCCTGTAAACGTCGTTCCTAAGTCAATCGATATAATGGAAACAATTTCCGTTTCCGATCTTGCGCGCAAGATGAATCTTAAAGCAAGCGACCTCATCGCAAAACTTATGGCTATGGGAATGATGGTTACGATTACGCAGTCCATCGACTCCGATACGGCGATTCTTCTTGCCGGCGAATACGGCTGTGAAGTCAACCTTATCAGCCTGTACGATGAGACGGTTATTGAAAGCGATGCGGGAGACGAATCGACAAAAGAAGCCCGAGCGCCGATCGTTACGGTTATGGGACACGTCGATCACGGAAAAACGAAGACGCTCGATGCGATCCGCAATTCTCATGTTGCAGAAGGCGAGTTCGGCGGCATTACGCAGCACATCGGCGCGTATTCGGTTACGACGGAAAAAGGGCGCATAACCTTCCTCGACACGCCGGGGCACGAAGCGTTTACGATGATGCGGGCGCGCGGCGCGCAGGTTACGGATATCGTCGTGCTTGTTGTTGCCGCGGACGACGGCGTTATGCCGCAGACGCTTGAAGCGATAAGCCACGCAAAAGACGCGAAAGTTCCGATTATCGTTGCGGTCAATAAAGTCGATAAGCCTGAAGCAAATCCCGACCGCGTAAAAACGCAGTTGAGCGAGCACGGGCTTACGCCTGAAGAATGGGGCGGCGAGACGCAGTACGTGCATATCAGCGCGCTCAAGGGGGAGGGCATTGACGACCTGCTCGATGCGATTTTATTGCAGGCGGAAGTGCTTGAATTAAAGGCGAATTACGATTGCCGCGCGGAAGGAAAAATTCTTGAGTCGCGGATTGATAAGGGGCGCGGCGTTGTGTCGTCCGTCATCGTGCAGCAGGGAACGCTCTCGCAAGGAGATCCGTTTGTCGCAGGCATCTATTCCGGGCGCGTGCGCGCGCTTTTCAACGATTTGGGGCAGCGAATCGACTCTGCAGGCCCGTCCACTCCAGTCGAAATACTCGGAATGGAAGAAATGCCGAATGCAGGCGACCCGTTTCAAGTTACGGAGTCGGAAAAAGAAGCGCGCGCAATTTCTACCAAGCGGCAGGAACTCAAGCGCTTTGAAGACGCGAAAGCCGTCAAAAAGGTTACGCTCGACAATCTTTACAGCACGATTGAACAAAGCGAAATTAAAGAGTTTAAGGTTATCATAAAAGCGGACTTGCAAGGTTCCGCCGAAGCGTTGAAGACCTCGCTTGAAAAACTTTCGACGCGCGATATCCGCCTTGTGGTCATTCATTCGTCCGCAGGCGCAATCAACGAAAGCGACGTTACGCTTGCCGCCGCCGACTCGAACGCCATCATCATCGGATTCAACGTTCGTCCCACGCCGAAGGCAAAGGCTCTTGCCGACCAAGAACGCGTTGAAATCCGCAAGTACAATATCATCTACAAAGCGGTCGAGGAAATTCAAGCGGCGATGGAAGGAATGCTCTCGCCGGACACGAAAGAAGAAGTTATCGGCTCCGTCGAAGTCCGCAACACGTTCAAGGTGCCGAAGATCGGCGTGATTGCCGGTTGTTACGTTACCGACGGCGTTGTGCGCAGAAACAGCATGGTCAATCTTATCCGCGACGGTATCGTCAAGTTTACCGGCAAGATTTCTTCGCTTAAACGCTTTAAGGACGACGCGAAGGAAGTTGCAGTCAACTTTGAATGCGGTATAGGGCTTGAAAACTGGCAGGATATTCAAGTGGGCGACCATTTTGAAGTCTTTGAATACGTTGAAGTTGCGCGGAAACTCGGCGAGCGCTTAGTCGATATTGCGGAAAACGAAAAGAAAGCGGCTGAAGCGGCAAAAACGGAAGCCGGAGAGGACAAATAATGGGTCAATACCGTATGCAGCGGCTCGATGCCCAGCTTCGGGACGAAATATCGACGCTTTTACTCCGCGGGGAGGTAAAAGATCCGCGCGTGTCCAATTTTTTGAGCATCAACCGCGTCGACGTTTCTTCCGACTTGAGTTATGCGAAAGTCTACGTTTCAACCTTCCTTTCTGACGCGCAGCTTGAAAAAGGCGTTGACGGTTTGAATAACGCGGCGGGTTTTATCCAGTCGGCGATTGCCAAAAAACTTCGTATCCGCAAATTCCCCAAGTTTACGTTCGTCGTCGATAAGGGAATGAAAGAGGGCTTTCACATGGTGCAGCGTCTGACCGAACTTGAAAAAGAATCCGAAGCGGTGAATGCCGACGGCGCGGACGCGGCGGAAAACGCGGAAAACGGCTCCGGCAGCAACAATTGAACTTGAATGACAAAAGCGCCGCCGGAAAAATCGTCCTGCTTGCAAAACGGCCGGGACTGACGAGTTTCGCTTCTCTGTACGCCGTGAAACGCGCGTTTAGAACGTCGAAAGTCGGGCACACGGGGACGCTCGACAGTTTTGCCGAAGGACTTTTGGTCGTCTGCACCGGCTCTTTAACGCGCCTTGCAGGACGCATAACTCAATTCGACAAAACCTATGAAGCGGTGATCCGCTTCGGCGAAGAAACCGACACGCTTGAATGTACCGGCTCCGTTGTAAAAACGGCGCCGCTTCCTTCTAAATCCGACTTTGAAAAAGCCGTTTCGCGCTTTACCGGAAAACTTATGCAGTCGCCGCCCGCGTTTTCCGCTCTTCACGTTGACGGCGCGCGCTCAAGCGATTTAGCGCGGCAGGGAATGAGCGTAGAACTGCCCTTGCGCCCCGTTACCGTTTACGAAAGCAAAATCCTTGAAATTGCGGAAGATACGGTCGGCGCAGTGAGCGCGGCGCGCGTGCTGTTTACGGTTTCAAAAGGAACGTATATCAGAAGCCTTGCGCGCGATATTGCCGCCGAATGCAAAAGCGCCGCGCATCTTGCGGGACTGCGCCGGACGAAAGTAGGGGAGTTCCGGCTTGAAGACGCGGCGGGATTTTGCGCGCTGAACAGTTTTACGATTGAGTCGGCATTAGAAAATGCGGAAAGACTAAAAAACGCTGCAGACGGCTTAGAAAAGCGCGGCGGCGGAAAAAAAGATGAGTATTCGGCAGATTTGATTTCCGATATTCGAGAAAAATCTCTTCCGATGACGGAAAATCTTGCCGCCGTCTGCGGATTTGACTGCGTTTTACTGAGGCGGACGGCGGAAACATCTTTTAAGAACGGCGCAAAACTAGCCGGAAAAATGTTTGCCTCCCCGCTTGAGCGCGTAAAAACCGGTTACGCCGCCGTTTTCACCGAAGCAAAAAACTTTGTAGGATTGATTGAAAAAACTCCGGACGGCAAATTAAAGTACGGGTTTGTGGAGCACAGTTTTTTATAAAACGGGACTGCCGTAAAAGACAGTTGCTTTTTGCAGCCGCGGCTTCAAAAAATCTTACGCGTTATAAGTGCCTCCTTCCTTGCGGATTTGATTTTCCGCTTTATACTTAAACGGTATGAAAAGTAAGCTTTCGCTAATCATTCTTTTGGCGTTTATTTCCGTAGCCGCGCATGCTTTCGGCGAATTGTCTTTTACTATCGGCAGCATCGGCGGTTCAATCTGCCGTTCGAAAGATTCTTTTACAGGATTTTTGGAAGGCACGCTTCTCGACGTACATTTGGATTTTGACGCCGGTATCGGCGCGGAGATGAACGCATTAAAGTACTATGTTAATGATACGGATGACGGATTTTCTTTAATCAACGCGGCTCTTTATTACCGCGCCGTGCGCTTTTACAAAAAAAGCTGGTTCGGGCCGTTCGCGCGTTTCAATTGGCTTGATTTTTCGGAAAAACGCATTTCGTATTCGGCAGGATTGAGACTCAATATGAGCGGACCGTTCGCTACGGATTTTTACGGTACGTCGGTTCGTTTTTCTCCTCCTCTCATATTCAAATATGTCGACTTCGAACTAGGTTATATGCACAGAGAAACTCATCCGATTATCTTTACGCATCCGTAACCGTCGATGTTTCCGCTGCCGCAGCCCTTTTTATCATCCGGAATGATAAAGCGGTGAAATAAGCAAAGTAAAATTAAGCCGCCGTAAAGGTTTGCATTCACGAACAGCCCGGCTTTTCAGTCGCTGTAACTTTCATGTTTTATGCGCATTACGATAAAACCTGCAATAATAAGCAGTCCGCCAATTCCCCCGATTGCAGCAATCGCCGTTTGAATGAAAATCGGAATATCCATATTGACACCTCCCGATTGATACGGTAGCTTAAAGGTGAAGCTAGAATATCATCTAGCTTCACCTGATTGCTATTTGCCTAATAGGATTATAACAATCTTAAAAGCTACCTCGCAGACAGCGGCAATCCCGACTAAAAGAGTGCCGATGCCTACGAGCCAAGAGCCGCCCCGCGAAGGCGGCTTTTTTCGTTTAGATGACGTCCATTTCATCATCCAATCTTCTGACGCTTTTATAGTAACTCTTTTTTGATTTATATCAAACCGCAATGACATCAATTTTTCAAAAAATTAATTATGGGTGTTGACGCTCTCCCTTGAGTAATCGACTGCAAGTATCTCCGATACCGTTTCCGAATTATTTACAATATAATTTTCATTTGTTATTATGCCTGCAATGAGTGGATTTGTGTTTGCGCCGTCGCTGCTTTCGGCGGATTGGGCGGATTTAAAAAATGCGGTGAATTTTGCGCAAGAGGGCGGCGCGGGCGCGCTTCATATTGACGTGATGGACGGGCGTTTTGTACCGCAGATCTCTTACGGGCAGCCGGTTGTCAAATCTTTGCGCCCGCTTACAAAACTGCCGTTTGACATTCACTTAATGACCGAACATCCTGAAGACCAAGTCGATTCTTTTGCGGCAGCCGGAGCGGACTGGATTACGTTCCACTGTGAAGCGTGCGTGCATTCGCACCGCTTAATTCAGCATATCAAGTCGCTTGGAAAAAAAGCGGGCGTCTCTCTTGTCCCTTCAACTCCCGTGTCCGCACTCCGCGAACTTTTGGAGTACGTGGACATAATTCTTGTTATGACGGTCAATCCGGGGTTCGGCGGGCAGTCGATAATTCCGTCCTGCGTGAGAAAAATTACCGAATTAAAAAAACTGCGCGGTGAAATCGGAGCGGATTTTAAAATTTCGGTTGACGGCGGCGTAAATTCCTCAACGATTTCTTCCGTTATAGATGCCGGAGCCGACATTATCGTGTCCGGTTCCGCGTTTTTCAGCGGCGAATTAAAACCGGAGAACATAAAGTGAAAAAATACGTTTCGCTCGCCGTTGCATTCCTCGTTTTTTCTCTTTCCGTTTTGTACCCCGCCTCTTCCGAAAACGATCTTGCTTCGTCGGCGTTCGTGCAGGGAGCGGATGCGTTCCGTTCCGGCGATTGGATTTCTTCCCTTTTCTTGCTGCGGAAGGCGGTTTCGTATCCTGAAAACTTTAATGCCGAAACGTATTACATGCTCATCAGCGCGGAAATGTACGCAGGCGAATACAAAAACGCCTTTCACGACTGCGAACTCTATTTGAAAAGTTTTTCCGGCAGCGCGTACGAGCCGTACATCATCTATCACAAAGGGCGCGCGCTCTACTATCTCGGCGAATACGATAAGTCGGTTATCGTTATGAGCGATTTTTGTCATCAGCATCCCGAACACGAAATGTATGCGTCCGCTTTGTTTTGGATTGCCGAATCCTTTTATTCGGCGGGAAGTTATGATGAAGCCGAACTTTTATACGCTCGAATTTTGCACGATTTTCCGAACGACGCAAAGGCGCCCGCCGCGCAGTACAGAATTGAAAGCATTGCGCAAAGTCTGCGCGAGGAAAAACTTATCTACCTTTTAAAGCAGACCGGCGAAGAATATCTTGCGGCAAAGGAAGAATACGAGCGTCAACTTTTGCTTTCTTCTTCCGAATCGAGCGCGCAAATGCGGAGTCGTTTATTGGACTTGCAACAGGAAAATGCCGGGCTTGAAAAAAAAGTTTCCGAGTTGTCGGAAGAATTGGAAAAAGCGCGCGCCGCACAGGCGAACGAAACGCTTGAATTGCTTGAAAAACTCAAAGCCAAAGCGCAGGAAACGCAGAAAATCCTTGACAGCCGTACTCAACGCGGAGGAGCAAAATGAAAAAATCGTACGGATTTATGCGCTTCTCGCTTTTTATCTTTATTTTTTTGCTGTGCGCGCTTGAAACGTATGCAAAAAATAAAAAAACTCCGCCCGCTTCCGACGGCGCGGATATTCCCCTCGTGACGGAAAAAGCAAAACTCACGAAAGAAGAAAAAAAAGCGCTCAAAGAAAAGAACGCCACAGACAGGAAAGCGGCAAAGGCGCGGCGTAAACTTGAACGCCAATCCTCCGTTCCCCTGTCACTTGTCAGTGCATTCGGCGGGAACGACGTTTTCCGCGCGAAAACGATTGAAAATACCGTCGGAAATATAAAAATCCTTGTGAAAGGGACGATGGGGACTTTTCAATTTTATTCCGTCGGCGATGACGGCTCTGTTCTGCCCGTGCTTGCAGGATACGATGAGTTTACGTCGTCGTTTTTTTCGCTTCTTGCCGGCAAAAAAGAATACCGGCTTACGGATAACATCGGAATCAGTATCGGCGCGCGGAAATATGAAACGGGTTCCGAATTTGTCTATGTCATTCCGAAAGTTGCCGTCGTTCACGTGGAGTTTGAATGTTTGCAGTCAGACCCGAATCGAAAACACGATCTTTTGAAAGTAACGGCTTCCGTCATAAACAAGGGGAAGGAAGAGGCGGATTTTGCATTTAAAAACGTGCTTGATACGGAACTCGGCGAGCAATCGCTGGCGCATTTTTCAAGCGCGGAAGAATCCGACCTCAATTCCGAACGTCAATTCCGAAAGTTTGATACGTTTAAGTGGCTCCGCTCCGAAAATAAAACGGCTGCGATACAGTTTTTGCTCTACGGAGCGGATATCACGCCGCCTGAAGTCCTTTCTTTGAGCAATAAAGACGTGCTTATGCTGCAAAATTGGGTTCCGCTTATCATGCCGTCCCGTACTTTCGATTCCGTGTTGTCGTACAATAATTCCGCCGTTGCCATGAATTGGAGCGAGGCGCGTCTTGCGCCGGAAGAAAAAACGTCTTTTGTTTACTATATTGCGTTTGCATCCGGCGGGCAAGCGATTGACGCGGACGCCATTATCGCGGACTTGGAAGAGGGGCGGATTGTAAGCGGAAAGAAGCGGGATTCTGCCTTTCCGTTTGAAAAATTGAATTATAAATACGTTCAAGAATTGATTGATAGAATAAATGCGCTTGAAAACGATCCTGAAAAAGTGAACCGCGAAGAAATTTTGAATCTTAACGCTGAACTTGACGCAATCATGGAAATCTTGAGGCGCAATGAATGAGGCGGGACGTTCTGGATGCAGCCCAATCCATGATGAATCGGAGGCATTTTAACAAAGCCATAATCATGCTTGAAAGCCGCCGCGATTTTTATGAGGGCGTTTTCGATTATTATCTTATTCTTGCAATCGCGTGTCTTTACGCAGGAGATACAGGGGCGGCTTTTTCGTATTTTCAGCGCGCGCGGAAGATAAAACTTACCAATACGACGCTGCTTATCGGGCAGGCGGCGATATTTTTGAAGCGCGGAGACACCGCCCGCGCCATTCAGTATTACATGGAAGTCCTCGATAACGATCCGGCAAATAAAATTGCTCTTTCGGCGCTGGACTTTATTCGGGAAAGCGGCGACTACAGTACGATTTGCCGCTGGGTCGACACGGGGAAAATCGAGCAGTTTTATCCACCGCTCGGCGTCAATCCGCTGAAAATTGCAGGCATCGTTTTACCGGTCGCAGCGTGTATTTTAGGCGTTTTTGCCGTTTTTATATTTTCCGCGCATATTCATCCGCCGGTAACCGGCTCCCGCGCGGATTTGCGTTCGCTTATTTTGAGCGTTGATGAGCGCAAAAACGCGGAAGAAAAAGATTCTGCGGCGGGAACGTACAAATTCAATCTTTCCGCTCATCAAATTTCTTCTTCCTATGAAAAAGCGATGTCGTATTTTCAAAGTTACCGCGACAATGCCGCGCAAGTCGAAATAAACCGCATTTTGAATTCCAATGCGTCAAATCTTGTAAAAAAAAATGCGCGCACGCTCATGGGATATATCGAAGAGCCGTCGTTTGATTCGGTGAAAGACGCGCCGTCTTATCAAGATGTGCAAACGGCTCCGGAACTTTACATGGACTGCTGGGTCGTGTGGGCAGGGAGAATAAGCGATGCCGTTCAAGAAAGCGCGTCTTATTCCTGCAATTTATTGGTCGGCTATGAAACGATGCAAAAAATCGAAGGAATTGTTCCGCTGAAATTCGCAGTTTCCCCGGTCATCGAAAGCTCAAAGCCGCTCCGCGTGCTTGCAAAAATATCTTCCGACGGCGGAAAGTTATGTCTTATCGGGCGCGCCGTTCATCAAGACGTAAACGATATTCTTGAAAAGCCCGAATAACGAAAAAGGCTGACCTGATAAGACTGGAAAGAGGACTTGTCCAGTCGGCCTTTAAAAATCGACTGCAAAAATTGCGTTTAAATAAAAT
Source organism: Treponema sp. (assembly GCA_052169915.1). Lineage (GTDB taxonomy): Bacteria > Spirochaetota > Spirochaetia > Treponematales > Treponemataceae > Treponema_D. Next base: position 21,133 of record JBQNBN010000032.1, read on the forward strand.
ATTTTTACCGGACGTTGCCGAAAAGCGGCGGGGACACGCTATATAGTATTGGAGGTTTTACGGAAAAAATGGCTGAAACAAATGATACGCCTGAAAAATTAAAAGCGCTTGAAGCGGCGCGCCTGCAAATTGAAAAACAGTTCGGGCAGGGCTCGCTGATGAAACTCGGCACGCACGCAAACTATGCGGGAATCGATATAATTCCGTCGGGCTCGATTGTGCTCGACGAGGCGCTCGGCATCGGCGGCTATCCGCGCGGACGGATTATAGAAATGTTCGGACCCGAATCATCGGGAAAAACGACGCTTGCGCTGCACGCCATTGCCGAAGCGCAAAAAATGGGCGGAATTGCGGCGTTCATCGATGCTGAACACGCACTCGATCCGCAGTACGCAAAAAATCTCGGCGTCGATATCGATGAATTGTGGGTGTCTCAGCCGGATACGGGAGAGCAGGCGCTCGATATAACTGAAAGTTTGATTCGTTCAGGCGCGGTTGACATTATCGTTGTCGACTCGGTAGCGGCGCTGACTCCAAAAGCGGAAATCGAAGGCGACATGGGCGACAGTCACATGGGCTTACAGGCGCGCCTTATGAGTCAGGCATTGCGCAAATTGACTGCGATAATCGGAAAGTCGAATTGTATTCTCGTTTTTATAAATCAGATACGCATGAAAATCGGCATTATGTTCGGCAGTCCTGAAACGACGACCGGCGGAAACGCGCTCAAATTTTACTCATCGGTGCGTCTTGAAATCCGGCGCACTGAGTCGATCGACTCTAAAAGCGATGACGACGTTATCGGAAACCGCGTCCGCGTAAAAGTCGTCAAAAATAAGGTTGCGCCCCCGTTCCGAAAGGTTGAACTCAATATTTATTTCGGCAAAGGAATATCGCGGTCGGCAAGTTTACTTGATTCGGCGGTAAAACACGGGCTTATCGACAAGCGCGGCGCGTGGTTTACTCAAGGGGACATAAAAGTCGGGCAGGGACACGAAAACGCCGTTACCTTTATTGAACAAAACAAGGAATTTGCGAACGGACTTGAGCGCGATTTACGGAAAATGCTTTTTCCGGGACAGGTTTTAAAGAATAAGGATGGAACGCCGATTGCAGAAAACGGCGGCGAAGCGAAAAAAGGTGTGAAAACGGCCGCCTCTTCGGCAACAGAAGCAACTGCGGGAAAGGCGGCGGTAAAACCCGCGTCATCTTCCGCGGCAAAGTCGGCAGCAAAAACGGATACTTCAGGAGCGGCAGGAGGTGCAAAAACAGACGCTTTGCAAGCCGATGGAGCAGGCGGCGTAAAAACCGCGGCGGCACCGATTCCTGACGGATTATTTTAATTGACGCGCGTTTTACTCGGGCTCGGCTCAAATAAAAGTTTTAAAGGGATGGAGCCGCTTGAACTTTTGGCGCGGGCCTCTGCGCTTTTAAAAGATTTTGCCTGCGGCATTCGTTTTTCTTCCATATATGAAACGGAGCCAATGTATGTTTTGGAGCAGGAACGTTTTTTGAATATGGCAGCCTTGTGCGCTGTGCCCGATAAACTGACGCCGTTTGCATTGCTGGATTTTATCCACACCGTTGAAACGAGGTTCGGGCGCGACCGTGCGCAAGAAGTCCGCTTTGGAGCGCGCACGCTTGACATCGACATAGAAGAATTCGGAAATCTCCGCCTCGATACGCCGGTTCTGACGCTTCCGCACCCGCGTATGAGCGAGCGGCAATTCGTCCTTGTTCCCGCCCTTGAACTTTTGGCGGATTCCGCCGATTTTATACAAAAGAAGAGACTTTCTGATTATCTAAAAGCGCTTCCGGAGCAGGGACTTGAAAAATGTCCCGATGCGGTGCAGGCGCGCTTTACCGAACTTTTGAATTCGTAAAGGAATGGGGAATTTTATGGAAGAAACGCAGAGACAGGCAACGATTTGTATTGAGCCGGCAGGGCAAGAGTCCGCCGAAGACATAAAGCGCAAGTTCAAGGCAGGCGATTTTGAAGGACCGCTTGATTTGTTGTGGTATTTGATCCACAAAAGCGAAATCAACATTTATGACATTCCGATTGCCCAAATTACGGAAGAATATCTTGAGTATCTCGACTATGCGACGGAGACGGATTTAGGCGATTTGTCCGAGTTTTATAAGTGGGCGGCAATGCTTTTAAATATGAAAAGCCGGATGCTCCTTCCGATTGAAATTGAATACGACGGAGAAGAAGCCGAAGATCCGCGTCAGGAATTGGTTGAAAAACTCATCGAATATCAAAAATTCAAAAAACTCAGCGAATTGATGGAAGAAAAAGAGAATACTTCCGAATGGAATTTTGAGCGCAGTAAGATTCAGCGGGTTTTGCCGTTTGATGAAAAAGAAGCCGAATGGGAAGAAATCGACACGTGGGATTTGCTGCAGCAAATGCAAAAACTGTTCAAGAACATGGTATCGCAGTATTCAAATGAAAAAATTTTGAATATGTACGAAGAGATTTCCGTAAATGAAAAAATTACGCTGATGAACGAACTGTTTGAAACGCGGGCTGAGTTTATGTTCACCGAACTTATCACGCGAAACGGCAACGAAATGGACATCGTCTGCGCGTTTATGGCGATTCTTGAAGCGGTAAAGTTCCGTATGATAACGATTTTGCAAAACCGTCTGTTCGGCGACATCAAAATCCGCAAACGCGCGGACAGTTATGACGGCGCGCGGGATATTACCGTCACCGTTGATGCGGGGGTGGAGTAATTACTGATGCAGTAATGCGTAATGTGGAATACGTAGTTCGTAATGCGAAAGAGGCTGCAGGAGGCGGTTACAGTGTTTGACAGACATAACTATGTGCCGCCTGCACACGTTTGCTGGCGTAGATTGACTGATACAAAAAGCGTTTGTCGGCGGCGGAGCGGTTTTGTTCGATATTCTCAGCGCATTTTACCCAAAAGAAGTTTTAATCAACGATATAAATTCCGAGTTGGTGAATGCATACGGGCAAATCCAAAACAACTGCGCCGATTTAATTTCCAATCTTTTCGCATTGCAGGAAAAATATTAAAATACGCCCGCTTATCGGCATGTCGATTATGCACTGCGTTCCGTAGTCAGCGCAAAGAAGTGAAGAAAATGAAACAATATGAAGCTGTCATACAAACATTGGAAAAATTAGGCGGAGCTGCAACACTGGGGCAGTTAAATCAAGAAGTTTTCAAAATTCAGGATTGCAAATGGAAAACAAAAACTCCGTTTGCTTCCATTCGTCGAATTGTTCAAGAGAATGAAAATATCTACAAAATAAAACCGGGGCTCTGGGCTTTAAAATCTCATCGAAAAGAGTTGGAACAAAGAGGGATCATTGTTGAAACTGAAAAAAACAAGGGGTCTAAAGAAGTTATAGAATTTAATCATTCGTATTATCAAGGATTACTTCTTACTCTTGGAAATCTTCGTCATTACGGTACATTTGCGCCAAATCAAGATAAAAATAGATTTTTTGCGAATGAAAAGCTTGGCGATTTGAGGACGCTGCAGAATATACCCAAATATTCGTACGATTATCTTGTGGCGAAAAGTTCTACAATCGATGTCATTTGGTTTAATGAAAGGCAGATGCCCAATGCATTTTTTGAGGTGGAACATTCAACAGACATTCAAAATTCACTATTGAAATATCAAGAGCTGCAAGATTTTTACACAAAAATGTATATAGTTGCCGACGAAAAACGTCATGCGGAATTCGATAAGAAATTTTCATATTGTTCTTTTGAAAGCTTACGAAAAGCAAAACGAATCACTTTTTTAAGTTATGATGACTTGGAAAAGCAGTATAAACAAGCATTGGAACTGCAAAATGTACATACGGTGATTTTATAAAATCACTTGATTTAATTTCATCCTGATTCAAAGTGGCTGCACCTATCGCAAAATGGGAAAAATCGTGCGGAAAGCATCCCACGCAAAAACCGCTTCCGCTGCTTGCTCGGATAATTCTTGCCTCGACGCAAGAAAACGCGTGGATTCTCGATCCGTTTACCGGCGCAAGTACGACGGGAATTGCGGCAAGTCTGCTGAATCGCCGTTTTCTCGGCATCGACCAAGAAAACTCATTTTTAGACATTTCAAAAAACAGGAGAATTGAACTTGACGATGAGGCGGTCAGACTTGAATATCAAAAAAGGATAATGACGGCTTCAGCAAAAACCGTAAACGATATTTTAGAAGTCTGCGAAAACCCTCCATACTATGGAAGCGATTTACCGATGGCGTAAAAGGGTATGCGCCGCGTTCCTAAACGGCAGCGGCAGAGCAGGCGGGGAAAGACGTTGAGATTCGAAAGCGGCGAATAGCATTGCCTTATCCTCACTCAAATTTTTTCAGCACATACAAATATTCTTTTACATACTTACTGCGCGCGCGGAGATTGCGGGAGGCGCGGAAGGCGTTGTAGCGGCATTCAAAAACAGTGAGAGTGCCGTAGCGGGACAAAAGCGCTTCCATCTCTTGGCGCGGGATAAAGCCTTCTGAGTTGAACGAGACGACGGCGTACCGCGCGCGTAAAGCGGCGATTAAATCTTCAAATGCGCCGGCGGAAAGGCGTTTTTTGTTGTAGTCGGAGCGGTTCCAGCCGCGCGGAATACCGGAGGCGGGACTAATGTGCGCATTGTCCGGTTCGCGGTAAGCGGTGATTAAGTTGAGCATAAAATAGTTTGAGCCGTACGGATGTTGATTGTACGGAGGGTCGATGTAGGCGACGTCGAACGCGGCGTTTTCCAGTCCCTCGTAGAGAGAGGCGGAATGGACAAGAGCGTTTGCATCCTCGCAAAACGTTTTTGCCGCAGAGGTAAACGCGCTGAAAACCGGAAACGGCAATTCGATGTTTCCGCAGATCCGCGTAAGCGCGTTGCGTCCCGTGCCGCCGAACTGCCCGATTCCTGTTTTGGAATTTTTGTAAAATCCTTTGAAAACGCCGCCGGTGTTCGCGTGGACGGAGGCTTCCGACAAAAGCGGCGCGATAAAAAAAGATTTGAGAGGGGCGGGCGCCGTTTTTTCGATTTTTTGCCGCATTAAGTCGATGTAGGCGGCGTTTCGCGGCGTGTAAAAGCAGCGTTCGTTCGGCAAAATGCGCTCGCCGTCCTTGGGCGCGTAGAGTTTTGAAATAAATCCTGCGGACTTGAATGCTTTGTTCAACTCGAGAATGCGGAGATCGCGATTCACGCTGTCACATAAATCGCGGTGGATTTCGCGCAGTCGTTTTTTTTCCGATTCCGAAGGGGATGACAAATAGCAGTCGCCGATGATTTTTGCGTACAGTTCGCGGTCGTTTGCAGCGATGAATGACGAATGCGATTTCATGAGGCGCGAGACGATTCCGCTGCCGGAAAAAACGTCGAGGCAGGTGAGTTTTTCTTTGCAAAGTTTGCCTTGGACAAAATCAAGCGCGCCTGTAATAAAAGAAAGTAGCGCGCGTTTGTTTCCGATGTAGGTTATGAGTTGGGAACTTAAATATTCGGGGCGTTCGGTCATGGACGGGCGAACTCAGCGGCTTGTAAAATCTGCGCCGAGCGAGCGCATCGCTTCGTAAAAGTTAGGAAACGAGACTGCAGCGCATTCGGCATTGTTGACTGTCAACGTCTCTCCTTCAGGCAGCGCGAGCGACAGACAGGAAAGCGCCATTGCAACGCGGTGGTCGCCGTGGGATTCGACGGCGCCTCCGTGCAGGCGGAAGGCGGGATTTTTTTCGCCGTTTTCAAAAAATTGCGCCTGCCCGTGAACGGCAAGATAGTCGTCTCCCGCTTCAATCTTTGCGCCGAGCGATGAAAGTTCTTTTTGCATGACGGCAATGCGGTCGGTTTCCTTGCTGCGGCAGACGGCAATATCTTCGAATACGCAGGTGCCTTCGGTAAAGCACGCGGCGGCGGCAAGCGCGCAAAGCGCGTCGGGAAAGCCTGAAAGGTTTACGCGCATTTCGCTTCTGGAAAAATTGCGCGCCGAAAGGCGGCTTTTTAAGACGTGCAGATTGCCGTTTTCGATTTCAAGACGCGCGCCGAGCGAGCGGAGCACGTCCGTTACCGCTTCGTCCCCTTGACTGCCTGAAACGTCGACATTTTCGATGACGATTTCGCTTCCCGTGATAAGGGCTGCAACAAGCGGAAACGCGGCTGCTTCCCAGTCGCTTGGAATAAGGCGGTCGAATGCAGGGATTGCCTTTTTGCCGCGCACTTCGATATGCTTAAAATCGCCGGAGACGCGGACGTCCGCGCCGAAACTTTCAAGCCACAGCTGCGTCATGTGTAAAAAAGGCGTTTCTTTGGGGGCGGTAAGGTCGATTTTCGTCGACCCCTCAAGGTGGAGAGCTGCCATCATCATGCCACTGACGTACTGCGAGAGTTCTCCGCCGGTTACAACGGTTTTTCCGCCGCGGGCGGGGCCTTTGATAATGAGGGGCGGAGCGTTTTTGTCCGGCCGGGAAATGTACGCTTGGGCTCCGAGTTGACGGAGCGCGTCTGCAAGGTGCAGGACGGGGCGCTTCCGAATCGATGAATCTCCGGTAAAGACCGACCAGCCGTCGAACGTTGCGGCAATCGGCGCCATAAAGTAAAGCAGCGAGCCGGAATTTCCGACATCGACGACATTGTCCGGCAGATGCGCGTCTTTCCCCGCGCTGTTTACAATCCATTCGTCCGCGCTTGAAATATCGATTTCCGCGCCGAAAAGACGCGCCGCGCGCGCAGCCGAGACGCAGTCTTCCCCGTCAAGCGGATTTTTTATGCGCGAAACGCCGTCTGCAAGGGCTGCGAACAAGAGCGCGCGTATCGTGTGGCTTTTGGAGCCGGGAATGCGGATTTTTCCCGACAGCGTTGACTTTCTACCGGTTATGTTCATGCGTTCAGTATAGCGGAAAAGGGTGAGAATTCATAATGCGGAATGCGTAATTCTTAATTAAGAATCCCTGATACCGTTTAACTGCGATTTTTTCACTGCATACCAAAAATTAAAGCACTGTCCAACTCATCAAAAATTCCTCATTTCGCATTACAAATTCCTAATTGGAAATATCTCCCCCCCCCCCTAAAAAAAAGATACCGTTTCTACGCACGTTTTGCCATTAGGCAAAACGTGGGCGGGCAGGTAACTACGTTATACCTTTGTACCCTATCGCGAAAAATGAGAAAATGTTGCATTTAGTTTGAGAATTTTGTG
>JBQNBN010000033.1:0-27355 GCA_052169915.1 Treponema sp.
GTTTGCTGTTTGCTGTTTGCTGTTTGCTGTTTGCTGTTTGCTGTTTGCTGTTTGCGAAGATTATGAGAAGAGTAGTCACTACTTGTCAAGCGGTTTTGCGCAATTTTAATATCATGTCTGACAGCGGCTAACTTTTCCATTCGGAATTTATAACATATTTAGGGCGGAGGAAGCAATGGGTGTTTCACGAACGGCAGAGAAAAATATTTTAAAAGATGGACATATGTTCCCGTTCGCTGCAGTTTGCTAGGCGCAAACTGCGGTAAATGTAATACGACAGCGTATCTCTCTCCCGTTAAGTCCGTTCCGCAGAAATCCACTCTCCCCTTGTAACGTCTCTCGCGCAAAATCGCTTCGGGCGGCAACTCTATAATTCGTAATTTATAATGCGTAATGCGGAATTGCCGCCTCCGCCCAACAATTTCGCATTACGCACTCCTCATTCCCCATTACCCCCTCCCCTGCTTTTTCAAATTCTCTTCTATAAACTTCATTTTCAAGTCTTTTAATCCTTCGGTAATGGACACTTTGTAAATGTGCGGGTTCAAAATGCGCTTATGGGATTCGTCAAAGGAGGCAAGCTGCTTTTTCATCGTTTCGCGGCTCGCTTTCAGTTGTTCGGCGCAGCTCTTCCGCTCATCGGCGCGATGACCGCCTGCCATTCGTTTTTTCAAAAGCGGCTCGACTTTCGACGCGCAAAATGAAAACTGGCGGTAGTCGACCATCGGATGAAAATAGGTATATTCCGTCCCCGCCGCAATCTCTTCCGATTCAAGGGCAAGAATATCCGCCGCCGCCATGCCGTTTTCGTCATAGAGGCGGAACACATTTTTCACCGCGGGGTTCGTCGTCTTTGCCGGATTGTCGGAAAACTTCATCGCCGGAACAACCGCGCCGCTTTCCTTGTCATAGCGCGCCGCCAACTTATACACGCCCGTAAACGACGAGTCCGTGCCGCCGGTAACCATGTGCGTGCCGACTCCCCAACTGTCAATCGGAGAGCCGGAAGCGACGAGCGCGCTGATAATTTCTTCGTTCAACTCGTTTGAAACCGAAATCGTCGCCTTATGCAGTCCCGCCTTATCGAGTTCCTGCCGCGCTTGACGCGAAAGATAGGAAATGTCGCCTGAATCAAGGCGCACGCCGAAGTTAAAGCCCTTTTCCGCCAATTCCTTGCCCGCGATAATCGCGTTTTTGATGCCCGACTTGAGCGTATCGTAGGTATCGATTAAAAAAACGGAATTGGCAGGATAGATTTTTGCATACGCGCGGAATGCCTCAAGTTCGCTCGGAAAAGACATAATCCACGAATGCGCCATCGTCCCCGTTACCGGAATCCCGTAGATTTTTCCCGCAAGCGCGTTCGACGTTGCCGACGCCCCGCCGATCACCGCCGCCCGCGACGCGCTCACCGCCCCATCCGGCCCCTGCGCGCGCCTTAATCCAAATTCCATAATGGGCGCGCCCCTGCTTGCAAGCCATACGCGCGCGGTTTTCGTCGCAATAAGACTTTGAAAATTGATGATATTGAGAATAAGCCCTTCGATAATCTGCGCTTCGATTAAATCCGCGTGAATGCGGAGAAGCGGCTCCTGCGGAAAAACGACGGAACCTTCGTCCATCGTGTAAATGTCGCCTGAAAAGCGGAAACCTTTTAGATAATCGAGGAAGGAGCGTTCAAAAATCCCCTGTTCGGAAAGAAATGCGATGTCGTCGTCCTCAAAGTGAAAGCGCTCAAGCGCATCCATGAGCGTTTCGCTTCCGGCAAAAACCGAAAAACCGCCGGAAAACGGATTACGTCTGAAAAACATATCGAACACAGCCTGCCGGTTCATGCCCTCTTTCCAGTACCCTTGAGCCATTGTCAACTCATAAAAATCCGTAAACAACGCGTTTTGCGTAAAATAATTTCCGCCCATACGCCCTCCTAAAGTCAAGTGAATCCGCCCCTGCTTTTAGGGCGCAAACAAAGTCCGTAACCGGCTATCCGCTCCAATACGCCGGCGGGAAAGAAAGGAATCTAAAATATAGAGCGGAGTTCCGCCGGCTGCAAGTTTGCCTAAAGGCAAACTTGAATCGCAACATAATTTTTACGAAGCGTATACCGCCGGCAATTTCCGCTTCTATCCGGCGCAGGTTATGTTCACGCCCGCAGCGGGGTCTCCGCTCTTAAACTCCGTTGTCGCAACACTGCCATCCGTAACATTTTGCGCACCGCAGGCGGTAAAGAATCACACTTAAACAACGCAATGGAATCACCGCCGGCTGCAGTTTGCCGAAAGGCAAACGTGCGAAATTAGTTTGTCGCCTTCATCCGGAATGCCGGCGACAACTCATCTTCGTCTTTTTCAAACTTCGTTCTTTGTCGTCGGTCGCGTTCCCGCGTGCTGTAAAGCCGGCGCAGGCGAAGTTTACGCCCGCAGCGAGATCTCCGCTCTTAAACTTCGTTGTCGCAACATCACCATCCGTAACATTTTGCGCCGGTCATGCAAAGTAGGGTTGTACTTGCACGCTCCCGCGTGCTGTAAAGCCGGCGCAGGTTATGTTCACGCCCGCAGCGGGGTCTCCGCTCTTAAACTTCGTTGTCGCAACGCTGCCATCCGTAACATTTTGCACACCGCAGGCGGCAAAGAATCACACTTAAACAACGCAATGGAATCACCGCCGGCTGCAGTTTGCCGTCGGAAAACTGCGTTCAACCTGCCTTTCATCGCCCGAAGCGGCAAGCAGCGTTTGCATAAAACCCCGCTGCCGCAAACATATTTTATCGCAGCCGACGGAAACGAAGGTTCCTTACAGCAGCAACAAATCTCTAAAACGCAGTTTGCCATCGGCAAACTGCAAGCCGACGGAGCACAACTGCCTCTTTCACACTCATTTCTCTGCGTCGGCGATGTTTTTTGCCGTCGGACGCGGCATTCCGGCTGGCAGCAATATAGCAACTCCGAACCGTGCGGTTTTTCCGTAAAACAACGGAGACACGATTGCAGACGGCAACTTAAACCTGCGCCGGATTGGAAGGGCGTAAGTTGCGAAGCAATGGAGCCGTAAGGCGGAACCCTGAAAAGCCGGTTACAAAACGCCGGCTGCGCCTTAATTATCTTATTTTTCCGAATACGGCATCGCACCGACCGGAATTGCGACTTTGACGACGCCTTCGGAGTGCGGCGCAACCTGATACGGCTCAAAATATACCGTAAGCAGACTGCCGTCGAACGTAAAGTTCCGGAAGTTTTCCGCTTTTGCCGCCGCGCCGCTTTTAATGAGTTCGGAGTCGGAAGAAGGCAGCATCGCCGAAAGTTTTTCGGTGCAGACTTTTGAAAGTTCGTCGAGCGAAAGCCCCGTCGCGTCCGTTATGGAAAGAAATTCCTTGTCGCGCGGACTGTAGGTAAGAGAGGCAAGTTTGGTCTCGCCGTTCGCGCCGCCTGCATACGTATACACCGTAAAAAGCGCGCTGATAAACTCATCGTTTGCCGAGACGGGCGCGCACGTAACGCCGTAATACAGCCGTCCGTCGGCAAGCGGGTCGGTTTCCGCCTTAAACGTCCGGTATCCGCCGAACACCAATTTTTCCACCTCTTTGTTGAGGTCTTTTTTGCCTGCGAAAACCGGATACTCAATGTCCGCTTCGATTTTATCAGTCATTTCCTGCGCGCGGGTCATCGTGTAAAGCGCGGTGCGCTTCATCGAGTCTTTAGCAAACACGTTTCCGGCAGAAAGCACCGCGGTAAAAAGCGCGGCATACAATAATTTTTTCATTTTTTCCTCCAAATGAATAACATAATTTTTGGAATTTCAGCGTTTTTTTACAAAAGCCGCGACGGCCTGCCCCATAATCAAATCAACCGAACCTTCGCGGATGATTTTTATAAGGCGGCATTCAATCCAGCCGCTTAAAAGCCCTGCCGGAATCATCGCGTCGATTTTAGACGCCTTTATTCCTTCTATATGAAACATTTTGAATTTATCCGCCTCAGGGGACGACACCGAGCCGCATGATTCTATCCAGTCAGCATTGTCTTCACCCGTCTCCGGCAGACAGAGCGCAAATTCTTTCGTACGGCGGATATTTGCATCCGCTTGGTGTGCGGGATCGGAACTGACGATGACCTTTGTAACCGGCTCATAGTCCATCGGCATAAACCATCCGTAAGGCGTAAGGTTATAAACGCCCAGTCCCTTCGTCGCAAGCACCGCCGTTTTGCGCCCGGAAAGCATCGTATACGCTTGGACTAAATCCATTTCTTCAAACCGGTTCATGCCGCCTCCGTTTTGCCGCGGCGCGCTTTACAAACACACGCCGACGGCATAAGCGCTTTTATTTTGCCGCCGTCCAGCTGAGTTCGTAGCACAGCTCCATCTTTTCATTCGAACTTGACGGCAGCGTGATAACAAAATCTTTTGTTTCGCCGGCGGAAAGCGTAAAGTTTTCCGGCAGGGTAACTGCACCGTAATTAAATTGATTGTTCGTCGCAGGATCGGAAAGTTTCCAATACTTTGCCGTCTCGTCGTATTCTAAGTAAATAACGGGCTTTTCGTACCATGTAATTTTCGTGTTGATTATTTCATTGATACTCACATGCCCGTTTAATTCAACGATTAAACTGTCAAGCTCAAGTTTGTGCGGTCCCGCTCCCGCCAAAGCGTAATCCTGCTTCGACTCGGTTTCTTTTTTGCTCGCATCGGTTGTAAAAGTATGCGTCGCGCCTCTAGCAATATTATAATTAAAGTTGTCTTTTTGCTTCGCCAGCGAATCCCATGAAGGCACTTCCGTACCGCTGTAGGCGCGGGCGCGCACGTCCCACACAAACTCAGGCTCTCCGCTCCACCAGCCGTCCGTTACCGAAACGTTTTTCAAAGACTTTGCTTTTACCGTCAAAGTGCCGAGCGGAGACTCAACGCTTCCGCCGCAGTTTTGATACGGAGATTTCCCGCTGACTTCAGGAATATAGTTTTTGGTTTTCAAAGCGGTCTTATATTCCTCCGTTACATGAAAATGTCCGTCCTCCGTGACGTAGCCTGCCGGATCGTATTCGTAAAAGCGGTATTTTCTTCCCGTCGAATCTTTTTTTGCGTCGTCTGCGCGGTCAATCGGAATCCAACCGGTCGGAACGCCCAATCCGGTAAAGCCCGTCGGTCGCGCATACGAATAGACCAATTTGGAATACGTGTCGACTGCGACAAGCGGATTATCCAAACTCACCAGCGGCACGGAACCCGTAAAACGATAGAATATAAAGCGTTTCATTAACGCTTCCGTTTGTCCCGTTTTATTTCCATCCGTTCCGTAAAGCGGATACGTTTCATTTTTATATAAGCCGTTAGGGTGCGCGCCGACGTAGCGGTAATACGTCATATTACGAATCGTATACGAACCTGCATAAGAATCCGCCCCGTTATATTTTTCCCGATTGCCGTCTTGCGTCCACGTTGTCGTGTCCTCATATTTCATCTGCGACACGTTATCGGACGTAAACGACGCGATAAACTTCCAATTATCAAACATGGAGCTCTGAAAATTATAATTCGCCTCCGTGCCGCCGCCGAGTTTGCCGGAAACTTGCGTTTTTGCTTTGCCGTCATGGCTCGGGTCGGCAATGGCGCCGTCTTTCAAAATAATTTCAAAAGCGTTGTATTGTCCGGAAGGCAGCGCGGGTAAAACGGAGCCGGAAGAGCCGTAATCAGGTTCGGGTTCGGGCTCCTCGGAGCCGCTTCCGGCGGCGCGGTTTTGCTGCTGGATATAATAAGAAGTCAAGGGCGACGGGCATGAAGTCGTCAAAAGGGTTAAAGACGCGGCAAAAGCCGCCGCTGCCGCATATTTTGCTATTTTCATAAAAATTCCTCCAAAGCAATTACAGTTTAAACGCAAAGCCCGCGTTCAAACCGAAGTCAAGGGAATTAAGCCAGTAGTCCGGCACGGGACTTGAAAGGTCTGCCGCCGTTGCAAGCTCTGCCGGAGCGGTCAAATATTTGGGCTGGTAAAAATTATAGCCCGTAAACCAGCCTAAAACGACATCGGTCGTCTGCAAAACGGCAATGTTGTATTCCATAGTCCCCTTGAGAGAAAACATAAGCGGATTCATCTTTTTTATCATATCTTCCGTTATGATAATTTCGCCGACGTTCGGTTTTGTGCTCGGGTCGGACGTGTAATACAAATACTTCGGACGCGTATCGGCAATCATACGCCCGCCAAGTCCCGCTCCGATCGCCAGTCGATTGCGGAAAAAATACGCCTTTGCGCTTAAGCCGAAGTCGATAACCGGCATAAAATCGACGCTGATAAAGGTATCAAGCATACTGCTGCCGGTATCTGCGGTAACTTTTTGCGCGCTGTTGCCTTGCCCCACGCCCAAATACGCGAACGTGCCGAGCGCGCTGAACGGGTGGCCCTTACGCAGATGGAAAAACCGCTCGGAAGCAAAGACGTACCCGCCTTCCACTTCTCCGCTGAGCAAAAGTCCGCTCATCAAACCCGTCATCTTCGATGCGCCTTTATTGAACTTCTTAAGGCTTCCCTCGGAAATGTGCGGATCGGTGAGACCGCCGCCGAAGTTTGCGCGCAGATACAACAGTGGGCCGCCGTCAAGCGCGTTCGCTGCCGCTCCCATACTTATTGCGGCAAAAACCGCGGTTACAATTTTTTTCATGTAGTCCTCCAAACATACCGGACTTGTTCGATAACTTTAGTTTCCGAACAGGTGTATTTTTGCGGCGAGATCCGCCGCGCGCGCTTTTACGCGCTTCAAAAAGCCTGCAACGCAGACCGTGCGCCGTACCGTCAAGACAATAGGCGGCAAAAAAGTATTCCCCCCCCCCCCCCGTTATGTCAAGCGCGGAAAGGGGAATGCGCCCGCTTTATTTCTCATTTACGCAAGGCAAAAGGCAACGCCGCTTCTTCATCTGTTTACGGCATGATTTAATCCATCTTTAGTTTCTCCGCCCTCTCCGTCTCCGAGAGCCGCATTCGCTCCTTCCGCCTCCGCGTTCTCCGCCGTCGCATCCCCAGCCGTCTGTGCGGAGACGCCGCCTTTTCCAGTCGCTTTTTTAAACCGGATTTTCCGCAGATAGGAATATTTATTTTCGCCACGCCGGCTGTAACGCACGCCCACGTTCACATTGTACTGCCACGCCAAATCGAACGGCTGCACGATACGATTAGTGCCGAGGTTGGGATAGTCGACCGTTACGGTGCCGTCCGTCAAAATCGTCCACCGTTTGGCAAGCGGCAGTTCAAGTCCCGCAAGAAGTCCGCCGCCGAGGTAGTTCATGTGGTATTCGTCGGTGAGCTGGTACATATAATGCAGTCCGCCTGCAAAGTTCAAGCGGACGTACTTCCACATATCCGCCTGAAACATCGGAGCCGCAAGCAAATCGAATGCGTATAAAATAGGCTGCTTGGGAAACTGCTGCATTCCGTTGAAGGTGTTGAAAAACGGATAGTAAGCCGCGACGCGGATCATGCTGTTGACAGGCTTCATATTTTCCGATTGCACGGAAAAATAGAGCCCGGCAAGATGATTTTGCCGCACAAAATTGCTCCGCTTATCCTGTTTTTCAAGCCGCGTTAAAAGCGTGTAAGAGACGCCTTCGTTGAACATGACGAACGGACGCTTTTTTATCGCGGGAAAACCGGTTTTCTCATCGAGAATCTCGTTTTCTGCATCTTCGACTTGAGTCCCGTCTCTTTCAGACGCGCGCTGTCCGCCCGCTTCTATTTTGGACTTTTCATCGGTATCGTGGGACTTTTTCCCCCTCTTTCCCCATGCGTAAGCGTTTCCCGCCAGAAGAAGCGCCGCGGCGGCAACGATAATGATTTTCTTATTCATCGCATTCCGCCTATCGCGCCGTGTGGTATAAAGTCAATTTTACCGTCTGGCTGCCGTCGAACGTCCACGTGCAGTACAAGAGCGAGCCGCGGATATCCCATTCCGTGTTCATGGAATACGAAACGCCCTCCCATTGATAGGAAAAAGTGAGCACGTTGTCCACCGTCGAGTAGTCGCCGGAAAACGATTTCCGCGTTCCCGTGCCGTCCTTTATTTGAGCCGCAAAGGTGCCGTCGGAAATAAACGTAATCTTGTTGCCGTTGTTGTCCGCCCACGTTCCGTACAAAGGGGACGGCACATAACAAGCGGCAAGGACGAATGCGGCAAAAGCCGCAAAAAACAGTTTTTTCATAGTTAACTCCGCATATCGCCGGCAAACGTCGACTGGAAAAGCCCCGTCCCGCCGTCCGATAAAAATAGTTTTTCATATTCTCCGCGTTTTTCCGTACCGGAAAACGCCTCTTCCGCATCCGTAACGCCCGTATCTTCCGGCGTCAACGCATCCCACAAAACGGCTCCGGACGGAAACCCCGCAGGCGTTACGGCGTATGAACCGCCTGCAGCCTGCCCGCGACGGATGACGATTCCGCCGTAATCAACCGTCCCCGGGTACATGCCGCTGCATTCCACCCGTCCGTACATTGTTCCGTTGGCAAAAATATTCGCCTTGATATTCGTGTTGCCGGTTAAGACCCAGTTTTTTGAATCGGAATAATTGTCGTACCGGATGATAACGTTTCCGAAAATTCCTCTGATTTTTGCATGATACGAAAGCGTCCCCGACGCATCGCCGGCAGCGCCTTCCTTACCGAGTTTTTGGAGCGCAATGCGCTTAAACATGAGCGTCAATTTTGCGTGCGAAGAAACGATGTTCCGGTTATACGCGTGCATATACGCTTCGTGCGTCAAGGCGCCGTAGCCTGCAGCAACGCCGGACTCCTCCGCGCCGCACTGTATTTTATAGAAGAAAACCTGTTCAGGCGCGGCGTCTTCGTTTTTATCGATATACTCGCCGCTTTTACTACGCCCGCCTGAGGGAACGCTCTTTGCAATCCGAATAAACCCGCCGTCAGCGCGCGCCGAGCGGTATACGTCGCACGGAGCGTTCGCCGTCCACGTCAATTTGACGGGATACACGCCGTGCGCGTTCGCACTGTCCGCGCGCTCGGTAAGGTCTTTGATAAACGCGGCTTTTGTCGCGCGTAAAACGATTTGTGCAGTCAGCACGGACGGAAGCAAAAAAATCGCGCAAAAAGCGAGTACGGCTTTCATTCGTCGCCCGTCCTCCAGTTCACGTTTCCCTCATCCAGCACCGCAGCTCCCGCCGTATCTTTCGTTTTAACGACGTAATAGCCGCCGCCCGCCTGCCCGCCGGTGATTTTGATATTGCCGTACGCAACTTCTCCCGGGTACATGCCCGTGCAGACGACTGTTCCGCTCATGTTCCCGTTGGCAGAAATATTGACTGACGTATCGGTGTTGCCCGTCAACGCGAAATATTCAGGGAAACTTTCGTTGTTCATAATGCGCGCGTCGCAATAATTTTCGTAATGAATCGTAACCATTGCGCCGGAAAGTCCGCCGCTTGCGCTGTAACTGACCGTTCCGCTGATTTTTCCGTTTTTCGACTCCGAGCCGAGCTTATCGAGCGCATTGGGCTTATGCATGAGCGTCAACTTTGCCTGCGAGCTTTTAATCGACTTATTGTATTCTTTAAACCACCGCTCGCGCGTCAACGCTCCGTAGCCCCACGACTTTTTTTCCGTATCGGATGCCGGATTATTCGCATTTTTTCCTTGATTCAAGGAATTGAGCGAGACGACTTTATAATAATAGTATTCGCCTGCGTCCGCGCCGTCGTTTTTATCGATGTACAAAAGCGCCGTAACGGGCGCGTCGTTGAGTTTTATAAACGCTGAGTCCGGTTTTACCGAGCGGAAAACGTCGTATCCTGCAGGGGTCGAATGCAAAGGCTTTTCCCACGTAATTTTGACGGGGTACACGCCGCGGTCGTTGTGATTAAAATCCTTGTCAAGTTTTGCGGTTTTGGACGCGGTAACGTTGACGGGAGCCTCCGGAACGGGAGCCGCAACTGCGCTTTTTACGCTTTCCAAGTTCGCCGCATTGACCGCCGAGATTTTATAAAAATTCTTTTTTTCGACCGTAAGACTTAAAAGTCCGCCCGCCGCCGTCCCCGTAACGCCCGATACAAGCGAAATGAACGTGCCGTTTTGCGTGTCGGAATAGTAAATATTGTATTTTAATGAAAGATTATGCGGCGCTCCGCTTCCGATTGCGGGAGTCCACACCGCTTTTACATGACTTTGGTCGGATGAGCCGCCGTCAGCAGGAGCGATTTCAAGATTTGCCGGGGGACTGAGCAAAAATCCCACGGCCGGAGATGAGCTTTTCGGTCCGCTTTCGGAAAACGAACTTTTTAAGACTTCATCGCCTTTTTTTGCAATCGCCTGAACATAGTAATAGTAGTAAACGCCGGGTTTAAGCGATGACGAATCTTTATACGCCGTCGTCCCGATAGGAATATCGCGTTTTACGCTGCTGTACACGGAATCCTCGGAACTCGTCCTGAAAAGCGAATACGTCAAAGTCGTTCCCGCCGCAGGAGACGGCAGCGCGTCCCATTTTATATTGATTTCCGTCGTGCTTGTTCCAAGACCGTTTTCAACTTTTACGTTTGACGGAGTTGCCGGCGCGCCCTCTTTGAGCGCAAAGCCCATCGCGATGGAACTCTGAGCAGAAAGGTTTCCGCTTGCGTTTTCCGCGCACACTTTATAGTAAAACTCAACGCCCTGATCGCTTTTGGAAACCGACTGCGTGTAGGACGCCGTTATAACGCGCGCAATCTCCCGCGCGCCCGTAAAATCCTCTCGGGTATCGCGGTAAATCCTGAACGCGCGCGGAGAGCCCTCGCATTCCCATGTAATTTTTATTTCGCGCTGACTTTTTCCCTTGTCCGCCGTCAGATTTTTCGGCGGCGCAAAAAGACTGCCGTAGTTGTCCGCCTTCAAGGGCTTGGTAAAGTCGCTCGACTTATACCCCCGCCCGATATTTTCCGCCTGAACGCGATAGTAATAACGGAAGCCGTATTCTTCATTCGCTGCCCCCGCTTGAGACAAAATCGTATCGACGTACGCCGTCTTTACCGTGTATTTCGTTACCGCCGTAAACTGCAAATCGTCGAGAGATGGCCACGAACCGTCAAGATTCTTTTTTGCAACGGCGCGCTCAAGCCGGTAGGACGCCGCATACGGAACCTCGCTCCAGCTGACGCGGATTTCATCTTTCAAAAGCCCCTTCGACGCAAAAACTTGGCGCGGGCTTTCAAGCCTGTCAATCTTTTTTTTCGGCGTCAAAAGCTGAGAAAGACTTCCCGCTTCGGCATCCTTATCAAGCGGGATTTTCGACTCAAACCACGTCGAACATGAAATGGCAAATGCGGAAAACAAAACAGCCGCCGCCGTTGAACGCATATTTTTTTTCATGCCGGCTCCTTAATCTTTCCACCAGCCGTAAGATACATCTTTTATGTAAAAATGCTCGCCATCGTCATCATACAACTGGAACGGAATCCATTTCCGTATATCGTCAGGGACGGTACTATCAAGTAGTTTAGAATGGTTGTTGTTCCGTTTGATTGAAAGCTGCCCAATATCGGATTTACTCCATCTCCCCCAGCTAAATGTCCAGTTACAGGCACACTGTACGCTTATCTCCGCAGAATAATCCATGGGAATATTGTTGAATTTCAAATCTTCCGCTGCAGAAACATTAACTTTTACGTTTGTATTGTCAGCGCCGACCGCATCAATATATGACTTGACCGCATTATACATATGCACAGTTGCTTTTGGAACGGTAAGTTTTAAGAACATATCTTTTTGCTCGGACGGGGTGAGCATACGCGGCGCGTAGTTTTCAAAGTTGAAGTCGGCATAATACTTTCCCCATGCTAAATAGCTTTTACTAAAATTCGCCGTTCCTCCGTTATCGGAATGCAGCTCGCCCCCTCCCGTTCCGAACTTAAGCCTATCGCCGACATTCGACAAATCTTCTTTTCCGCCCTGCTGAATATAAAATGCGTAGGAGAACGCAAGCATTGCCGACTTTGCCAATTCTTCGTCGGTGATTTGACGGCAGGCAAAAACATCCCTGTCTTTTCCGATTTCCGCTTCCGCAGCGGAGGATTTTAAGACGATTTTATAGTAATGTTTGGGACTGCGGAGCACTTTTAAAACGCCGTCCGTCGTTTGCGCAGTGCCGTTTGCAATCCCCTGCGGTTTCAGCCGCAAGGAAATAAGAGACGCGCTAGTCGGCTGCTCAATGAGAGTGTCCGTCAGCGAGCTCGTCGTTTTTACCGCAAGCGTCTCTCCTTCCAAGTCAGCGACTTTTATCCAGTTATTCTTTAAATCGTCGTTATATATGTAGAGTTCCGCGCTGTCCGGCGCAATGCCGCGCACCGTTTTGTCCCACTTTTTCCACGACACCAACTCCGAATAATAATTATTGTCATCTTTATAACTTGTGCCGTTTACCGTTCCGCCGTACTCCGCGCTTAAATCCGCTGCAAGAATATAGCCTTTGTTTAACGGCTCCGGCTGAGCGCCGTTTTTGTATTTCGACGCGTCTTCTTTTTTTGACGCAAGTTCCGCTATATATGACGGCGCAAAGTCCGGCGCGCTTCCGCTCGTATCGTAGCGGACGGCATATTCAAACGCGGCGCACTGCTCTGCCTTTTTCAGCGAATCCGTATATGCAGTCTGCCCGCCTGCAAGCGTCGTCAAAAGCGTCCACGCTTCTTGCGTTCCGGCTTTGCGGCGGTAAACGGACGGCTTAAAATTCTCATAGAAAGGCTTTTCCCACTTAACTTCCACCGACGTTTTCAACTTTGACGCGGCAGGCTTTATTCCATACCCCGAAGCGGCGCCTTTTACGCTCGCCAACGCCGCCGTATATTGGACTTTTGATCCGCCGTTGACGGTAAACGCGTTCTCCGTAAACGTAAAATCATCTTCACTCTTTACGGGAACGACCGCGTAGCCGTACGGCAATCCCCACGGAATGCGCGCTTGATTTACTTTGAATGCGCTCGTGCCGGAAGTTTCGTCCGGCTGGTATATATCGTTTAAGATAAAAGACGCGCCGCTTTCAGAAATCAGCGCGCGCTTTGAGTCAACCTCGTCGCCGTTTGTTTTAATCTTTTTATCCGTAAGACTATAATAATACGTGTCGGCTTTATACGGCGTCTGCCCTTTGCCGTCATCATAACACACGCGGCGAATCAAATAGCCCGACGCGCCGTCAACTTTGTTCCATTTAACCGTAATCGAGTTCGCCGTAATATTGTCCGCATCCACTATAGCGTTTACGAGCGCGGGACCGAGTAGTTTTACCGCCGTTTCCGCTTTCGTTTCGCTGTTCGTCGCAGTATTTTTTGCCGTTACGCGGAACATTATCGGCTTACCCGCCTTTGCAGCGTCGTTGTAACCTGCCGGCTGTGTGATGACGCACTGCTTTTTGCCGGAAACGTCGGCGATTGTGCCCGCCGACGTAAGAAGCTGATCTGCAGGCTCGTCGGCATAAAACGCCGCGACCTCATACGAATCCGCTTTTTGAACCGCGTCCCACGTTACGGTGATTTTATCGTAGTCTATCTCGCCTTGAACGGGTTTTGCCGTTCCGAGCGTTTCAACCTTACTGCCGGTTTCCGTTTTAGAAAGCACCGTAGATGCCGTCAGCGTATATTTTCTACAGTCGCCGGACTTTGCGGAGTGCTCGCACGTTATTACCGTATTATCAGTTGGGTTTGTCGGAAGCAGTTTTTTCAATTCTTCAACGCTCAACGCGCCGCCGGTCGTCTCCGTTCCGTCCGTTGCAACGTTTTTCCATTCAAGCGAATAATTATAATCTTTGTGAAATTTCCATGAAAGTTCGAACTTATCCGAAAAACCGTCTTTTACGGTAAAATTTTCTATCGTAGGAATTTTCGCTTCTTCGGTAACGGTCAATTTTCCCGCCGCTTCTACAGAATCGTACGCTTTTGTCGTATCCGTTTCGCCTTTCGGCAAAATAAACAGCGTATATTGATAATATCCGGATTTTTTCAACGCTTCGCCCGAAAAACTCTTTTCATATTCACGGACTTTTCGACTTTCAGAAACGGTCAATACGGTTTTTTCTTCAGTCGTTCCGCCGGTTTGTGCCGGAGTAAACTTTTCTTTAATGAGAAAATTATATTCGGTCTGACTGTCAAACTCTGCGAAGTCAAGCGTAAACTTCGCTTTAATCTCGGTGAATTTTTGACTGTCCGCAGTCAACACATACGAAGGCGTAAACCCGAACGACGGCACGGCAAGAAGTCTTCCCTCGCTGAAAGCCGCCGCTTTGTCCGCGCTTATATCGCTTTTTACATCGTCAACATACGACTGAATCTTATACGTATACTCTTTACCGCGCACGACATTGTATTTATCGGTAAACGTTACTTCCGAAAGCGAAACGTAGTCGGGATAGTTGCCGTTCGTCTCTTTTTCGGGGGCGGCAGCCTCTGTAACTGCAAGCGCAACTTTTCCAGTCGAATTATTTGTAGTCTGCGTATTCACAGTCTGCGTCTTACAGCTGAATTGATAAATACGTTTTGCCGCGTCGGTGGGAGTTTTGCTTCCAAGATAGGCGGCAATCACCTCGTACGCGGAATCAGAGGCTCCTTTTTCTTTGCGCCAAATCTTAAAATAAACGGGATGACGCTCGTAGACTTCATAATCCGTGTTGACATCGACAAAAGGCGGCAGCGTAAAACGGAGCGCAATGCCGTCTTTTGCAGTCCCTTTTGCCGCAGAAAAATTCAACGGGGCTTCGGGAATAAGGCGGTGGAGCGTTTTCGCGTCGACTTTTGCGCTTTCCAATTCCTTCGAGCGCTCAAGTTTTCCGTCCGTTTCGCGTTCCGTCCACGCTTTTACCTGATAATAGTACACAGTCTTCGGTTCAAGCCCCATAACAAGCGCGGAAGTTGAGCCGTCCGCAATATCGAGCGGCGTTCCAATCTGCGTCGTCTTGTCCTCTGCAAAACAAAAGACTTTATAACGGATGAATTTTTTATACGTCGTTTCATCACAATTGGAAAGCCACCAGTTGACCGTTGCGGAAGTCCCGTCTTCCGAAGGCGTTATCGCCGAAATGACCGGGCGCGCAAGCGACGCGCCTTTGACTTTCGTGCTTAATGGCGACTCCTTGCCGGAATAATCGACGGCTTTAACTGCGTAATATTTTGTCGCGCCGTCTTTTTCCGTAATCTTAATGGAAACGGTCTCACCGTTTTTCGTCTCTCCGCAGCGTTCCATCGGATCGGACGGCTCGGCAGCGGAAAAAACCGCGTAGTATTTTGCGCCGGAAACGGCGTTCCATTCGATTGTGATGTCGGTAAATCCGCTCGTCGCTTTTACATCCGACGGCGCGCCAAACGAAGCGTCTGCGCTGCCGGATGAGCGAGCAATTTTGTTTAAGTCCGGTTCGGAAAGAAGATTTTGCTTGCAGGAAGCGGCGTATGCAACGAATGAAAAAACTGCGGCAGCCTTCAATGCCGTCTTTACGGTTTTGAGCGTCATCATCAGCTCCTTACATTGTGTAATTGAACGGCAGCCGCGCATGAGCGGAATACGGTACCCCGTTCCGAAACGAAAACTTCCGAATAGGTTTACTGCACGAAAACAGCCGCCGCACATATACGTCGAATTTACAGCAAAGCAAAATGATTGTCTACACGGATATTTTCTCAAAAAAAACGCCGCATAAAGCTTCATCCGCCCTGCCTTGCCAGCAAAGCGGAAAATGTCCCCGCTATTCCTTCCGTATGACAACAAGGTTCCGCTCGCGTCCGTCCAAAAACGGAACGGAAAGCGGCGCGACGCGGTAATCGCTTACGATGTCCGCAATTCCTGCCAGCTCCGCCGCAATGCTTTGCGCCTTCGCCTTGTACGCCGCAAGAAAACCGCCGCGCTTGACGGCGGCAAGGAGCGTTTTTATCATTTTTTTATCGAGCGGGCGGAACGCGCGGAACACGGCAATGTCAAACGACTCGGGCTCGGCTTTCTCCGCTTCCATCCGCACAACGCGGGCGTTTTTTAATCCGAGCAGCGCGCATTCGTTTTCCAAAAACGAGCACCGCTTGTCCATTCGTTCAACGAGGGAAAAATTGAATTGGGGTAAAGCCGCCGCAAGGGGAATGCCGGGAAGTCCGCCGCCTGAGCCGATGTCGGCAATTTTAAGCCGCGCGCCGTCTTCCGTGTTGAGCGTTTGGGCAAGGCGCGTCAATTCGCCGACTGCAGAAAGGCTGTCCAAAACATGAAAAACGGCAAGTTCGCCGTAGTCGCTGGTGTTCGTCAGATTGTACGCCGAATTGAATAAAATGAGTTCGCGGATGTACAAATCCATCTTTAATAGAAGAAACTCGACTTTTTCAGTCGAAAAGCCGAGCCTTTCCAGTCCCCGCCGGAGCGTGCTTTGCGCGCCGTCGCTAGTCATTTTTGCCGATGTCCAAAAGCAAGTCAGCCGTCAGTCCGTCAAAAGACGCGCGCAGGGACACGAGGTTGCCGGTTTTGGACGCCGTAAGATTTTCCTGTCGCGAGAGCCTGACGACGGGCGAAGACGGATTTTCAGGCGACTGCATGATTTCCGGAATGACGGCGTAAGAGGTCTCGGCACCGCCGCTTCCGTCGGACTTAAACAAAAAGTAAAAGGTTTCGGCGTTTTGCTTTCCGTCGGCAAAATATTTTCTGTCGGCAGTCAGCAAAAACGTACCGTCCGCCTCAGGCTTGCTGAAGTAGACGGTTTGGCAGGAAGAAAGAATGTCGGAGCCGTTGACGGTAAAGCGGAGAATCGCAGGGCGGGAAGACTTTGCCGCAGCGGCGCGCGCCGTTTGCGCGGGAGGGAGTTTTGCCGCGCCGGTCGTTTCCTTTGCGAGTTGTTTTTTAAGCCCTTCGATTTCCGTGAGAATGTTCTGCAATAAAAGCGTTGTGCTTGCATCCGCCGTTTGACTTTTTGCCGCAGCCCCGGAGCCGAGTAAATTATACACGCCGCCTAAAAGTCCGTTTTGCCCAAGAGATTGAATATCTGCAGCGCTTAAATAATCCGCGCTGCCGGCATCCGCCGCTTGCGCTGACGGCAGAAGCGCGTTCGCTGCTGCCGGAACAGAGCCTGCCGTCTGAGCGGGACTTACCGCAGGAGAAGAGGCTTTCGGCGGCACGGGCGGTTTTGGTATTCCGTAGATTTTTCCGGGCGCGTAAAAGCCGCCGGTCACAGGAGCGCTTACCGAAGGCATTTCTACGCTCGGCGGAGCGGGCATTTGAGGCATGGTAACGGGACTTTGCTCCGCAGACAAAATAAAAGGCGCCGCGCACATTGCCGCCGCGTAAAATAATTTAGAGCATCGCAAGACTTTCCTCCACATATTCAAGACGCTTTGAAAGTTGGTCGATCGTTTTTGTCAGGCGGGATTTTTCGCGCTCAAGTTTTTCTTTCGGTGAAACCTGCCGTTCAGCCTCCGCCTTCCGCTTCATCATCGAGCGCACGCCGACAGGTCCCTCTCCTTCCAAAAACTGCTTTTCCGCCGCTGCGCGCTCATCTTTCTTCCTTATAGATGCGACGATTTTCATATTGTCAAAACCGATTGCAGGGTTCACACCCGCCGCCGCAACTTTGCTGATTTCCTTGGCGCTGCTCCGCGGCAGACACAGAACGCGGTCGATGTAGTCTTCGTAGCGGATATTCGCCTGTTCGCACAATTCGTGCGCGCGAATCAACAGTTTTCCGAATTCCTGCATGAGCCGTCCATTCGCTTCAAGATATTCTTTGCGGATTTTTTCGGTGAGTTCAGTCAATTCCGGCGAATTTTCAATCGAAATCGAATAGTAGCCCTTTTTTTCCGCAATAGACAAAAGTTCGTTGAACTTTGCCCAAAACGCCTGCGTGTGCACGCGGGAATTGTACGGCGTGTGCGGATTGCCGGTCGTCTTAATCAGTTCCTCAGAAACGATGTGATGCGTGTACTCGTGGACGGCAGTGTAGATGAGTTGGTTGTCCGTTTTGAAATTCTTATTGTGCAGCAAAATCTCATGCGTGTCCGGCTGGTAAAGCCCGTTGACGCGGCGGCTTTCTTTGCCCGTCTGAATGACGGTAAAATCCAGTTCCGCAGGCGCAATGTCGAGCAAGATTTCTTTAATCCGTGCGTTTTCCATGCGCAGACTCTACCACATTTTACGGCTCGTTGCCATGCGTTCCCGCCGGCTGCATCCAGCCTGAAAAACACGAAATAATCGCCGCCGCCGCCGTTGCAGCCGTTTCAGTCCGCAGAATGCGCTCCCCTATGCCGACTCGAATAAACCCCGCTTCCTCAAGCAAGGCGCGCTCCTTATCCGTCCAGCCGCGTTCGCTCCCGATTGCAGCGTATGCGCTTTCGATCGGTTCCGCGTTCTGCAATGCCGTTTTCACATCGGTTTTCGGATTCACATTATCGAATGCAAGGCGCACCGTTCGACTTTTTACGCCCTCTTTACCTTCGCTTATGCAGTCGAGCGTCCCGAGAAGCGTTTTGTGCATAAAAAGCGACGGGATATGCGTGCTTCCCGCCTGCGCCGCGCCGTCCAAAAGCATTTTATACGCCGCGCCGCGCTCAACGAGCGTCGAGTTCATGTAGGACTTTTCGCCGAGTTCCGTTCCCGTCAAATGCACTTCCGAAACGCCGAGCGCGGCAATATCGCGTAAAAGCCGTTTGAGTTGAATCGGGCGCGGAAAACCGATTATCATTTTCAGCGGAATGAGTTTTTTGCCGCTCGACTCCGCTTGAAACTCGTAAAAAACGCTTCCGCCCTCGATTTTCGTTATCGCTGCGCGCCCCGCGCTGCCGCCGATAACCCCCGCCGCAAACGAATCGCCTTCTTTTTTGTGCAGCACTTTGATGATGTGCCGCGCGCGCTCATCGTCCTTTGCAAGCGGCGCTCCCAATTCCTCAGGCTGGAATAAACAAATATTCATGGCGGGATAATAGAAGGAAGCAGCGTATAAATCAATGAAAGGAGGGGGCTAATTCGTAATTATGGATTGCGCCCCCCCCCCCCCCACACACACACACACACACACACCATCGTATCAAAATGACGCGCTAATAATTCTTTTTTATATAACGTTCTCTTTTATAACGCGCCGCGCGTATAACCGTTTTCTTTTTGGTTATGCGCACGGCGTTTCTTACGCGCATTTAACCGGATGCAAAGGCAATCCCCGTGCGGCATTTGCCTTATCCGGTCTAAATAAAATTTTATTTCAAGGAGTTTTTGTATGAAAAAAATGTTATTGGTATGCGCGGTGACAGCCGCCTTGTTTTTCGGGTGCAAAACCGGCGTGAACGACGATGTAAAAGACGAAACGCCGCAGACGCACGCAAGCGGGATTTCCGTTTCCACGACTATAGGCGGAAAAACCGTCTCTCTCCAGGACTTTGCGCTGACAGGAATTCCGTATACGGCGACTGAAAGCGGCGTAAATCCGGCGGGAAAATTGGTTTTGACTGCCGAGTGCAGCGATTCAAGTCTTTCTGAAGAGGAAATAAGCGTTACCGTCCTCGAACCCGCTGAAAATCCGCCACTTACGCTTACAAAGTCCGCAGGCAAAAACAAGTTCGACTTAAAATTCAGCGCGGTAACGTCTTCAACGAAGGTAAAACTTGAATTCAGCGCAAAAAACGGCGAAGCGAAGTCGACTTTTGTCTTTGACGTTGAGCCTGAGCCCGTCATGGAAGATATTTCGTATGAGCCTGACGCGTTGACGTTCGGAAAGGACTTTGAATTCCAACTTAAGCCAAAAATCACCGCGACGCCCGAATCATATTGCGCCATTCCCGCAGGCGATTTTATCCTTCCCGAGCACAAAGCGTTTTCGTATTCGAGTTCCGACTCTTCCGTTGCAAGCGTAACGGCGGCGGGCGTCCTGCACACGCACGCGGAAGGCACATGCGTCATAACCATTTCTTTGGCGGACAAAACCTGCACGCTCAACATAAAAGTCGATAAGTCCCTTTCATCGATTGCCTCAGTCCAGTCCGACGGCGGCTTGCTCTACTACGGGCACGACGTAACCTTGACTGCCGTCCTGACGCCTTTCGATGCAGTCGGCAATTTGCAGTGGGACAGCGGCGACTCGGACGCTACGGTAACCAAAGATGCCGTCGACGAAAAGAAAGCCGTCGTCAAAGTCACCAATAAAAACGCGGGGGAAAAAGACGTAACAATCACGGTTACGCCGCTTGGAAAACCTGAACTCAAAAAAGAAGTGAAACTGCAAGTGAAGACCGTTATACCGCAAAGCATTTCGATAATCGGCGCGGACAAAATGTACAAAAGCGAAGAAGTGCAGTTTACGATAAGCGCGGAAAGCAAATACGGCGCAGAAATTACGGCGGACAACTCCGTAACATGGAATATCTGGAGCGGGCATTCCGGCGTTTCCATAGACAGCGACGGAAAACTCAAATTGACGAATCCGAGCATGTCGAACGGAACCAAAATAACAATCCGCGCAGAATCAACGCTAAACCCGTCGGTTGAAGCGAAACGTGAAATTACCGTATACGACAACGTCGCTTCAATCGTAAGCGTCAGCGTCAATACAAACGAATGCACGCTGAACGCCGACGAAAGCGACTACCCGTCCCTTTCGCTCACGTTTCCTTCCGGCGCCAACAAATACAATACGTACCAGCACTTTGCCGTCAGCGAAAAAACGTACTTTTCCGGCGCCCCTTCCACCGACTATTTTGAAAAAGCCGAATATACGTTGAGTCCGTTCGGCGGCAACAGAATAGACTTAAAGCCCAAAAGCCATACGTCGGGCGCGGCAAAAACGTTTTACGTCTATCCGATAGATCCCAAAACCGGCAGGGCGGTAACGACGGACACGACAAAATCCTTTACGCTCACCATCTGGCAGGAAGCGAAGGGAATAGAACTGCAAAAAGGGAATTTCGACATTACCGGAAGTGCGGAAAGCGGATATGAAAGCAAACTGATTACTTGCGGCACAAGCGGTCATACGTTCTACGCGAGAATAATCCCCGAATATGCAAAGCAAGATTTGGACTACACAATTCAACGTACGCTGGGAAAATATACCTGCATTCAGAATGACAAAAAAGCGGACGAACAAGACAAGACAGGCTGGATAAAGTACCAATTCGATACGAATAGTCAAAACACAATAGGAAGCCATGATAAGGCAAAATTCAATTTTACTGTAAAAGATGACGGTTCTGTTAAAACCTTCCTCGAAATAGACAGCAACTGATAACTCAAGTTTCTCATAATTTTTTATAGCGGACTTCACGCAACGAAGTCCGCCTTTTTTGTTTACTCTGCCCGCAAACAAAAAAGCGCCCCCGCCGTACGGGGACGCTTGTACGTTTACAAACTCAATCTTAGCCTAATTCAGCAAAGAACTTAATCGTTCTGACCATCTGGGACGTGTAGGAATTTTCGTTGTCGTACCACGACACGACCTGCACTTGGAACAAATCGTCGCCGACTTTGGAAACCATCGTCTGCGTCGCGTCGAACAGCGAGCCGAACTTCATGCCGATGACGTCGGAGGAAACGATTTCATCTTCCGTATAGCCGAACGACTCGGAAGACGCGGCTTTCATCACGGCGTTGATCGCCTCTTTGGTTACGTCCTTGCCCTTCACAACGGCGGTCAAAATCGTGGTTGATCCGGTCGGAACGGGAACGCGCTGCGCCGAGCCGATAAGTTTTCCGTTCAATTCAGGGATTACAAGCCCGATTGCTTTTGCCGCCCCCGTTGAATTGGGAACGATGTTCTGCGCGCCTGCGCGCGAGCGGCGGAGATCGCCTTTGCGGTGCGGACCGTCAAGAATCATCTGATCGCCCGTGTACGCGTGGATTGTCGACATAATGCCGCTTTGAACCGGCGCAAAGTCGTTCAAGGCTTTTGCCATCGGCGCAAGACAGTTTGTCGTACACGACGCGGCGGAAATGATTTTATCTTCCTTTTTAAGCGTGTTGTGGTTTACGTTGAACACGACTGTCGGCAAATCGTTTCCTGCCGGAGCGGAAATAACGACTTTCTTTGCGCCCGCATCGATGTGCGCCTGCGACTTCGCTTTTGAAACGTAAAAGCCTGTGCACTCAAGAACGACGTCCACGCCGATTTTTCCCCACGGAAGTTCGGCTGCATTCGCCTTTGCATAAATTGTAATTTCTTTTCCGTCGACGGTGATGGAGCCCGGAACTTTTACGGTCTTGCCGTCATCTTCCATTACAGGCTCTTTTGAAGCGACCGTATGCACTCCGTCCCCGAATCTGCCGCAAAAACCGCCCTGCGCGGTATCGTATTTCAGAAGATGAGCAAGCATCTTGGGACTGGTAAGATCGTTGACGGCGACAATCTCATATCCGTCCGCGCCGAACATCTGGCGGAACGCAAGACGACCAATGCGTCCAAAACCGTTAATAGCAACTTTGACCATAATTTAGTTCACTCCTTGAGAATTGAATTGGTTTTGAGTTCATTCTAGGAGTAATGCGGACAATTGTCAATTCAAGAAATAACAAGGTTTTAAAAATTGAATTGAAAGCAAAAACGATACGCGAGCCTCATCAAAAATCGACATAAGACGTACAATCTTCATTTACATTGCACGGCACGCAAGCACGAGGAAATACAGCTGCAACCGACTAAAAAAATACCGCTTCCCGCAAATCAAGCTTTTCCTCCGCTCCCGATCCGTAACTTTACCGCGCGCCGCTTTTTATTCCGTGGAGAATAAAAAAGCGTCCTCAAACGGGACGCTTTAGTTTATGGAGATAATCGGACTCGAACCGACCACCTGCTGATTGCGAACCAGCCGCTCTACCAGATGAGCTATATCCCCAAACTTGGGCAGAGTATACTATAAATCGTTTAAGATTTGCAAGAGGGCGGGAATCTCAAAAATAGTATTTATGCGGAGCGTGCATCCGGCTTTCACTGGCTTTTCCTTCGTTACGGCGTCGGCGTTTTTATTCAGCGGCCGCCCGTTTTCATTGCCGACTAAAACCGCAGTCCCCCCGAGCGCTTCAAAACCGTCCGTATATTTCCGCATGTCGTCAAAAAACACCGTATCGTCTATGCTGCCGCAGCATCTATGCAATGCCGTCTCAAATGCCGAAGGATACGGTTTTCCTTTCAGTCCGCAGTCGCGTATATCGCAAATATCGTCGAACAAATCGCGTACGCCAAGTTTTTCCAATACGCGCTCTGCGTGTTCCTTTGGAGAATTGGTAAAAACGATTTTCGGCAGCGCAATTAAAGAAATCAACTGACGCAAATTCGGGTCTTTCTGCAATTCGTCCGCTTCATTTTGCGGATGGACTGCAGCAAAATATTTTTCCGTATCCGTAAGACCTTCGCTTTGCAGCCATTCAAGCGTCGTAGAAAAATTGGCAATGTGTTCGGAACGGATTTTTGCGGCTTGATCGACCGTCGTGTGAAAAAAATCGGCGACGCACTGCATCATTCGCGCCGCTATACCGGAAGCCATTTTTTCCGTACACGGATAAAGCGTATTATCCAAATCGAATATGAGGTGCTTAATTTTCATGCGCTTATTCTATAGGATAAAAACGATAATTGACAGTACGATTTAGGGAATATAGAATGCGCCCGAGCGCGCTAAAAGACTTGAATTGCAAATCGCGCGCGCTTTATTCCCGTTGATATTTTAGAGGTTGTCATGGCTCGGAATTTGATAGAAGTTTACGGAAAATATTTTAAAGAAATGCTTGCCCTCTCCCGCACCCCTGCAAAAATCGATGAAACGAACGTGTATCAAGAAGCAAATCCCGCCCTTCGGAAATATATGGATATTATTCTTGCCGAGAACTTTCTTGAAGGTTCGGGGCTGGGAAATCCCGAACATTTTAAGGAATTTTACGACGCCGTTCAGGCAGGAAAACGCGGCGTCATTCTCATGGAGCATTACACCAATCTCGACTTGCCTGCCATTCTCTACCTTTTAGATAAGCACGGAGAGGAATGGTCAAAGGATTTTTCAAAAAAAATAGTTGCAGTCGCCGGTATGAAGCTCAATGAAGCAAGTCCGATGGTGCGCGTGTGGACGGAAGGTTTTACCCGCGTCGTCATCTATCCTACGCGGAGCTTGAACAAGGTGAAAGATCAAGACGGCGTTTCCGAAAACGAAAAGCTTGAAGAAGAAAAACGCGCGCGGAAAATCAATCTTGCCGCGATGCGCGCGATGGACGACTGCAAACGGCGCGGTCAGATTATTCTTGTTTTCCCCAGCGGGACGCGTTACCGCCCCGGAAAGCCTGAAACAAAGCGCGGTTTACGCGAAATCGACAGTTATCTCCGTCTTTTTGACGTAATGCTTTTGGTAAGCGTCAACGGCAACTGCCTAAGAATAAACGACGCTGCGCCCGACAATATGCTTGAAGATATGCCGGTAAAAGATAAAGTGATCTTAAGCGCAAGTCCCGTCATCGACTGCAAAGACTTTCGGAAAACGGTGCTTGCTTCCCTCCCGCCCGATGAGCCCGATCCCAAACAAAAACCCGTCGACCGCGTTATGCAGATTTTGGAAAAACAGCACAACACCGCAGAAAAAACGCGTCTGTAAGAGCGGGGCAGGCGGGAAAAATAAGTTCCGTAGATTTAGAGGAGTTTCCGCCGGATGCAAGTTTTCCTATAGAAAACTTGCAGAAAAACGGATTTAGCATTGCAGCGGACAAGAAAACGGAGCTAGAAGACTAAACGGAGCTGCCGTCCGCGACAAGTTTCGTATTCACGAAACTTGCATAAAATTGTTTGCTATGTATTCTCCTCCGCCCCAAACACCGTTTCTACCCGAGTTTGCCGACAGGGAAACTCGAAGCGGACGGTAACCACGCCTAGACATTCAAACGCAATCCATCCCGTCCGCGTCATTGCCCCTACTCTTTCGTGTCGTGTGCCGAAACTTTTTTCAAAACGTAGGAAATAAAGTCTTCTACGGCGAATACGCGCTGTTCAAGTCCACTTGATTGGCGGAAGCGGACGGTAACGCTTTGCTCCGCCTGCTCTTTTTCACCGAGGACGAGAATGTAGGGCGTTTTATGCTCTTTTGTGATGAACTTTATTTTACTGCGCATATTTTCGTCGGAAAGATACGCAAAAGCGCGAATTCCGGAGTCAGTGAGGGCGCGCGTTACGCTTTCAGCATAGTCATTAAAGCGTTCGGAGACGGGAACGACCGCCGCCTGTTCAAAGTGGAGCCACGCGGGGAGCGCGCCGGAATAATTTTCTATTAAAATGCCGAAAAACCGTTCAAGCGAGCCGAGCACGGCGCGGTGCAGCATAACCGGATGGTGCTTTTTGTTGTCGCTTCCGATATATTCGGCATTAAGGCGTTCCGCGCCGGGAAGTTGATAGTCAAGTTGAATGGTTCCGCACTGCCACTGCCGTTCAAGCGCGTCAATGAGCGTAAATTCTAACTTTGGACCGTAAAACGCTCCTTCTTTGGGCTGAAGTTCGTACTGCATTCCCGCAGACGCGCACGCCGCCGCAAGCGCATTTTCCGCATGGCGCCACGTCTCTTCGTCTCCGACATGGTCGTCCGGCATCGTGCTGAGTTTTACGAGCAGATTTTTATCGAATCCGAAATCCTTGTATACGTCGAGCAAAAGGCGGCAAAACTTTGCGACTTCGCTTTCAATCTGGTCTTCCGTGCAAAAAATGTGCGCGTCGTCCTGCACAAAACCGCGCACGCGCATAATGCCGTGCAGGGTGCCGCTCGGCTCGTTGCGGACGCAGTGCCCAAATTCGGCAAGACGCATCGGCAAATCCTTGTACGAACGCGTCCGCGTCTTAAATATTTCGATTGCGCCCGGGCAGTTCATCGGTTTGATGGCAAAAATGCGCTTTTCACTTTCGGTAACGAGCATATTTTTCTGATAATGCCCCCAGTGACCGGAGCGCTCCCAGAGCGTACGCGGCATAACGGCGGGCGTATTGACTTCAAAATAACCGTCGGCGCGGAGTTTTCGGCGCATATATTCCTGCAGCGTCGTGTAAATCGACCAGCCGTTCGGGTGCCAGAAAATCTGCCCCGGATTTTCAGAATCAAGATGGAATAAATCCATTTCGACTCCAAGTTTCCGGTGATCGCGCTTGGCCGCCTCTTCAAGCATCGTAAGATAGGCTTTTAAGTCGTTGGGCTTTTCAAACGCGAGCGCATAAACGCGCGTCAGCATCGGACGGTTTGAGTCCCCGCGCCAATACGCGCCTGCAACCTTGTAAAGTTTAAACGCCTGCGCATTAATTTCCTTCGTGTTCGCAACGTGAGGACCGCGGCAAAGGTCGGTGAACGTATCCTGCGTGTACGACGTGATCTTTTGCCCGTCCGGAAGATTTTGTATCAATTCGACTTTATACGGCTCGTCCTTAAAAAACTCAAGCGCGTCGGACTTGGAAATCTCTCGCACAATAAAATCGTGATTCCCCGAAAGGATTTTCCGCATTTCCTTTTCGACTGCAGGAAAGTCCTCTTCGGAAAACTTTACGCCGTCGGGAAAATCAAAATCATAGTAAAAACCGTTGTCGATTGCCGGACCTATCGCAATCTTCGTCCCGGGATAAATGCGGCGGACAGCCTCAGCCATAACGTGCGCGCAGCTGTGCCGGATCGTCTGGAGTTTTTCGTTTTGAGCCATTTGAATACCTGTTTTCGTTTTCGGTTGGATTTTGCCCCGCGCAAATCGACTGAATGTCAAAAATCTTCTATATAATAATGAGGATTTTTTAATCCGCCCCGCGCGGCAGCGAGCAAAAGAATAACTTTGAGAGGGCGGTTGTGTCAACGGCGGACGGATATTATTGAGTATGACAGATTTAATGGTGTCCCGTCCGCTTAATATTTTGCCTAACGGCAAAATATCGGGGAAAACGGGGTTTTAGTACTCGCTAGCTGCAAGAAGTTTTTGCGCAGTTTGAAAGACGTAACGAGGTTTCCGTCCGCACAAGTTTAGCGAGCAGGGAAACGAGGAATTACACGATAGAACGAAGTCGCAGCCCTGACAAGTTTGCTTACAGCAAACTTGAGGAAAATAATGTCTAACAGTTAGCTGTAAGAAATTCTCGCGCGGTTTAAAAGACGCAACGGGGTCGCCGTCTTTAATCCCATTTCTCGCGAGTTTGCTAATGGCAAACTCGTTCAGGCGGTAACTTCGTTCACACCTTCAAGCCGGCTTTTCTCTGTCTAAAACTTTCATTACATATTTCTACCAGTTTACTTTAGGCAAACTGGGGGCTGGCAGTAAAAAAATTAAATTTGATAAGCAAAATTCATCCTGCCAGCCGTTTGTCCTTGCCCCCGCTTTCCCCTGCTTATTATATTTTTCAATAAACGAAAACTCAGAAAGAGGTAAAGAAATTGGCTAAACATGAATTTCAGACGGAAGTGAACCAGCTTT
>JBQNBN010000034.1:0-27231 GCA_052169915.1 Treponema sp.
CAGTTTATTCGCGCGTTTTCTAAAAAGGCTTTTAAGTTCGCTTTTTCCTGCGCTTGTGGACTGCCAAAAATTGTGTTTCAAAGATTTATGATGTTTGCAGTCCACACGAGATTTTGCGGACTGCACAAACCTTATTTAACACCGTTTGCGGTTCCCGCAGTCCGCCCCGCTTTTGCTTACGCAAAACCGGTTGCGGTGTTTAGTACCGCCTTGAAATACCATTAGCCCTTACGGTTGCCGCTGACAAACGTGCAAAGGACGGAAGATGCGTAAAATCTTTCAAATCCTATTTTCATTCTCTGCCGTTCTGCGGCTCATTTGCTGATAGAAAACGAGGCAATTTATCTAAACCACGCTCATAGACAACGTGGCGAAAACCAGTACCGCTTAAACTTACGATAAAAGACTTGACTGTAATCACACAGTCCACGAAAGCAGCAACAATCCCGACGGCAAACAATAAAGTCTCTGCAGTCATCCCTTGCGCCAAAGAATACGCATCACACGCCGATGCCGCATTTCCTCAAGTCCCTCCATACACACATATCAGCCTTACTCTATCGCATCCGAGCGGAGAACGAGGGCGGACTTAAACTCTTTTGACGCGCCGGAAAAAAGGTTTTTGTCGGGAGGCGCGTCGAGCATGGTAACCTGTCCTTCAAACTCAACGTTGTTTTCAATGCGGATGCGGGGCGTTTCTATATCGCCGGCTACCGAGCCGCCGGAGCAGATTTCTACGCGGTCGGATGCTTTTATATTGCCCGTTACCGCCCCCGCAATCACAATTGAATGCGCGCGCATCGACTTCACCGTACACACTGCGTCTTTTGCAATTTCAAGATTGCCCGTCGCGTTGATACGCCCGTTAAACTTTCCCGTAATGATAAGATCGTCGGAAAACTCAAGTTCGCCGTCAAACTCCGTTTCCGCGCCGAACACGGTAAGCGTCCGCCGCTCCGGGCGTTTGCTTTCCGCACTCCGTTTTTTTGCTTCGAATTCCACCTTTCCAGTCGTTTCTGCCAAGATATCTTCAGTCGTTATCGATTCCACACTAATTCCTTCTATAAGTTAACATAATCTTAAATAGTACACAGCTTGCTTGCCCATGCCTCTGATTTAAAGATTTTTTTTACAAAAATATTTCTTACAAATAGATTATCACAAAATCCATTTTTATTTTTGAAATAGCTTTTCTATTCTGCATTTTCAAGCAACGAAAGTTCCGTGCTTCAATTTATTGGGAGTTTAAATACAACCGTTTCTCCATTCAAGCTCTAAAGTTAAAATTCAAAAATTGGACAAGTTCGCCTTGCACAATTTTATACCTTATTTATGTATTACTTTTTTTGCGGTTACAATCTGCACAAAGCATCTGACAGTTTTCAGCAACTGTTTTTCCTCCTTTGCTCCACGGAGTAATATGATCTGCTTGCATTTCTTCGATTGTAAAAGAATTTCCGCATTTCGGACAAATGCCGTTCTGCTTTTCAAAAGCACAACGAACCATTTTTGGAGTAAACGCACGAATTGAAAGATGTTTTTCTTCGCCGCTTAAAAGGTATTCGTAAACACCGGCATTATTCGTAACATCATCATCTTCCATAAGTTCAAGTATTTTTACTTCAAGTATTTTTGCGTCATAAGGATTTTTTCCATACTTGTTAAAAAATATACCCCAATCACGACCTTTCATTTCTTTACGATAATTTGGAAAAATTACCTGTACCCAATCAATAACGCTTTTGAAGTAAAGCCAAAGTTCATTACAGTTTGTGTCGTGTTGATGTTCTGCCATGTAATCCTCAATTTCAATTCCTTCGCGATTGCAAATCCAAGTCAATGAAGTTTCAAGGTAATCTTGGCGGATCGCAGAACCATTTAAATATTTATCTGCAATTTGAGTTGCAGCGCAGCCGGTTTTTGAAAAATACTTTTTTGCTTCTGTCAGCCATTCTCCCGTATAAATTGCATTTCTAAGCTCTTGATTTGTCAGCTGTTCGCCCGCAATATTTATTGTTTTAAACCAGTCAAGTTTTTCTTTGTCATTCCCTTCACAGATATAAATCATAAGTTTGTAATTCAAAATCTGTTCTTGTTCCGATTTTGTAAGATTTTGAAACATTCTGTGGTCAAGCGAAAACTCGCTGTTTACATATTGACATAAACTGATAGTCCGTTGCTGTCCATCCAAAACTTCAAAGTTTCCCTCACCGCTTTTTACCCAATACATCACATTAAGCGGAAAATCTTTTATTACTGTACGGATAACTTCATCTCTTTGTTTTTCTTTGTAGATGAATTCTCTCTGATAGGCTGGACGAATATTGAGGAGCCCGTTGTAACCGGTAACGCCTTTTTCTGCATTATCGTTGTAGTTTTTTGCAACGTCTTTTACGGTGATTTCGTGAAGTTTTATGTTCATTTGTGATTATTCTCCTTTAATTCTACGACGAATTGCAATTCGTTTATATAACGATTTACCATGTATAATTGGTTTTGCAAGATTATAATCCGTAATTTCACCGGCATCGATTTTTCCTAGAATATCGAATTGGTCGGGATTGTATTTATCCAGAAATGTAATCGGAACACCCATAATACCGCTTCTATATTCAATATCTTCATCTGTATATCCATAATCATTTTGCAAAATGTTTTTTAGTTTTTCCTTCTGATTATTAGCCGTGCATATAAACGCCTTTGCCTCCCCCGTTTATTTATATCGTAAATCTGCCGCCGTCTGATGTATATTCCTTGTCTATGCCGAGAAGTTCAAATTGCTCTGGGTTGTATTTATCCAAGAAAGTAATTGGAATTCCCATTGCTCCAAAATAATCGCAAGGAATATCTGCTGTATGACTGACTTCAATTCCGTCAAAATTGTCATATTTGGGATAAACATCAGACGTATAATTACGGAATAAAGTCATATTCTCATGACGTTTTTCAATGTCAAGATTTGTAAAGAAACAGATGTTCCCCATTCTTCGCCATTTTTGTCCGTTTTCATCAATTCTAAAATCCGTGGCTTTTTCTTCGTAACTATCGGGAACCTTGAACCAGAAATGTCCACAGTTATAACCTAGCCATAATTCATTTTTAGCAATTAATGGAAAAATCTCTTTGTATGTAACCGCATTTAAATTACCTAGTATTACAAATTTCTTTTCATATTCTTCAAGTTGCGCAACATATTCGCGAAATAGGCTAAACGGCGGATTTGTAACTACAATGTCAGACTGTTTTAAAAGTTCAATACATTCCGCACTTCTAAAATCTCCGTCGCCATTTAAAAGTTGACGTGTATTTTTCTTGTTTTTCAAAAGCCATTCGACATCGCTTAAATCTACCGCACCGTCATTGTTGTAATCAGCAACTTCCGTAATTTCTACTTTATAAGGTTTTCGTTGATCGCTTACACGATTTTCTCCTTGCAGCTCCCCTTCTAATTCCGGAAATAAACTTAACTCTTTTTGCGCTATGGGAGAAGTTGCATAACAAGTGGAAACAAGTTTTTTGAGCTTCAACGCATTGAAATTCATTGCAAAAAATTTAAAAAAATTACTTTCGTATGGGTCATCGCAGTTACAAAGAACAGTTTTGTCCTCAAAATGCTTTTTGTAATGTTTTAACTCATTTTCTACAAGAGAAAGTTGCGTATAAAATTCATCAGCTTTATCTGCTCTTGAAGCATGTAAGTTACGGTTCCCTGCCATAATGATTTGAATATATCAAAAATTCACAATTTTTTCTGTAAAACGAATGGATCCGGTAGCGTCTATATAATAGACTTTTATCCCCTTCCGTACAGAGCCTTTCCAGTCAGCCCTCTTCTCCTCCTGCAGCGGCAGCCGTTACGCCTTTTTCCGGAACAGACGCGCAATCCACCGGAAAAATCTTTGTATCGCGGCGCAAAGCCGCATAAAAATCGTCGGGTTACGCAGGCGCTCAAGGCGGCGGTAGCCTTCAAGCAATTCCTCTTTCGTAAACTCTTTGCGCTGATTGTTTTCTTCGATTTCAAGTTCGAGTTGTTCGACAGGAGTTAGGTTGTCCAAAATGACGGCGTTGATGTTCGTCCAGCCGAGCATTTTCGCCGCTTCAAGCCGCCGTTCGCCTGCGATAAGTTCGTTATCTTTGTTGAGCGTAATCGGATTAAGCAGCCCGTAGGAGCGTAAACTTTCTTTGAGCGCGTCGATGTCGCCAAGGTCGCGCCGCACGCGCTTTTTTACCTTTATCGTGTCGATTTTTACGAGCATGGCTACTCCATAAACGGATTATAGTCGGGAACGGATTCCGTTTCTTCTTCCTTCGCCTCCGTTTCCTGTTCCGCGGAATTGGCGCCTCCGTTCAAAAAGTCAAGATTGAGTTTGAGCGGAGAAGTATCAATCGTCACGTTCAAGTTTTGTCCCGACTTGTACCGTTCCTTCTTTAGACGTGAAATGCCGATAATCAAAGGGCTTTTGTTCGAATGGAGCGCGCACGAGGAAGCCGGCTGCGTCCCGGAAAGATACCATTGCGTCGTCAAATGATTGCCGCACGCCTCCGTCGGGAGCATACCCGTTTCGGAGCAGACGGTAACCTGCACCACGCCGCCCATTGGCTTGGGAAAATCTTTTGCAATCATGCCGCGGTGGATTTCGCTCATGTAGTCGCCCCACGCGTGCCCGGCAAGCGTAGAGCCCGTTATGTTGAGTCCAAGCGACTGCCCCGGCTTATCGAATCCGAACCAAAAAGTCGATGTGTAATACGGCGTAAAGCCCGACGTCCACGCATCCGCCCAGTTTTGCGTCGTTCCCGTTTTTCCCGCGGCAGGCATTTGATAACGCCTCCCGTCGTCGGAGCGGTAGACGAATTTGCCGCTTTGCGCGCTCAGCGTTCCCGACTGTACGGTTTGCTGCAAAAGTTTTGTCATAACAAAGGCGGTCTGCGGAGAAAGAATCTGCACCGCGTTTTTTTTCGCCTGCTGCGCTTCGCGGATTTGCCGTTCGGGATTTAAAACGATGTTTCCGTTCCGGTCTTCGACCGTGCGTATCGCCATCGGCGTAACTTCTTTTCCGCCGGACGCGATGACTGAATACGCGCGCGCAAGTTCAATCGGGCGCACGGAGCACACGCCGAGTCCGAGCGGATAGCCGGGCGTAAAGCCGCGCGAAACCGATTCGTCTTTGGGAATGCCGAGCAGGGAGAGCGCGCGGTTTATCGCCGCCTCAAATCCAATCCCGTCAAGCACTTTGAGCGACGGCACGTTCATCGAATGCACAAGCGCGTACCACAACTGCACGTCCCCCATCCACTCGCCGCGGAAATTCTGCGGAATGTACGGTTTTCCGTCGGCGGTGTGAAAGACGACCGGCGTATCGGAAATCTCCGTTGTCGGCGTAAATTTTCGCGAATTAATCGCCTCCGTGTAGTAAAGCGGCTTAAACGTTGAGCCGGGCTGGAGACGCGCCTGTACCGCGCGGATAAATTGGTTTCCCTGATCAAACTTGCTGCCGCCGACAAGCGCGGTTATGTATCCCGTCTCGTTTTCAAGGGAAATCATCGTGCCTTCGACCGTCGTTTTTTCATTCGCCAGTTTTGCAAGCGAGTTCGCTTTGTTTATCACGCCGACTTTCAAAGAATCCATGCCGCAGATGAGCGACATAACGTCAACGACAGGATTTATTCTATTTATATAGATGGAATTTGCGATCGCTTCCGAGCGCTGCTGACTGACTTTAATTGCAGGCAGATTAAAAAGGAGCGACAACAACTCCGACAAGGGCACATACGTCCGGATCGTCTTTGACGAGCGCGACGCCAAGTCCTGCTGATACAGTCGATTTGCCCGCTCGATGTATTTTTTCATCACCTTATCGGCTTCTTCTTGATGACGCAGATTGAGCGTCGTGTTGACGGTAAAGCCGCCGGTGTAAATGTTTTGCGAACCGTACAGCATATCGACGAGTTCGCGCCTGACGTACTCGCTGAACCAGGGCGCCTTATCTTCCCGTATCAAAGACGCGGGGGAACTCGTGCGAGTATAGTCGAAATCCGCCCAAAAATCATTGAAAGACTCGTCGGATTCCTCTTTTGTCAAATAGCCCAACTGCACCATCGAATTGAGAACGGATTTTTGCCGCTCAAGCGCGATGTTCGGATGGTTAAAGGGATTGTAGTCGGCAGGATTCGACAACTGAACGACAAGAATTGCGGCTTCCGCAGGCGTTATTTCTTCCGCCCCGTGCCCGAAATAATATTTTGACGCCGCGTTGACTCCGTACGTCCCCCCGCCGAAGTATACTTTGTTCAAGTAAAGTTCAAGAATTTCGTTTTTCGAATAGCGGCGTTCCATCTGAATCGCCCACCACAATTCCTGCAACTTGCGCCCCACCGAGCGGTCAGCGCGGTCGCAGTACAGCGTTCCTGCAATTTGCTGCGTGAGCGTAGAGCCGCCGCCGAGCGAACTATGCGTCAACTGCCCGATTACGGCGCGCGCCAACGCCTTAAAACTGAATCCTTTGTGCAGGTAGAATATGCGGTCTTCGCGCGTAAGGAGAGCGGCAAGCATTTGCGGCGGCAGTTTGTTAAAACCGATGATTTCGCGTTTTTCGTCGGAAGCGAACTCCGTTATCAGTTCGCCGTTTATATCAAGCAGTTTTGTCGGAAGCGCGTTTTCAAAAGTCGTTATGTATTCGGAATTGATAATATTCCGCGTCTCCGAAAGCCCCAGTCCAAGCCCCGTTCCTATGACGGCGGCGGAAATAAATAGAAAGACTTTCCATGCGCCCGCGGACTTCTTGTTTTTTCCCATGGCGGGAAGAATATGAGTTCAAGAGGTATTTGTCAATGTACGGATGCTGCGGACGGCAAAGAATGGAGTTTGACAGACGCAATGGCATTGCCGTCCGCGGCAAGTTTGCAGCGCAAACTTGCGGAAAAATGGGGGCTTGGGAGCGCGGCGGGAAGGTTTATGAATTGGGAATGCGTAATTGTGCGGACTGCACAAACGTTGTTTAACACCGATTACGGTTTTTGCAGTCCGCCCCGCTTTGCCATAGGCAAACCGGTTGCGGAGAACGTCGGTCGATGGAGAAAGGAGTTTGAAAGATAGAGTGGAGTTATCGACCTCCTCAAGTTTTCTTACGCAAACTTGAGGAGAATAGCGTTTTCCGGCGGCGATAATATTTAGCACCGCTCGTGATGGATGCAAGACATCTTCCCCTGCAAAAAAAAACCTCATATCATTTTCCGCAAGATTTTGCCTGTAGGCAAAATCTCGTGCGGGCGGTACGCCGTTAAGTTTTTCAAACCTCGTTCTCTCCCGCCCACAAACTCTCTACAAAGCCGCAAGCGCGCAGTCGATGCGTTCAAGGGAGCGCGGAACGCCTAAAATCAAAATGGAGCCGATGAGCGGCGGGCTTATGCGGCTTCCCGTTACCGCCATGCGGATCGGCATCATAAAGTCGCCGAGCTTAACGCCGAGTTTTTTGGCGGTTTCGCGCGCGAGATTTTCGGCGTCTTCATGCGTAAGCGGCGGAAGCGCCGACACAAAGTCCTTTGCCGTCGTAAGAATCTCTTTTGTCTTTGCCGCATCGAGTTTCTTCGGGATTACGGTCTCCGGAGCGGGCGCGGCGGGCTCAGTAAACATAAAACGCACCATTTCCGCAGCGTCGGTAAGGTATTTGAGCCGCTCCTTTATCAGCGGCATGAGTGAAAGCAGCGCCTTTTTTACGTCGGCTCCGCTCATTCCCATCGACTTATCGACGCAGTACGGCTCGCCGTCGTCTCCCAGTCCAACGCCGGAATATTCGCTTCCGACATGGGGCGCGGGGAATTCTGCGGACACGTTGATGTCGAGCGCCGCGTCTCCAGTCCCCGTGATGAACGGCAACGTGCGGCAGTACAATTCCTCGTCGGATAAAAGCCTGATGTATTGCCCGTTGTACCATTCAAGTTTTTTGTAGTCGAAGACGGCGGGACTTTTGTTCAGGTGTTCCAGTTTGAAATTCGCTTCAAGTTCTTTGAGCGAATACATATCCTGCCCGTCGATGTACGAGCAGCCGAGCATGGCGACGTAATTGATGACCGCCTCCGGCAGATAGCCGCGCGCGCGGAACTCGTTGACGGACGTCGCGCCGTGCCGTTTGGACAGTTTTTGCCCGTCCTTGCCGTTGACCATCGGAAGATGGCAGAAGTCGGGATGCTCCCAGCCGAACGCGCGGTACATTTGCACGTGCAGGGGCGTCGACGGGATCCATTCCTGCGCGCGCATGACGTGGCTGATTTTCATAAAGTGGTCGTCCACGATGTTCGCAAGGTGGTAGGTCGGGAACCCGTCGCTTTTGAGCAGCACCGGGTCGGGACTGATGTCTTCGTTTTTCCATTCGATTGTGCCGAGCAGGTGGTCGTGGAATTGCGTAACGCCTTCCATCGGGACTTTGAGCCGAATGACATAAGGCTTACCGGCGTCGAGGTTCGCTTTTATCTCGTCGGCGGTGAGATGACGGCAGTTGCGGTCGTAACCGGGAGCCATTTTATTTTCCGTCTGAATTTTCCGAATGCGCTCAAGCCGCTCCGAGTCGCAAAAGCAATAATACGCCTCTCCCTTTTCGACTAACTCCGCCGCGTATTTTTTATACAAGTCGAACCGCTCGCTTTGCACGTAGGGACCGTACTCGCCGCCCTTTTCGCCGCCTTCGTCCCACTCAATGCCGAGCCACGACATCGTTTCGTACAGATTTTTTACGTATTTTTCATCAAAGCGGGTGCGGTCGGTGTCTTCAAGCCGCAAAATGAATTTCCCGCCCCGCGAGCGCGCAAAAAGATAATTAAAAAGCGCCGTGCGCACCCCGCCGATGTGCTGCATTCCCGTCGGAGACGGCGCGTACCGCACGCGAACATCTTTATCTTCCATAATAAGCCTCTTTTGAAATTAAATAACGCGGACGAAATTGCGCCCGCACGCGCGATTATAGCGGATTTTGGGTTTGCGCGGTAGAGGGGGCGCGCCTGCCGTTATCCCATCCGCGCCGAATTCAGGACGAGGATGAGGCGACCGGCGTCGCAAACTGTCCATGCATTGCCAGTCGTATAATCGAGAAAACGGGAGTCTAATCGCATCATCTTTTTTTTAGAAAAATTAAAAGCCGCCAAGAAGTTCTATTGACATTACATTAAATCTTTTGTACATTCCTATTGTAATCTAAAAGGAACTGCAAGCGGATTACAAATGAAACGATCGGCGATACAGACGCCGGAAGGAGTTTTTATGAAAGTTGCAGTAGTATGCGCAAACGGAAGAGTTGGAAAATTGGTTGTCGCCGAGAGCGCGGCGGCAGGTTATGATATAACGGGATTTGCACGCGGCGAAAACAAAAGCGGCGTAAAGGCGTTCGTGCAAAAAGATATTTTTGACATTACCAAGAACGACCTTGCCGGCTTTGACGTCGTAGTAGACGCGTTCGGCGCATGGACGGAAGCAGACCTGCCGAATCATGAAAAATCGCTTGGGCACCTCTGCGATATGCTTTCCGGCACAAAGACTCGGCTTATTGTCGTAGGCGGAGCGGGCAGTCTTTATGTAAACAAGGAGCATACGGCGCAGGTAATGGACGGCGAGGAATTCCCGGATATGTTTAAGCCGCTTGCAAATGCAATGGGGACTGAATTGGACGCACTCCGGAAGCGCAGCGATGTTCAGTGGACGTATATTAGTCCTGCGTGCGATTTTCAAGCGGATGCGCCCAAGACCGGCAAATGGATTTGGGGCGGCGAGGAACTGACCTTG
This sequence comes from Treponema sp., assembly GCA_052169915.1. Lineage (GTDB taxonomy): Bacteria > Spirochaetota > Spirochaetia > Treponematales > Treponemataceae > Treponema_D. The sequence goes on from JBQNBN010000034.1 coordinate 9,770, forward strand.
AACGGCAAGGGGGAGAGTATCATAAGTTATGCGGACTACGCGGCGGCTTTAGTAGAAAAAATTGCCCAAGGCGGCGATGTGCAAAAGCGTATCAGCGTGGTAAGAGCGTAACGCACTTAACTATCTTCTGCGAAAACGGGGCGGCGGCTTTAGCGTCCGCCCCAATTTTGCTATACTCAAACTGAAATTATGAAAATAAGCGTTCGTTTTACCGCCGCAGTGCATACGCTGTTGTGTATCAACTTTTTTGAAAAAGACTACCGCGTTACGTCCGACTTTATTGCGGCAAGCACGGGCGTTCATGCAGTCATCATTAGAAAAATTCTGCTTCAACTCCAAAAAGCGGGACTGGTAAACACTGCAGCAGGCGTCGGCGGCTCTCACCTTGCAAAAAATGCGAAAGAAATCAATCTTCTTACTATTTATAATGCAATCAATACCGGCGAAGATGAGCGGGAATTATTCAACTTTCACCCGTCTCCCAATCCGCAGTGTCCGATCGGAAAAAATATTCACCGCGTGCTTGATCCGGCATTGGCGAATGCGCAAAAAGCGATGGAAGAAGAAATGGAAAAGACAACGCTTTCGGATTTACTTTTAGAATTAAATGGGGACTGCACATAAATTCCCTCTCACCGCGAAAGCAGAGCCTCTTTCACTTCTTGAATAACGGAATCGGGAGTGGACGCGCCTGCCGTTATTCCGACCGTATCAAGCGCGAAAAACTCATCCGGAATTTCGTCGGCGGTTTCTATGAGCGCGGCGTTGGCGCAGTTTTCCGCGGCGGTCTGTAAAAGACGTTTGGTGTTCGCGGAGTTTTTGCCGCCGACGACCAAGACGCCGTTGACGCGCGGACACAGGCGCAATAGAGAATCCTGCCGGTCTTTTGTTGCGGGGCAGATTGTGCGGAGCACTTTTAAGTTTTTGTATTTTTTTCCGATGACGGCGGCAATTTTTTCAAATTCGGAGGGGCTGAAAGTCGTTTGGGAAAGCAAAACCGCGTTTTCATTCTCTCCGTCGGGTACGGTAAGCGCATTCGCTTCATCGCAATTTTGCACCAGTCGGAATTTGCTTCCCGCATACCCTGCAATGCCGATGACTTCCCCGTGATTGCGGTCGCCTGCAAGGATAACCGTGTAGTCCATTGCCGCATAGCGCGCCGCATTTTTTTGACTTGCGCCGACGCGCGGACAGGTCGCGTCAATAATCGTGCAGCCGCGCTCTTCAAGCGTGCGGTTTACGGACGGCGGCACCCCGTGCGCGCGGATTATCACTGCGCTTCCGGCTTTCGCTTCGCTTTCGGCATTTTCGTCCAGCGTTTTCAGTCCCTGCGATGCAAGAAAATTAAGCGCGATTCGATTGTGAATTAAGGGGCCGAGTGTGTATACGTCGTCGTTTTTGCGTATCGACTCCAGCGCGCTGTCGACGGCGCGGCGCACGCCCATACAATACCCCAATACGTCTGCAAGAATTACAGTCATGAAGGAATTATAGCCGCCATCTTTTTGCGGAGCAAGGGAGGAAGGCTTAGTTTCTAATTCTTATATAGGGAATGAGGAATGCGGAATTGACTGTCGGAGAGTTTTGAATGGTCAGTGAATGTCGTCGACTGGAAAAAACGTTTGCAGTGAATGGTGCGGGCGGCATAGAACGAGGTTTGAAAGACTTAACTGTATACCGCCCGCACGAGATTCGCGGATGGGTAGAACTTTATTTGGAAGATTTAACAGAGTTTCCCATCCGCACAAGTTTTGCTAGTGCAAAACTCGCAAAAAAAGGTGTCTCGCGGGGCGGGGATTCTTATACACAAAGTGTGTTCGCGCAATGACGAAGGATGCTAACCATTACCACCGCCCAAAAACTCAATTTATTGGAGTCCACATTACGCATTTCCAAAGCCCTTCGCGCCCGCGCATTATCTGATTTCAGGATGCGCGGGCGGAAAGCCATTTATGCGCGGCGTGTCCGCGGCATCGTATAGTTTTTTCTAAAATTGCGCAGTTTTTCATAGAGCGCCGCCGCGCCTGCCGTGTCATGCGGATTTTCGCGAATCAGTGTTTCGGCGTCTTTAATCAAATTGATAAACTGCACGCGTTCGCCGCTTACGGGCTTTTCAAACGTTTCCGTTCCGTGGAAATACGCGTCTTTCATCTTTGACAACATTACTTCGGCTTTCAGCGCTTCAATGCCGTTTGCCGGAACGGGTTTATCGCCGTCGGGCGTTAATGAACTCGGAATAAAGCCGGACACATCGTAAAGCTTTTGTACGCCCGCCCCGTCAAAGTCCATCGAATACAAGGCATAGTTACCCGTTACGTTTGCGTCCGCCAAGTCGATAAAGTAAATCTTGGTTTTCCCCAACTCCATTTGGCCGAGCCTGCCGAGTTGCATATCTTTCTTTGCCTGAGTATCGAATCCCGCCGTTTCGGTTTCATTTTGATACGTTTTTTTATAAATCGCCTGCTTTTCCGAGCCGTCAAAACGGCTTTTATAAATAGTCGCATCGGGGAATGAAAAATAATACCAATAACCGCCGCGGTAAGATAATTCGCCTTTCGAATGCCCGCGATTTCTGAAGACGTATTCATTGCCGTCGTATTTTGTACTGGTTAAAGACTGCTTGCGGTATTGCAGATCGGGAACAAGATGGCTTAAAACCCCATGAAACTGGGCGTCGGACGTTAGAAAGTAAGCGCCGAGACAATGAGCGCGGCGATAATAATACGCGCTGTCATTATCGTCCCACGTCGCATCCAAATTGTACCATTCGCCGTCTATTTGAATGCGATTCCACATGTGCCCGTCTGCACCGAAAGCAGGCCCCGTTACAAACTGCGTCGGAACGCCAATGCCAAGCATCAGTTTTTTGTAGGCAAGGCTGTAGCCTTCACAGACCGCTCTTCCGAGCACAATCGGACCGCGCGGCGTAAATTTATCAAAAAAGTGTTTAGAATCGTAGCGAGTCTTTTTTTCCAGCGCCGCGTGAATGGCATAGCTGCGTTCAGCTTCGGTCATTCCTTCCTGCACGCTTGCATACAGCAATTCCATTCCCGCTTCGAATTCTTTATATCTTTCTTCAAGTGCGTTTTTATCCACTAAATATTCAAACAGAAGCTCATTGACTTCATCCTTTTTATCGGATTTATACCGAATACCGATACTGCCGTTTTCCCGTAAATGAAAAATATACGGATGCTTATCGAAAAACTCCGCGTAAAGCGCCTTATGTTCTTCCGTCTCCGCGTCTTCCTCCGCAACGTGCTTGATATTGAGATCGCCAACGGATGCAGACGATTCAAAACACAGGCTCGCATTTAAAATCCGACTAAAAAACTCTTGTTTTTTCTCTTCATAAGCGGAATTGTGCGGTTTTTCTGTTTTATTTTCCTTCTGCGCGTCGGATTTTTTTTCTTGCGGCGTTTTTTTGTCTCTTTCGGTTTCTTGAGACTGCATTTTATTCGATTGGAATGACTCCTGAAGGTCATTCGCTGCGTCCGCGCACGAAACAAAGCCGAACGTTACGACTGCCGCCGCTGCGATACAAAACGACATTAATTTTTTTGTATGTTTCATCTGTTTTCCTTTAAAAATATGATTAATTCCCGTTTGAATTACGATGTTTTGCCGATTGGGATCCGTAAATAACTCTTATATTTACAAACGGAATATTAGCGGAATAAAAAATACATAGCAAGCGGACGGAACTAATGGGGGAGAAACAGAAATATCCGGCTCTCCAAATTTATTTTCCTCTGCCGCAACAGTCTGCCAAACACCATAGGCAGAACGTCATTTCCCGCGAGTTTTGCCGTTAGGCAAAATCTCGGAAGGGCTGGAACTCATCCATACTTTTCAAATTCCGTTCTTTGCCGCCGGCAATGCTCCGCGGTGTTGAAAATAAATCCGTTCGGTAAATCGAACAGGTTTATTGTGTACTACAACCGCCGTAGATTATGTTCTACGAGCAACGAAGCCTATACCCTCCGGCAAGAGTAGATTCATATCTTTGCCTTCCGCAACGCTGGCAAAAAATCTTCTCTCTTCACCCCAAACGCCATTTTCCCGCAAGTTTGCCACACGCAAACTTGCAGCGGGCGGCGCACCGTTAAGTCTGTTAAACTGCACAACAACCGCCCGCGTCATTCTCCGCCGCCTGCCATCTCCTCCTCCATTGCAAAAACTTGCCGGCGCGTGTATATATACGCGCGTGAAACTTGAGCCCGCAGAGATGTGATGTCGGCAAACCCATAAAGAGAATGGCGCCCAAAGAGGGACTGCCTCGCGCTCTATGAAAAAACGATTGCGTAAAAAGAGGACTGTTTGTCCAGTCGATAGGAGTGAAAAATGTCTGTGAATGTTCCTGAGTTATTTGGGAGTTTGGTGTTTAATCAAAAGACGATGAAAGAGCGGCTGCCCAAAGAGACGTTTAAGGCGCTCAAAAAGACGCTTGACGACGGGGCGCCGCTTGAGTTGGACGTCGCGAATCAAGTTGCGCACGCGATGAAGGAGTGGGCGATTGAAAAGGGCGCGACGCATTTTACGCACTGGTTTCAGCCGCTGACGGGCATCACCGCCGAAAAGCACGACAGTTTTATTGCGCCGCAGGACGACGGCACGGTCATTATGTCGTTCAGCGGCAAGGAATTGGTCAAAGGCGAGCCTGACGCGTCGTCTTTCCCGTCGGGGGGCAGGCGCGCAACGTTTGAGGCGCGCGGCTACACGGTTTGGGATCCGTCCGCATACCCTTTCGTCAAGGAGCACACGCTCTGCATTCCGACGGCGTTTTGCTCGTACACGGGCGAGGCGCTCGACAAAAAAACGCCGCTTTTGCGTTCGATGGAAGCCTTGAACAAGCAGGCGCTCCGCATTCTCCGCCTCTTCGGGAATGCGAACGCCACGCACGTTGCGACGACAGTCGGCCCCGAACAGGAATATTTTTTAGTCAATGAGGAATTGTACGAGCAACGCAAGGACTTGCGCATGACGGGGCGTACCTTGTTCGGCGCAAAACCCGCGAAGGGACAGGAGATGGACGACCAGTATTACGCCGCGCTCAAGCCAAAAATCGTTGAATATATGGAAGATTTAAACGAAACGCTTTGGAAATACGGCATTTTGGCGAAGACCGAGCACAATGAAGCCGCCCCCGCGCAGTACGAAATGGCGCCGATTTTTACGACGACGAACCTTTCGTGCGACCAAAACCAGTTGACGATGGAAATCATGAAAAAAGTCGCGCGGCGGCACGGACTGGTCTGCCTCCTTCACGAAAAACCGTTTGCAGGCGTAAACGGCAGCGGCAAGCACAACAACTGGTCAATGTCCACGAACGAGGGCGAAAATCTCCTTGAACCCGGCGCAACGCCCGAACAAAACGCGCAATTCCTCTTGTTTTTGACGGCGATCATCAAAGCCGTCGACGAAAATCAAGACCTGCTGCGCATTTCTGTCGCGTCCGCGGGAAACGACTGGAGGCTCGGCGCGCACGAAGCGCCTCCGGCGATTATGTCCGTCTATCTCGGCGACGAACTGCACCAAGTCCTTGAGGCGGTCAAAGACGGCCGCTCCTACGACAACAAGCCCGACTCCAAAATGACGATCGGCGTCGACGTGCTCCCGCCCATTCCCAAAGATTCCACCGACCGCAACCGCACGTCCCCGTTCGCGTTCACGGGCAACAAGTTTGAGTTCCGCTCGCTCGGCGCAAGTCTTTCGATTGCCGGCCCCAACACGATTCTCAACGCGATTGTCGCCTCCGTCCTCAAGTCCTTTGCCGACGAACTGGAAAAAGCGGACGACTTTCATTCTTCCCTTGACAGCTTAATCCGCCGCGAATTGACCGCGCACTGGCGCATCGTGTTCAACGGCAACGGCTACGACGAGCAGTGGATAGAGGAAGCCGAACGGCGCGGACTTTTGAACCTCCGCACGCTGCCCGACGCCGTTGCGCGCTACCTCGACCCCAAAAACATCCGCCTCCTGACTGAAACCGGCATTTATTCTGAAACGGAACTCAAAAGCCACTACGGCATTAAACTTGAAAAATACGCGCAGGTCTTAAACATCGAAGTTGCAATCATGCTCGAGATGATATTCAAGGACATTCTGCCCGCAGCGTTTAAGTATATGGCGGACTTGAGCCATTTAATGGAAGGAAATTGGGCGGTAAGCCGACTGTATAAGCGGCTGGAAGACTTGGTGGATGAACTGTACGAACTGCAGGACGATTTATCAAAGGCGCACGCAGAGGCGAAGGAAGCAGGCGATGCCATGGCAGTTGCGCGCGCCTATGCCGACGCCGTTATCCCGCTGATGGCACAAGCCCGCGCCGCCGCCGACGCAATAGAGCCGCTTCTCAGCGAGGAGTACAAGCCCTTCCCGTCGTATGAAGATTTGCTGTTCCGGTGCTAGGCAGAGACGCCGGCGGTGGAGAATGAAGTTTGAAAGATTTAACGGAGTTGCCGCCGGCTACAAGTTTTCCCGCGGGGAAAACTTGCGGGGGAATGGAGTTTGTCGGGCGGCTGTTACGAAGTGTGACAGACTTAACGGTATCCCGCCCTTCCAAGTTTTGCTTCAGGCAAAACTTGATGAATACGTTGCTGTAACAGGGAGTTGCCGCCGGCTGCGAGTTTTCCCGTTGAGTAAACCTGCGGGAGAATGGAGTGCGGAAGGCTCTGTTTTAAGGGGCGGCGTTTTTATTCCTCATGGCAGACAATTTTAAGGTGAAGCGGTATCGCAGATTTGAAGACAGGGCGCGACCGGAACTCGTAACCGGCTTTCCGCTGCAACGGCTTTCAGCCCTTTCCGCTTCAATCCGGCGCAGGAGACGCTCCCGCCCGCCGCTTCTTCTCCGCTTTCATACGGAACAATCGCTTGCAGCCGTCCGCTGCGGAGTTCGTCGGGCGGCTGTTACGAAGTATGACAGACTTAACGGTGTCCCGCCCTCCCGAGTTTTGCCTATGGCAAAACTCGGTGAGTACAGCGTTTGAATACGGAGCGGCAAAATAATTCTCCCGGCGAATTTCTTTTACAGCAGCGGAGAATGGCTTAGCGGCGGAAGCAAAAACTTGAAAGACACAACGGAGCCGCCTGCACGAGATTTTCCCTGACGGCAAAACTCGAAAAACAAAGTTTGGAGAGCGGCAGTACCGCAAAGTAATAAAATTCTTATGCAGGAATATTTATTGGCTTGGGATAACTGAAAACTTCGTAAAGATAGTCTTAGACATATATTTTAGTGATTCAAAACAAATACTAAAAGACAGCATAACGACACCGTTTTCCCTCGAGTTTTCCGCAAGGAAAACTCGCAGAGGGCGGCATACCGTTACGTCTGTTAAACTCCATAACAACCGTCCTCGCCGTCCTAATCCTTCTGCTTCAAAATACCTTTTCTGTACGCGGTGATCAGCATTTCAAGGTTTTTAATTTTTTCGGCAAGTTCGGCGCCGGTGCCCGTGTCGGAAACGCGTTTGCGCTCGGAAAGCGTTTCAATTACCTGCTTGACGGACTCAATGTCAAAGCCCTCGCGCACAACTTTTTCAACGGATTCAAAGGGCTTGTGGCTTATCAGCGTCAATCCGTACGAATTATACGTCAGCGTGTACCCCGCAATTCCAGTCGTCTTTTGGTACGCTTTGGAAAATCCGCCGTCAATAACGAGCAGTTTGCCGCCCGCCTTAATGGGACTTTCGCCCTTGGTAACCTTGATCGGCGTGTGCCCGTTGATGATGTGCGCGTTCCCGCTCAATCCGAATTCCTGCAATATTCGTAAAGCGATCGTGCCGTCGTCGGATTCCATAAGCCGGTAATACGGCGAATAATGTTCCTTGTGCGTCGTCTTGTCGTCGATAAAATACCGCTCGAACGTCGTCATCTTGTCTTTGCCGAACAACGTCGAATCTTGATTCGACCACAAAAACCACAAAAAATCCACGTTCCGCTTTGAAAAATACGCTTCCCGCGCCATCTGATCGTATTTGTCCATGAGACTCCTGCCGGAATAAACCGCGCCGTCAATCTCCTTGCCGCGGAAAGAGCCGTCGTCATTGAGCAAAATGCACGCGTGGAACAGCAGATTGTTATTGTACGTCGAATACATGCTGCCTTTCGCGTATAAAAAGCGTACGTGCTGCTTGAGTTTTTCGCTGTTTAAAAAACTGTCGCGCAGCGTATCGATTATGCGATCCTCTTCATCGGTGAGCGCAATCGGATTTTCAGGATTGATTGTCGGAAAAAGCGTATCGTTGAGCGTATATTTTTTTCCTTCGATTTCCACGCTGAATTCTTTTAAATTGAGCGTCTGCAAAATCTTACGGTGCGCCATATTGTACGACGGATTTTTGTTGATAACCTGCTCTTCGACTTTAAACTGAATAATGCTGATTGCCTTGTGCATTTTTGCCAAAAGCGGCACGTCTATGTCGAATGACTTTTTATTGGTTTCGTGCGGCATAAAGCGGAGACAGGGGTCGTCCTTGTACACGTGCTGGGCAAAACTTGCCAACGGCAAAAGGTTGATTCCGTAGCCGTCTTCGATCGCGTCGATATTCGAATAGCGGAGCGCGATTCTTAAAGCGTTCGCCACGCACGCGCGGCTTCCCGCCGCAGCCCCCATCCACAAAATGTCGTGATTCCCCCACTGAATGTCGAGGCTCGTCTGCGCCATGAGCGTGTCCATCACCTTGTGCGGGTACGGTCCCCTGTCGTAGATGTCGCCGATGATGTGCAGGTGGTCAATCGTGCATTTTTTGATAACGCCGGACAATTCCGTGATAAAAAGGTCTGCGCGCCCGTAATCGACAAGGCTTTTTATAATCTGCCGGTAATATTCTTTTTTATTAAAGCGGTGTTCGTCTTCCTGTAATAATTCTTCTATTATATAGGAAAAATTTTTCGGCAGGAGATTACGCACCTTTGCCCGCGTGTACTTTGACGCCGTAGAGCGGGCGACGCGCACAAGGCGGTAAATCGTCAATTCGTACCAGTTGTTGAGATTCGCCTTTTTTTCCGCCTTTATCAATTCAAGTTTTTCTTTGGGATAGTAAATGAGCGTCGTCAATTCGTCCAAATCTTCAATGCTGACTGTCGAACACAATTCTTCCGCCACTTTACGCCGGATTGCGCCGGAAGCGTTTTGCATAACGTGATTAAACGCTTCCGCCTCCCCGTGAATGTCCGTCAAAAAATGTTCAGTCCCTTTGGGTAAGTTTAAAGTCGCCTTCATGTTGACGACTTCTTCAACTGCCGACGTAACGGTCGGGTACGAGTGAGAAAGCAGTTCCAAATATTTGATATTTTGACGCACAACTTCATCTTTTACCGATAACATTTTATGCTCCTTAAAGCGGGGGAATTTATAGAAGATTTTTATGCCGACTTCATATTTCTATGGTAAGCCCGAACGACCGTTTTTGCAAGAAAATGATTGCAGCAAGGGACTAAGCCGCGCCGCGCGCTTCTTTCGTCTTGTGCATACGCCGCCAAAAACCTTATGCGAACACCGCAACCGTATCGTATTCGCCGCCTTTTTTGACGCGCGCCTCATCAACGCCCGTTATCGTAACGAAAACTTCGCTTCCCGGGATGAAGGGCAGTTTTTGCGCGCGGATTTCGCAATGCAAAAAATTTTCCGTAACCGCGCGGTAGGCTTTCTGAGCGCTCTCGCCGAGCATGAGGGCGGGATTTTTTACCGTTTCAAGAATTGCGGAAAAGGTTTTTCCCGCACACGATTCAATATACTTTTTTTTGCTTTTTGCCGCCCATAAGCCCAGTTCCGCCGCGCGCGCCGTGCCCACAGACTGCGGCACTTTTTCGCCCATCGTAAACGCAGCCGTTCCCGGGCGCGCGCTGAACGGAAAAATGTGGAGCCACGCAAAACCGCATTCTTCGCACAGGCGCGCCGTGTCTGCAAAGTCCTCCGCCGTTTCCGACGGAAAGCCCGTTATGATATCCGCCGCGATAAAAGGCGATTCCTTTGCGCGCCGCAGCGCCCCGCACGCTTCAAGAACGACGTCCCGCCGGTAGTCCCTTCCCATCAGCGATAAAATCTTATCGCTTCCGCTTTGCACGGAAAGGTGAAAGTGCGGACGCACCCGACGATCCCGTATGACGCGGCAAAACCGCTCGTCGACTGTTTCTGGATAGAGGCTTGAGATTCTAAAATTGATTTTTGCAGTCGCCTCAAGGCATTTTTCCAGCAAGTCCGCAAAGTCAAGGTACGCGCCGCCGTACGCCCCCTTGTACTGCCCGATGTTGACTGCCGTAAAGACGACTTCGCGCTGTCCCGTCCGCTCAAGCTGCCGTATGCGCTCGATGACGGAGGCTGCGTCGAGCGAAACGGAATGCCCGCGCGCCGTGCGGATTGCGCAATACGTGCAGGAGGAATTGCAGCCGTCTTGAATTTTTATCGATGAGCGCGAATGCGCTAAAAACGAGTCTGTTGAAAGCACAAAGGATTTTTCGCTGAAACCGATTTTGGCGGCGGGAGGCGCGCAGACTTCGCGCTTGAGCGTATCTGCAAAATCGAGCGCGGAAAACGGAACGCTCATTTTCTCGCCGCCGCTTGTGCAGTCGGCATAGGAATGAACGTTTGTCCCGCCGGCATGTTCACGAGCCTCAGTCTTGTCCGCGCCGCCGTCCGCATTTTTTTGCAAAAGAGATGCGACTTCCGAAAGCCTGCTTTTCAACTGCCCCGGCAAAACCGCAATGCGCCCGTCAATCCGGGAAATTGCGTCGACGGCAAGCTGCGCGTAACAGCCGGTTACGAGAATTGCCGCGTTGGGGCATTTTTCAAGCAGAAGACGAATGACGCGCCGGTCTTTTTGCTCCGCTTTTTGCGTAACGGCGCAGGTATTTACGACGCAAAGAAGCGTTTGACAGTCGATTTTTGCCGAGGAATTGAGCGGCGAGAGGGAAACAGAAAAGCCTTTGTCGCAAAATATGCGCGCCGCCGACTCCGTTTCAATTTGGTTTAAGCGGCAGCCGATTGTTTCAAAGCGAACCTGCACGGTTACTGCAAAAGGGATGCGACCCGCGTTCTGCCGCTTTGCGCGTCCGCCGAGGAGGGATTTAAGCGGAGCGCTTCATCGTAGGCGGTAAGGGAGCCGCGGTAATTTTTTGCCATTTCGCGCGCGTAGCCGAGCCTAACCCACCAGCGGTCAAGGAGCGGCTCTTTTTTTACCGCCGCAGAAAGCGCAATGTCCGCGTGTAAGTAGCGCGCCTTCCGCACGTACAGTTCGCCCATAAAATAATACGCCGTCCCGACGCGCGCCCCGTTTTCCGGAGCCGCGGCAATGTATTTTTGAAACTGCTCCATCGCGCCGTTATTTTTTCCCAAGTAAAAGCGCGCCTCGCCCAGTATTTCGATTAAGCGCAAGTCGTAGGGACTGACTGCAAGCCCTGCGTTCGCCCGAAGTTCGGCTTCCGCGTATTGGCGGCTCCGCACCAGCGACCAGCACATAACGACGTAGGAATCGACTCTGTTGGGATTTTGTTCGATTTCTTTTTGACAGATTTTTATCGCTTCTTCAAAGCGTCCGCTGTTGTAAAGAAAAAGCGCGTCCTGCCGTGACTGCTCCGCAGTCTGCGCAAAAAGCGCCGTGCCGACTGCAAAAAACGCCGCTGCAATAAGTGCCGATAGATTTTTTTTCATATTACCGTTCCGCCTTCGTCATCGTGCAGCGTCCGGAAAAAACGCTTCCCGGCTCAAGCACCACCTGCGACGCCGTAATGTCGCCGTCCAAAGTCCCCGTCGCCGTAACAAAAATCAAACCGTCTGCAGAAACGTTTCCGCGCACCCGCCCTTTGACAAGCACGCGCATCGCCCGAATGTCGGCGTTCACTTCCGCGCCGGAATCCACGACAAGGTCGCTCGTCGCGTTTATCGTGCCGTTGACCGTTCCGCGAATCATAAACGGCTTTGTAAACTTTATGCTGCCGGTAAACTTTATCCCCGGCTCGAGCACCGTATCGAAGGATTCGTCTTCAATATCAAAAAAATCGGTCTCTTTTACGTCGAACATGGAGCGGAGTTTAGCCGTTATCCGCCCGTTTTTCAAGCGCGGCGAAAAAGGAGAGGTGCGCAGGCGGACTTGAAAAGCCGCGCCCCGCCCAAAAGCGCGTACAAGTCCGCTGGCGACTCTAGCCGTCTTTGCCCTTCCGTGAGTATCTTACTGTCATGGATTACGAAAAATTTACGATTAAAACGCAGGACGCCTTGCAGGAAGCGAGCGCTCTCGCTCAAAAAAACGATCATAGTGAAATTGGACTTGAACATCTGCTTTCCGCGATGCTCAGGCAGGAAGACGGAATTGTTCCGCCGGTTGTCGCGCGCATCGGCGTTCAGGCGGACAGTCTTTTAAAGCGGACGGAAGAACTTTTGTCCGCCTATCCCAAAGTAACGGGAAATACGCAGATGCGCCTGTCTTCCGAAGCGCAAAAAACGCTTGCAAAGGCTGAAATTCAAATGGCGAAACTCAAAGATTCCTATCTTTCCACCGAGCACATTCTCCTTGCGATGACAGAATCCGAGAGCGCGGCGGGAGAACTTTTGCGAAAAAGCGGCGTTACGCACGAGGCGGTGCTGGAAGCCTTAAAATCCGTTCGCGGCAATGCGCAGGTCGATTCTCAAGACCCGGAAAGTTCCATGCGCGCGTTGGAAAAATATACGCGCGATTTAACGGCGGCAGCGCGTCAGGACAAAATCGACCCCGTTATCGGGCGCGATGAAGAAATCCGCCGCGTCATGCAGGTGCTCTGCCGCCGGACAAAAAACAATCCCGTGCTTATCGGCGAGCCGGGCGTCGGGAAAACCGCCGTCGTCGAAGGGCTTGCGCGGCGCATTGCGTCGGGGGACGTGCCTGAAAGCCTTAAAGACAAGCGGCTTCTTTCCCTTGACTTGGGTTCGCTCGTTGCGGGAGCAAAGTTCCGCGGGGAATTTGAAGAGCGGCTCAAGGCAGTCGTAACGGAAATTGAAAAGTCGGAAGGGCGCATTATTTTATTCATCGACGAACTGCACACGATTGTCGGCGCAGGCGCTACCGAAGGCGCGATGGACGCGTCAAACCTCTTAAAGCCCGCCTTGGCGCGCGGCTCGCTCCGTGCAATCGGGGCAACGACGCTCGACGAATACCGCAAGTATATAGAAAAAGACGCGGCGCTTGAGCGGCGGTTCCAGCAGGTGTACTGCGGCGAGCCTTCCGTCGACGACACGATCGCAATTTTGCGCGGACTCCGCGAAAAGTACGAGATTCACCACGGCGTGCGCATAAACGATGAAGCGCTCGTTGCGGCGGCGGTGCTGAGCGGGCGTTATATCACGAACCGCTTTATGCCGGACAAAGCGATTGACTTGGTGGACGAGGCTGCGAGCCGCCTGAAAATGGAAATTGAAAGTCAGCCGACGGAACTTGACCAACTTGAACGGAAGATTTTGCAGTTATCGATTGAAAAGCAGTCGCTTGCAAAGGAAACGGACGCGGCTTCAGTCGAACGGTTAAAAAAACTTGAAAAAGAACTTGCGGACATTTCTTCCGAGCGGGACGCGATGAAACTTCAGTGGCAGAATGAAAAGTCCGACATCGACAAGAGCCGGAGCATTAAGGAAGCGCTTGAGCAGTCGAGATTTGACGTTGAAAAGTTTACGCGCGAGGGCAATCTTGAAAAGGCTGCCGAACTGAAATACAGCAAAATCCCCGCGCTTGAAAAGGAACTTGAAGCGGCGGAAGCGCGGCAGAAAAGTCTTGACGCTGAAAACGAGCGCACATCTCTTTTGCGGCAGGAAGTTACCGAAGAAGACGTTGCGCGCGTCGTCAGTTCGTGGACGGGAATTCCCGTGTCGAAAATGCTTTCAAGCGAAAAGCAAAAATATCTGGAACTTGAAAACGTGCTGCATAAGCGCGTTATCGGGCAAAACGAAGCGGTGCAGGTTGTCTCCGACGCGATCAGGCGGAACCGCTCCGGCTTGAGCGACCCGAGTAAGCCGTTGGGAAGTTTTTTGTTTATCGGGCCGACGGGCGTCGGAAAAACGGAACTTGCAAAAACGCTTGCGGACTTTTTATTCAACGATGAAAAAGCGCTGACCAGAATCGATATGTCGGAATATATGGAAAAATTCAGCGTGAGCCGCTTGCTCGGCGCGCCGCCGGGATATGTCGGTTATGACGAGGGCGGGCAGCTTACCGAAGCGGTGAGACGGCGTCCGTACAGCGTCGTTTTATTCGATGAAATCGAAAAAGCGCACCCTGACGTGTTCAATGTGCTTTTGCAGGTGCTTGACGACGGCAGGCTCACCGACGGACAGGGGCGCGCAGTCGACTTTAAAAACACGATTATCATTATGACGAGCAATATCGGAAGCGCGGAAATTCTTGAAGCCGATACCGACGAAAAAATGGCGGCGGCAAAAGACAAGGTTGACGCGCTTTTAAAAGCCTCGTTCCGCCCTGAGTTTTTAAACCGCATTGACGAAACGGTTTTGTTCCGTCATCTGGACAAGAACTGCATAGCGGACATCGTGCGAATCCAACTTGAACGCGTTGCATCCCGCTTAAAAGACCGCAGGATTACGCTTGAGTTCGATGAATCCGCAGTGGAGTTCATCGCCGAAAAAGGTTATGACCCCGCGTTCGGCGCGCGCCCCGTAAAACGCGCGGTGCAAACCTGCGTTGAAAATCCGCTTGCAAAAGAATTGCTTGCCGGAAACTATGTCGACGGCGCGCGCATAAAAGCGTCCCGCTCTGTCGATGGGACTTCGCTGGCGTTTGAATAAAGTTTACCGGCGGCGTGGACAGCGCGGACGGCAGAGAACGTAGTTTGAATGATGTAATGGAGTTGCCGTCCGCACGAGTTTATCCACACCCCGCAAGGGGTATGGATAAACTCGCAGGAAAACGGAGTTTGCGTGAGGGGGCAATTATGAAAAGGCGAGGGATTGTAAACTGCTCGCTATCCTGCGGGCTTCGTTTTTGCACACTTGCAGCAAGAACAAAAACGAGTGCAGGCGGCGCGGAGATACCTGCCGCGTGCGTTGCGGAGGGGAGAGGCGCTGACAGTTCAGCAATGTAATTTAACGGGGCGAAGAATTGACGGATGAGACGTCGATATCCCAATATAAGACACCGAGATAAAAGAGTCGCATTTGTGCGACTCTTTTTGTTGTTATTTTATAAATATATTACGGTATCATTTTTCATCGGTGTACAATTCCTTATATTCTTGAAAATTTACAATTCCATTATATTTTTTATATAAATTCTCTTTATTCGTTTCTGCCAAAGCTTTATGCAACATAGTGTCAAAGTTTTCAGCATCTTGGGATTTTTCCAGCCAGAGATCGATTATATTAGCTGCATTCGATCCATCTGTGATCCGATAAACCGTATATTTCCCTTTAGCGGAACGTTTAAATCCATCTACTACTATGCGTTTATCCGCAATTTCTACGGTATGCACATTTACCGAATTTAGGTTTTCTAATTCTATAGTTGTAGCTGCAAATCTAAATAGATGTTGTCCAACCGTAAGTTTTTTACGGTCATGATCGTATTCGGCATAAAATGTACAAAGGAATGTTTGCCCGACAAATACCGCCGCTAAGAATAGTATATATAATCCTATCTGTCCAAGAGGATAGCCTCCTTTCCAGTAACGCCCCCCTGTCCAAATGACAAACGGAAGCAGCACAAGTATAAAATTAAACCGCGTCATCAATCCTAATTTACGTGATGTTACAGCAACTTCTTCGATATTCCTTTTATTTTCTTTTGTTTTTTCAGAAGTCGTTGTTTCTTTATTATTTTCCATAAAGTTTTCTCCTTAAAAAAATAATTAATCTACACTATATAAAAGCCTATTAAATGCCTGTTTAGCCTCATTGCCGTTTCCGAATGTTTTTATGTAAACGGAATCAATTTCTACATCAGCGGTTTCATCTATATTCCATATATTACTGACGGAAAACTTAACTTTGGTTTTGAGTTTCTTTCCTGTTTGGGTGTTAAGCAATTTTCCCTTCAACATTACGTGATATGTGCTGCCAGACGGCACACCTATTGTCAACCACTTTGCACTGCCGAGTGTCGAAGCTGCAAAAGAGCCGAAGGTCATACCGTCTCCGCGAGCTTGCGCATTTTGTACCGCATTCACCGCCTTGGAATTATGATTTGCTTCATACAAGAATATCACTTGCGTTACTATGATAACGGCTGCAATTAGAAGTCTAACAGGATGTCTTCCTCCGCTTTTTTGCCATAATTCGTACACAATTCCGGCTGCAACAATAATCGCTGCAGGAATTACTCCGAATATCAATGCAAGCGGAATAAACAGTACAAGAAGTCCTGCCGCTATTCCAATTCCCGCTCCCACAGCATTGCCTACCATCTCTTTTACTTTACTTGCAGTTTTTTTCGTTTTATCTTTCGGTTCAAGCTTTGCCGTATCGGTTGCAGTTCCTGTTATTTGCGTAGGATTTCCGCAGTATGAGCAAAACTTCACTTCATCCGTTATTTCTTTTCCGCAATTTGAGCAGAACATTTTCATTCCTCCTATGTAATTGAATTTATACGCTGATTTTATCACTAATTTATCAGTGCCAACTCCCATAAAAGACTTTTTGCCAATTCCGTTTGTTCAGCGGAAAGACTGTCTTCGTCAATTTTGTTTGAATACTCCTCCACATTCTCATACCGTTCACGCATTTCATTGTACAATTGCTCTGCTTCTTTTCCGTCTGTAGTATTGTTGATAGTACGTGCCATCTCAAGGAATTCTTTTAATTCCGTTATCCATGCGTCAAACAGCATCGTATTTTTTTCTGCGGCAGAAAGTTCATATATTTCACAGAGTATTTCAAGCTGCATTGCAGGAGAAAATATAAGTCCGGCATAGGCTGACATTTCGGAAAGTTCAAATGTTTTTGCAGTTTCATCGTACAAAAAACTAATTGAAAGACGATTAGGGCTTTCACCGACAAGATATGCACCTTCGCATACTACTTTCACTTTATCATCGTTTTCGGAACGAATGGAAACCCATTTATCGCCCTCCTTAAAAAAACTCCGAACCGCATTTCCGATAGTTTTTTGCGGAAAGTCGTCAAGATAAGAGTTTTTTATTATCGTTATTGCTTTATCTTCGCCGCAAGATGACATTAATACAACGATACTTAGCAACATAATAAAATAGATTTTCTTTATATTCATTTTCTTTTATCCTCCAAAAATAAATGTATTTTATTTATCTATTTGCCGTATTTTGCTATCCGGGAGCAGGTACGTATTGTTTCAGAGAATGTATGACCACAATATGCCTCCTTCCATGAGTGAATACAATAATTGCCTTAGGGCAATATCCCAATAAAGAGTAGCACAATGTAAGATTATTAACGTTATAGAAGCTATATATAAAACGAAAAATATTTTTATAAATTATAGATAAAAAATTCGCTTTAAAAATTATCC
>JBQNBN010000035.1:0-27051 GCA_052169915.1 Treponema sp.
TCGGTAACGATTATGCCGCGCGCGTTTAATTCGTCGCGGATTTTGTCCGCCGCTGCAAAGTCTTTCGCTTTTTTCGCTTCCGTGCGCTGCGCTATAAGTGCGTTGATTTCGTCGGCTTCGGGATCTCCGTCGTGATTGCCGGAGGACTGTGTCCCGCACAAACAAAAAACGCTGTCACCGCGGAAAATACGTTTCCCGCAGACTAATTGCTTTTCCTGTCGTCTCCCGCGCTGCCGCCGCACGCGACGTTACATCCGCGTCCAGACAGTCCCCTGCGGCGTGTCGGTAACGATTATGCCGCGCGCGTTCAATTCATCGCGGATTTTGTCCGCCGCTGCAAAGTCTTTCGCCTTTTTCGCTTCCGTGCGCTGCACTATAAGCGCGTTGATTTCGTCGGCTTCAAGGTCTCCGTCGTGATTGTCGGAAGACTGCGTCCCGCACAAACGAAAAACGCTGTCAGCGCGGAAAATACGTTTCCCGCAAACTAATTGCTTTTCCTGCCGCTGAACTCGCCGTCTGCAAGGCGTTTTCTCGCGCGGCAGTCTCCGTTCCCTGTCGTCTCCTGCGTTGCCGCCGCACGCGCCGTTACATCCGCGTCCAGACGGGTCCCTGCGGCGTGTCGGTAACGATTATGCCGCGCGCGTTTAATTCATCGCGGATTTTGTCCGCTGCGGCAAAGTTTTTCGCTTTTTTCGCTTCCGTGCGCTGCGCTATAAGTGCGTTGATTTCGTCGGCTTCGGGATCTCCGTCGTGATTGCCGGAGGACTGTGTCCCGCACAAACAAAAAACGCTGTCACCGCGGAAAATACGTTTCCCGCAGACTAATTGCTTTTCCTGTCGTCTCCCGCGCTGCCGCCGCACGCGACGTTACATCCGCGTCCAGACAGTCCCCTGCGGCGTGTCGGTAACGATTATGCCGCGCGCGTTCAATTCATCGCGGATTTTGTCCGCCGCTGCAAAGTCTTTCGCCTTTTTCGCTTCCGTGCGCTGCACTATAAGCGCGTTGATTTCGTCGGCTTCAAGGTCTCCGTCGTGATTGTCGGAAGACTGCGTCCCGCACAAACGAAAAACGCTGTCAGCGCGGAAAATACGTTTCCCGCAAACTAATTGCTTTTCCTGCCGCTGAACTCGCCGTCTGCAAGGCGTTTTCTCGCGCGGCAGTCTCCGTTCCCTGTCGTCTCCTGCGTTGCCGCCGCACGCGCCGTTACATCCGCGTCCAGACGGGTCCCTGCGGCGTGTCGGTAACGATTATGCCGCGCGCGTTTAATTCATCGCGGATTTTGTCCGCTGCGGCAAAGTTTTTCGCTTTTTTCGCTTCCGTGCGCTGCACTATAAGCGCGTTGATTTCGTCGGCTTCGGGGTCTCCGTCGTGATTGCCGGAAAGAGAAGGCGCGCTCGACTTAAACGCGGCGGCTTCCTGTTCGCACTTGAGTCCCAAAACGCTGTCCATGCGGCGGATGAGCGCGAGCGTTTCGGCAGGTTTTAATTCGTCGTCTTTTATTGCGACTTGCAGACAGCCGAGCGCCTGCGGAGTTGAAAGATCGTTTTCAAGCGCCGCCGTAAATTCGGCAAGATGAGAAGCGGCTTTTGGAGAAAGCGCGTCCGCGTCCTGAGCCGTTCCCTTCGCCGCCTCTATGACTTTTGCAACGCGCTTACACAGCGCCGCCCGCGCGCGTTTTGCGCCGTCCATCGCCTCCCAGCCGAACATCGCTTGGCTCCGGTAATGCGAATTGAGCAAAAAAAAGCGGTAGTCAAGCGGCGCAAAGCCTTTGTCGGAAAGCGTTTGCAGCGTCAAAAAGTTTCCCGCCGACTTCGACATTTTGTCCGCGCCTTTGCCGTCCGCCTTGTCCTTTTGAATGACTAAAAATTCGTTGTGAAGCCAATAATTGACCCACTTTTTTCCCGTCGCCCCTTCGCTTTGCGCAATTTCATTCGTGTGGTGAATCGGAATGTGGTCGATTCCGCCGGTGTGAATGTCGATCCGCTCGCCGAGATACTTCATGCTCATCGCCGAACACTCGATATGCCAGCCGGGATAGCCTTTTCCCCATGGGGAAGCCCAAACGAGCGCCTGATTTTCAAACTTGGACTTTGTAAACCACAGCGCAAAGTCGTAAGGATTGCGCTTGTTTTCATCCACCCCGACGCGCGCTCCGGCTTTCAGTTCGTCGAGTTTGAGGTTGGCAAGTTTTCCGTAGTCGGGATAAGTCGAAACGTCGAAATACAAATTTCCGCCGGACATATAGGTGTGTCCGTTCGCTTCGATTCGCTTTATTAAGTCAATCATGTCGGGAATGTGGTCGGTCGCCTTGCAGACGATGTCGGGACGCACGATGTTGAGCCGCTCGATGTCATTGAAAAACGCCTCCGTGTAAAAATCCGCGATTTCAAGAACGCTCATGCTCCGCTCCTGCGCAGTTTTCAGCATTTTGTCTTCGCCGTCATCTCCGTCGCCGGAAAGATGCCCGATGTCGGTGATGTTCATCACGTGCTTTTTTTTGTAGCCGAGAAAGGTCAGCGTCCGGTCGAGCGTGTCGAGAAAGACGTACGCCCGCAAATTCCCGATGTGCGCATAGTTGTAAACCGTCGGCCCGCAGCCGTAAAATCCTGCAAAGTTTTCTTTAATAGGAACGAATTGCTGCAAACTCCGCCCCATCGTATTAAAAAGCGTTAATGCCATAAAATCTCCTGAATAATTTTGAAATTTAATCCTGTTGACTGCCCCTAGCCTACCATTTTTTTTATTCGGCCGCAAACGGGGGAGGAGAGGGAATGAGGGATGCGGAATTAGGAATGAGGCGGGGGAGAAGACTCATTGTAAACGTCGTGGTTAAAAACTGTCTTTGTATTCGTCGTTAAAATACAAATCCGTCATTTTTTCCAAAGCGAGGTTCAAATCCGTTTGGGCAAGCGTTTCGCATTCTTTCATCGCCGCTTCGATTTTATCGTATTGTTCTATAGACATAAGACATAGGGACACGGGAGCCGTTTTCAAACCTCTGCCGAGATGGTCTGCTCGTTTTCATTTTATTACGGCGCGTAACCGCCAGCCGACGACACAAGGCCGACTGCACATACCGCACCGCCGATTACCGAACGCAATTTCCCGCGAGTTTGCTTTTAGCAAACTCGGGAGAGCGGTACATAACTATGTCTTTCAAAACCCATAGCAACCGCTCGACAAACTCGATAGGGCGGCAACTCATCTCTATCTTTCAAACTCCATTCTATGCCGCCCGCTACTGCTCCTCCGCGCTGTTTTCAAACTTCGTGAATGTCGGGAAAAACTTCATTATCACGTCGCCGGTAGCGCCGTTACGCTGTTTAGCGACGATACATTTCGCGTCTTGGACGGGCTCTTTTTCTTCCATGATTTTGCGGTCGCGGTGCAAGAACAAAACGACGTCGGCATCCTGTTCGATAGAGCCGGATCCACGGAGTTGGGCGAGGTTCGGTTCCTGCCCTTCGGCGTCGCGCGCAACCTGAGACAGTGCGATAATCGGAATGTCAAGTTCCCTTGCCAGCGCTTTGAGCGATTTTGAGATTTCGGAAACGGACTCGTAAACCGGCGCGGCGGGATTTTCCGTCGTGATGAGCCCGATGTAGTCGATAAAAATCGCCTGCACGCCCTGATTGACTTTCATGCGCCGCGCCATCGCGCGTAAGTCGATGAGCTGCATATTCGGCGTGTCCACAATGTACAGCGGCGCGTTGTAGCACATTCCTGCCGCGTCCTGCAGTTTTTGAAAGTCCGCCATGCTCAACTGCCCCGAACGCAGTTTGTAACTGGGAAGGCGCGAAACCTGCGCCAAAAGACGCTGGCCAATCGACTGGTACGACATTTCAAGTGAAAAAAATCCGCACGGAATGTGCTTTTCGACTGCAATCGTCTGCATCATCGAAAGGGCGAACGCGGTTTTTCCGATGGAAGGACGCGCGCCGATGACGATGAACTCCGACTTTTGAAATCCGCTTGTCATCGTGTCGAGTTTTGCGATACCGCTCGGAATGCCGGTCAATTCGGAATTGTTTTTGTACCGCCTATCGATAAGTTCGATTGTCGAGGAGACGACGTCTTTCATTTCGTAAATCTGCGTCGATTCGTTGCGGTCGGAAAGGGTGAAAATGCTTTTTTCCGCGTCCTCAAGGAGCGTGCGGCTGCTGCGCGTTTCGTCAAACGAGGACGCGCGGAGTTCCGACGACATACGAATAAGGTCGCGCCGCACCGCCGCGTCAAGCACAATCCCCACGTAATAACTAACGTTTGCCGCCGTCGGCACCGTGTCCGTCAGAGACGCGATGTATGCAGTCCCGCCCGCCTGCTCGATTTTGCCGAGTTTTGTCAACTCATTGATGATTGTCAGCGTGTCGCCGTGCACGTTTTGCTTGAACAGCGACACCATCGCCTCAAAAATCATCTGGTTCTGAAACGAATAAAAGCGGTCGGCTTTAAGCATCGTAACCACGTCGGACATCGCCCCCCACTCAAGCAAGAGCGCGCCGAGCACCGCCTGCTCCGCGTCAAGATTGTGCGGAGGCACTTTATCTTTCAATTCAATCGCCATATTTTCTCCATTTTCGATTTTAGGGCGCAGACTTAGTGTCCAATCAGGTTTCCGCACTTATATTCGCGGCGATGCGCCTCAACGTACTTGTTTATAGCGAGTTTTCCATCGGAAAACTCGTGCGGGCGGCACTACGATCTATCATTCAAACCTCGTTCTTTGCCGCCCGCCGTTCTCCGCCGCCTGCAACCGCCCTGCAAATATCCACCACATCTCAACTGCCTATCCCCGACTTTACACCGCATATTCACCGGTTATACACAAGTTATCCACAATGTGGATAAGTCCGTTTAAAGACAGAAACGGCGGAACTCCGTTTGTAGAATTCCGCCGTTCGCCGGTCGACTGTAAAGATTGCGGAACGCTTATTCAGCGTCGTTTTGCGCTGCCGCCTCTTCCTTTCCGTCGTCTTTTTTATCGGACTTCTTTTCCGCAGTTTTCGCCGCGTTCGGGTCTTCCTGCGCCTTTACGACGATGGAAATCGCTGCAGTCTGCGCTTCGTAGAGTTTTATCGTCGCATGATAATTTCCGACGGACTTAATGACCAGTCCGGGAAGTTCTATGCGTTTGCGCTCGATTTCAAAACCGTTTTTGGCAAGTATGTCGGAAATAACTTGCGTAGAAACCGCGCCGTAAAGTTTTCCGTTCGCTCCCGCCGGCATAACGATTTCAAACGCCGTGCCTTCAAGTTTTTCTTTCAAACTCCGTGCGTTCTGGCGTTTAACCTCTTTCTTCGCTTCGATTTCAGCCTTTCTCGCTTCAAAAACCGCCGCAGTCATCTCGTTGTACGGAACGGCAAGATTCCGCGGGAACAAAAAGTTCCGCGCATAGCCGTTTGCAACCGTTTTTACGTCGCCCTCTTCGCCGAGGTGCTTCACGTCAACATTCAAAATAATTTTCATTTACAAGCTCCTTTTCGGATTAGTGTGCCTGTCCGATTGGCGCCGAACAGGTTTTGTGATTGTGCGCCGCGTCATCAGGAGTAGAATCGCGTCCGCCGTTTACTCCGTTACGAACGGAAGAAGACAAATTGCGCGCGCGCGTTTAATTGCGGCGGCAAGTTCCCGCTGGTGCTTTGCGCAGGTACCGGTTATGCGGCGCGGAAGAATTTTTCCGCGCTCCGTCGTAAAGCGGCGCAAAGCGTCAACGTCTTTGTAGTCGATTTTTGTTTTGTTCGTGCAAAACCGGCATACCTTTTTGCGGAAGAAGGTTTTGCCCTTCGCTCGTCCGCCCTCGCGGCTGTCTTCTTCACGGCCGTCGTTTTCGTTTGTCGACGCGGTTTGAACCGCGGCGTTCTCGTCCAAATTCTCGTTTTCTTTTATTTCTTCTGACATAGTTTACTCCAAAATGTTAGAAAGGAATGTCTTCGGGGAAGTCGCTCTCCGAATCGGCAAAACCGCCGCTTCCGTAGCCTTGCTGCATCGAACTTTGCTGACGCGCTTCCTGTTTGGGTTGGAAGCCGCCGAATGTCCCCCCGGTCTGCTGACCGCCATCCGAGCGTCCGCCCAAAAGCTGAACGTTATTCGCAATGATGGAAATCTTACTGAACGGCTGTCCGTCCTTTTCCCATCGGTCTTGCTTTAAGTATCCGTCAACCGCAATCTGCTTGCCCTTGGTAAGATAGGGCTTTAAGTTTTCCGCAGTTTTTCCCCACACGGTAACATCGAAGAAGTTGGCTTCTTCAATCCACTGATCGCCGTTTTTCCGGCTTCTGTTTACGGCAATGCTCAAATCAGCCTTCGCCTGTCCGTTTCCGACATACGCGAACCGCGGCTGACCGTTTCTCCGGTTTTCATCAACGCCTGCCGTAAGCCGTCCGACAAGCACTACGTGATTTAAATCCGTCGCCATATCGCACCTCTTTGCCGGCGGCTATTTATCTTCAAGTTTGACGAAAAGATATTTGAGCAAGTCGTTTTGAAGTTTGAATGTACCGTCGATTTCTGCAATTTTATTGGGATTGATTTTTACGGTGAAAAGAATAAAGCGTCCGCGCTTGTGCTTTTTCACTTCGTAGGCAAGGTCGCGGTCGCCGAACGGCTTTTCCTCTTCGATTTCCGCGCCGAAATTCTTGAGCGCGCTGCGTACTTCTTCAGCGCCTTTTTTTGATCTTTCCTCATCAAGCGGAAAAATCGTCATAAGTTCATACTTTCGCATATTTTCTCCTTATGGACTTTGGAAACCCGTACGGGCTTCAAGGGGGTGCGCGCATAATAGCGGAAGGATGGGAGGTGGGTCAAGTCGGGCGGAGAAAGGGGTAATTTGTAATTGGAGACAACAAGCTTGGAATATTTTAAACAGATCTGCTATCGAACCCCGCGTTTCCTGCGAGTTTTGTCGAATGACAAAAACTCGTGCGGGCGGTACGCCGTTAAATCTTTCAACCCTCATTCTATACCGCCCGCAGCCGCCCTAACTAGTTTTGCTGCGCAAAACTAGGGGAAAATATGTTTTTGTATTTGTTGGCGCGGCATTGTGTGTTTGTGTGGCGACGGGAGAGGGAGGCGGTAATTACGTTCCATCGTTTAAACTCCGTTCTTCGCCACCCGCATACTCCGCAACCGGTTTGCCTATGGCAAAGCGGGGCGGACTGCAAAAACCGTAATCGGTGTTAAACAACGTTTGTGCAGTCCGCACAATTACGCATTCCTAATTCCCTTAGCACAGCTCAATCCCGTGCATATACTCCTCTAAAAGCGCGGTAAAGCGGTAAAAACGAATGCGGTCGGAGTTCGCTAAAAAAACGCAAAATCCGCCCGCACTGCCCTCTGCATTTAAAAAGTCCGCAAATCCCTATTCGATTATCTTGACTTTTACGTTTTTATAGTCGTCGCTGAGCGTAAAACGTTTTTTAATTTTCTTGGTCAGATAGACGGTGCCGCCGTCTTCGTCCGTAATCAAAATCATATCGAAGTTTTTGCGGCTCCGCCAATAATCGGCAGCCCGTTTGGCGCCCATAACGTAGAACGCCGTCGCAAGCGCGTCGCACACGCCGCCGTCCGAGCCGATAACCGTGCTTGAAAGCATTTCGTTTTCAACCGGCGCGCCTGTTGTCGGGTCAAAGATGTGCTTGTACTTGTGCCCGTCTTCTCCGATGAAGTAGCGGATATAGCCGCCGGACGTGATGACCGCCGCGTTTTTTACTTTGAGCGCGCCGATACTGTCTTTTTCAAACGGGCTCCGAATGCCGATGTTCCAATAACTGCCGTCGGGTTTTGCGCCGATAACCTGCACGTTGCCGCCGAGGTTCAAAATAGCGGACTTTATTTTGTAGGAACGCAAAACTTTATCCGCCGCGCCGCCCGCATAGCCTTTGCCGATGCCTCCGAGGTCGATCATGCCGCCTGAAGGAATGGAAACTTCATTTCCGGTGATTTTAATTTTTTTGTAGTCGGTGAGTTTTAAAAGTTCATCTATTTCCGAACGCTCCGGGACTTGAAACTTGCGCTTTGTAAATCCCCACGCGCCGAGCACGGGATAGAGCGCCGGGTTAAACGTCCCTTCCGTTTGGTCGGCGATTTTTAGCGCAAGAGAAATGACTTTCGCCGTCTCCGCGTCTACCTTTACCGGCTCGCCTGCCGCGTCGTTTATGCGGTGAACGTCGCTGTTTTCTTCGGTAACGCTTAAAAGCGATTCGAGCGCCGCGATTTTATCCCGCGCCGCCTCCGCGCCTTTCTCGGCTTTTTTGCCGTACGCCGTAATCGTCATCTGCGTGTTCATCGCAGAAAATTCGATTTGCGATTTTTGACTTTCAAGATTTGCCCAGCACGACGTGAGCGACGTGCAAAAAATAAGAGCCTGTGCAACAAGATTTACGTTTTTTTTCATTTTATCCTCCATAAATACAATTGCTGCGGTTTTGTACATTATTTTTGCAAAAAAAGGAACTATCGGTACAGGGTGGAATAGGGGAGGGAGCGCTGCGAATCGGAGGGGGACGCTGGCGGAGACTGTTTCATTTCCAGTCCCTTCCAGTCCCTTCCAGTCCCTTCCAGTCCCTCAAGCATCGCAAAATACCGCTTAACGCTCTTAATTCCGTCTTTTGCCGGATCAAAATATTTGTCGAGTTTAAGCACGTCTTCCCACACGGCGACCGCTTTGTCAAAGTCTCGGGCAGCGTAGTAGGCAAGTCCTTCCGCGTACAAGTCTTCAATCTGCCGCCGCTTTTCGGCTCTGCCTTTGTCGCCGAGCCGTATTTTTGCAGAAAAACTCAAGCGGTTGACCGGATTTATCGAGGAGGCGAGGTCGAGCGTGTAGTTGATGTTCATGCGGATTTTCAAAAGTTCAAATTCACTGCCGAGACTGATGCGCGGGTTTCCGCCTTTGAGTTGGAATCCTGCAAGAATGGACATAAACTTTGTGATTTTCACTTCCGCGCCGCCGCCTGCCGTAAACGCCTGCAATTCCGTTATGTTGAATAGATTTACCGGCTGCCGGAATTCGAGCGAAATCATAAACGGATTGACCGGTTTGTATGAAATGCCGATTCCCGCGCTGGTCGGAAGCGGATCGTCGAGTTTTATTTCTTTTGAAAAGCCCGTCATCGCCGCGCCGAGATTTGTAACGCTCAAGCCGATTTTTAAGTTTCCGTCGTGCGAATCGTAAAACTTTGCCGCATTGAACTGGAGCAAAATCCCCGCGTCCGCCATAAACGCAAGCGCCGACTGCCGGAGTCCGGAATTGCTTAAAACGGCTCCCGTGTTGTCGTCGGCGTAGTCTGGAACGGCGCGCCATGCCGTTTTTACGTTCCCGCCGACAGCAATGCCTTTAAACGTGTAGCCTGCAAGAAAATTGTACGCCGTGTTGAGCGTCAGCGCCGTTTCCGAATAATAATTTGCCGAGGCGCGCTGCCCGAAGCGGTCGTATTCGGTGAAGGGGACGTAAAAGCAGCTTAATTTTCCGCCGATGCCGAGGTTCCCGAAGCGCGTTGTTGCGGCAAGTGTTTCTTTTGCGGAGTCGGCAATCCACGCGTTATGAAAAAGCGCGACTTCCGTTTCATTTAACAGCGAAGAGGCTGCGGGATTGTAGTCGAGAAAACTGATATCGTCGGAAAGAGCGGTGTACGCGGAGCCGAGACTTTCGGCGCGCCCGCCTGAAGGGATTAAAAGCGAGCGGAAAGAGGTTGTTCCTTCGTTTGCGCCTGCCGTATTGTAAAACGCGTCGGCAAGTCCTGAACCCGCTTTTGTGTAGTCGAGCGGGAAAGCACCTGACGCCAAAAGCAATAAAATTGCTGAAAATATGCATTGATTTTGAACGCTTATCTTTTTCATCCTTGAATCCAAAACGCCTTGAGCCGAAAATAACATAATTTGCACGGTTTAGTAAATCGGCGGCGGCTTTTAACCGACGCTCTAATGCTGATATATGAATTTCGGCTTTTTCCACTGCATGATATACCATTTTATACCGAAAAACAGTATAGTGGATTTGTTCGATAACTTGAGCGTCCACATTACCGAATGCACAAACTGCTTTGCGCATCGTATCGACGGTGAGGACGCTGCTTTTAGAATGGTGCGGAAGTCTTTTACAAGGGAAGAAACGCTACATTGAAGACTTCGTAACTGCCCCGCGCCGGAGCGGTTTTGATTGAAAATCAAAAGTCTTCCGCTTTGAGCGGAAGACCGTGCCGCGAAGGGGCGGTAGGCGGTAAAGCCGGCCCTGAATAAAACAAAAAACTTTTGAGGAGCTTGTCGGGAGATATGAAAAAACGCGTATGTCTGTTTTTTTTGCTCGCAGCAATCTCTTGTTCACGGATTTTTGCCGAAGGAAATGGGGATGGCGCGGCAAGTCCCCGCACGCTTTCTGAAATTGATGAGATAATTAAGAGTACGGAATACGACAACGCGCTTACCGCCCTGCACGCGTATCTGGCGGCGCACCCCGAACACTTTGACCGCGTTCAAACGCGCGTAAAAAAAATATTCCGCGCGCGCAATCTTTACACCCAACTTGCCGATCAGTTTTTCGATACGCTTTATAACGACCCCGACAACAATGAAAAACTCGGCAATTTGACCGACCGGCTTTTGGCGTTGGAAAAAGATCCTAAAACGCCCATTCTTCAGCTTATAAAAGAACACAACGACATCGCGGCGATTGCCCGCTACAGTTCCATTCAAAACAAGACGGCGCAGTTGACGGTGAAAGGCGACTATGCGGCGGCGGCAAAGACTGCGAACGAGGGATTTTTTCTGTACCGCGACGCGTTTAACGAAATGTTTGCCGGAACCGAGCGGCAGGCGGGTCTTGAATCAAGTCTTTCCGAAATCAATACGCTCATTGCCCAGTACGAAGGTTTGCAGCGCTCTCTTGAGGCGGCGAAAAACGCGTATATCGCCGCGCTCCGCGCAGGGAACATCGCAGGAATTGAAAGCGCGTTTCAAAACGTACAGACGGAGTTTTCCAAATTCGCCGATTTACGCAATCAAGTGTGCGAAACGGGGCGTTTGTTCGATAAGCAGTACGGGGACTTGGGCAGAAAGACCGACGTTCACGGCATTATGTTCTATTATTATGCGCGCGGCTGTATTTTCGGGTGGCGCGAAGAGCCTAACTTGGGCGTTTTAGGCGCGATGGACGGACAGTGGAACGCTTATATGGGAGAGATGAAAACCCGTTCGGCGGAGACCGCGTCCGCAAAGTCCGCGTCTCTTGAAAAAAGCGGCTCCCTTGCAAAGTTCGATAAAAAGGCGGCGGCGACAAAAACGGCGGTGTTCACCGATCTTCGCGCTTTGAGCGCCGTCGCGCAAAACGTCAATGCGCTTGATTCCCTTTTAATTTCCGAAAAAGACGGCGAAAAACTCAAGCCGGAAGAAAACTACCGGCTTTCTTTTCAGTATCTTTCCGACGGTTCGGAGTCGTCTCTTGCGCTCGTTTCTCACGCGTCGGAAATCTCCGACAATCTGCGCGCGGCGTCTGCGTTTTCTTATCCTGCCGCGGCGGTTACGACCGAGCGCGAGGGCGCGGACAATTCGGCTCCGCTGTTTGCCGCGTACGATAAACTCAACGATGTGCGTTCGGACGCTGCGAAAAACGATTTTTCTCAGTCGGATACGGCAAAAGAATATACGCGGAAGTTTGCCGCGCAAAAAAATTCCCGCGCAGCAAGAAGGCAGGCCGCAAATGCCGCGTCTCAAGAGCCTGAAGACGGCTCTCACGAGGAGAGCGCGCCGGATGCAGGGCGGAGTAATACCAATTCGATTATCGAATGGAAAAGTTTTGATAAATCGATGCAAAGGCTTTCCGGCGATTTTATTTCGTATGCCGATTCAAGCGCGGCATCCATTTTAAGCCGCGCCGCCGATTTTTATTCGTCCTGCGGTCTTGAATACATAACGGAAGCCGGAGCGCAAAAAGACAGAACGGAAGAATTGATAAACGGCGTTCGGGACGACTCCGGGCAAAAAAGCGACGATTCTCTTGCAATCGTCAAACGCTATCCCAAAGAGGGACTTGAATCCTTGAGCGCGCTTGACGCTTATATTGCGTCGGCGGAAAAAGTGCTTTCTTCGGCGTTGAAGCGGCTCGACACTCCGTTTACGGCGCAGTACAAAACGGCGTATACCTCCGTGCAAAAGTCTGCGGAACTGCTTGCCCGATTAAAAATTTCTACCGTTTCGATGCGCGACAGCGCGCGTACGATGGCAACGCTTGCCGAAAACGCTAAAAACGACGCGGCGGAAAAATTTGCTGCGGCAAAACGCGCGCTTTCTCAAAAGAATTTTAAGCGCGCCCGCGAAAATCTTGCGCGCGCCGCAGCGAAGTATTTGGAAGCCCTGTCTTACAATGAAGACGACGCGCTCCGCTCTTCAAGCGACCGCGACTTACGCGAACTCGGAGAGGAAATCAACCGGCAGGAGAACGTCCTTGTCGTAAAAGATGTGCGCGAACTGAAAAATCAGGCGCGCGCGCAGTTTGACCGCGATAATTTTGAAGGCGCGGAACGGCTTTTACGCCGCGCGGCGGAGCGGTGGGCGGTTACGAACGTTGAACCGGATGCTGAAATCGTCAATATAATGGCGCTGGTAGAAACGGCGCTTTCCATGAAGGGCGGACGCGCAGTTTTGCCCGGCGACCAGCTTTACACGGAAGTCTCTCAGATTTTGAGCATCGCAAATCAGTATTACGATCAGGGCGTGCGGCTTTTAAATCAGGGCAGAAAGTCAGAAGGGGTGCAAAGGCTCAACGACGGACTGCAAAAACTCAAAGAACTCCGCGACGTCGTGCCGCTTAATCAAGAAGCGAACCTTTTAAACTTAAAGATTCAAAAAATCATGAATCCCGAAGAATTCAGACAGAATTTCGGAAAGAGGATTGCAACGGCGCGCGCAAACATAAAAGACCCTAAAAAACGCAAAGAAGCCTACAGCGAACTTGACGACTTATACAAAACCGACCCCGACTATCCGGGCTTTAAGCAGTTGATGTACGACGTCAAAGTGGAACTCGGCATCATCAGAAAGCCGCCTGACACAAGCGGCATTAAAAAATCCGCGGAACTTACCGAACAGGCGCGGCGTATGTTTTCTTCCGCAGGGCGCGACGACAAGGCTCTTATGCGGAGCGCAATGGCGCTTGCCGACCAAGCGATTGCGCTCAATGCGGCGAACGGAGACGCCATCATCTTAAAAGACGAGATTTCCCGCCGCCTTGACGGAAACGCGACGGTCGTTATTTCCGCGCACGACCTTGAACTGTACAACCGCGCGGTGCAGTATCTGCGGGCGGACGACGTTATCGGCGCAAAGAACCTTGTCGCCGAATTGTTGAAAAATCCGAAGAATCGCTATTCGTCGCAGATTCTCGAACTTGAAAAGCGAATAAAACTTCAAAAATGACGTATGGACGTATGAACGGTATTTTTGCACTCTTTAATAGAAGAATAAAACTTTTTTCTTTGGCGGGACTGCTGTTTGCAGTCCTTCTGCCCCATCTTTTCGCCCAATTTTACTGGGAAGATACGGAGGTTATCTCCGCCTCAGATTCCCGCTTTCCGCGCGTCGCCGAAAACGGCAAAGATTCCTACGTCTTCTGGCAGGAAGTCGACACGAAAACGTCGCGCATTTGGCTTTCGTGCAGGACGCAGAACGCGGACGGCTCATGGCGCGAAAATCGGCGTTTTACCGGCCCGCTCATCTATTCGGGGGAAGTGCCGGATATGTATTCAGCAGTCCTCTCCGATTCAGGAACGCTTGCAGTCGTTACGCTTTCTGGAACCAAAATGATTTCAGTCTTCGTCTCGACTGACGGGGCGCGCTCTTTTACGCGGACGGATTTTTCCGAAGAAAAGCGATCGTTTATCGCGCCGCGCATTTACTGTTCGCGGAAAGGAAAGTTTTATCTTTTTACGTCGCTCAGCCGCCCGGAGACCGAGGGCGTTGCCGCAATCAATCGTTTTTATCTGTATTCCGCATCGTCTCCGGACGGCATAAAATGGTCGAATTTTTCCGAGTTCGCGCCGTCTCCCGATATTAGAAACCCCTTTGCGTCGGTGTTTTCGTCTTCCGCTCAAGGAGATTTTGTCGTTTTTCAGGCGCAGCACCAAAGCGGCGGCAGACTTTCCTATCAACTGTATTCGTCCGTGTCGGAAAACAACGGAAACTCGTGGTCTGAGCCTCGGCTTTTGACCGACTTTTATTCGACGGCGGACTTCACCGAATTCAACAATCAGCGTCCTTTTGCGCTGGCATCCGGCGGGAAAACGTACGTTGCGTGGGAGCGGCGCACTATCTATTCGGATACGGATTCGCTTTGGCTCATGCAGATTGACAAAAACGGCGCCATATCGGGAAGCCACGAAGCCGTTTCGGAAGACGGCAACTCCAAAGCGGCGGTTTTGTTTCAGTATCAAAATAAATTGACTGCCGCGTGGTTTGACAGCCGCACGGGAACGGACACCGCGTACATGGCGCAAAAAGAAGGCTTGTTTTGGGAAGAAACGCAGTTGTCTTCCGGAAGGAGAGCGGCGGTTTTTGTGTATCCGCTTTTTGCGCGTGCTCAAGGCGGGGGGACTGCAAAAACGCTTTCTTTTATCTGGCAGGAAAATCCTCCGTCCGGAGGTGTGCCTCGTATCTGCTATCTTGCCCCCGACAAATACGCGCCCCCTCCGGTTATAAACCCCGTCAACTACAAAAGCGGAAGCCGCACGAGGGAAAACTCCGTCAGTTACCGCATTGCGCTGCCGCAGGATTCCTCAGGCATAAACGGCTACACCTACAGTTGGTCAAAAGACCCGCGCGCAGAGCCTGCAGAAGACATATTGAATTTAAAATTCCCCTCGGAGACGCGCATAAACGTTAAGGCGGCGGAAGAGGGCAGATGGTATTTTAAAGCGAAAACCGTTGATGAAGCGGGCAACTGGTCTAAAAGCGCGTCGTCGGAGTTCGTGCTCGATTTAACGCCGCCGCAGCTGCCGCTTGTTACGATAAAAGGCGGAGCGGACAGCGCGGGATTCCTTCCGTCGAACACGTTTACGATGTCGATCGCTCCTGCAGAAGACGATGACGACGTTGCAGGCTACGTGTATTCGTGGGAAAAGATTGCAGACGTTCCGCGCGCGTTTGCCTCAAGTCCCTCGCATCCGACAAAAAAATCCGCCGAGGAACTCACAGCCTTTGCCGAGCGGCTTTTAAGCCGGAATGAAAACGCAATCGCGCGCCGTCGGCGTTTAAGCGGACTTACCGGCTCCTCTACGATTTACAAAAACAATCTTCCGAACGCGCTTTACGTGCTGTCCGTTTCTGCGGTGGATAAAGCCGGAAACACGGGCGAGCAGGCGCATATTCCCGTTTTGCTCAACAAATACGTTCCGCATACGACGATAACGGAAGTGCGTAAAAACGAGTCGGTCTTCGGCGACCTGTCGTTTACGATTTACGGCACGGACTTTACGTTCGACGGGACGGTAACGCGCGTTTATATCGATAAAGACGGACAAGCGCCCTACGACGTTACGATTGACGCAAAAGATTTTAAAGTCGTTTCCAATGCAGTCATCGACGGCATAAATATCGGTTCCGACCTTCAAACCGGATCTTACTATGTGGGACTCAACCATTCCGACCGCGGCGTCTTTATGACGCACGCTCCCGTCCTCACCAAAGAGACGAACGGCACGGTTAAAATCGAAAGCGGATTTGAGTACGTTCCGTCATGGCAGGTCTTTATGCGGAGCGGCACATACAAAATCCAAACGGGACTTGCGCTCTTTATCGCAGTCGTTTTGATTTTGATTTTTATCACCGTCCTTTTTGCCGTTTCGTTTGCGCGCACCGCGCTTGAAATCTACAACGTCAGGCAGGTAGTCAACCAGCTTGAAAAAGGAGAACTTATGGATTCGTTTGCAGAGGCGGCTTCAGGCGGACTGAAGTCTTCTTCCAAAAAGGGCAGCCTAAAGTACCAGATGATAGGCTTTACGGTTTCTCTCATCATTTTGGTAACGCTGCTTGTTACGGTCTTCCTTTCTTTCCGAATGCTCAGAGAACAGCGCACCAATATGCTGCAGGGACTTGAAAACCGCGCCGACGTTTTGCTTTCAAGCATTTCTTCCGGCGTAAAAACGTACCTCCCCGAACAAAACGTGCTTGAGTTAAGCGAACTTCCGCCGCAGTCGTCGTCCATTCCCGAAGTCGACTTTGTTACGGTTACGGGCTTTGCGCATTCGGAGAACGCGAAAGCCGATAAATCGTCGATCTTGTACGTGTGGGCGTCCAACGATCCCGATATTCAGACGAAAATCGGCGGGGAAACGCTCATTCCGGGATTTTCACGGCTTACTACGGACTTGAGCGCCGAGATTGAAAAACGGTGCGCCGCGCTCAACGCGGATACGGGAAACAGAATTGCATCTTTTGACGATCGGCTTGAGCGTTTGGACAGGGAATACGCGGAGGCGTCGCGCGCGCGGAACTCCGCCCGCATTGCGCAGATCCGGAAGTTGTCGGGAGACGTCCGCGCGCAGATTAAACAGGAATTGAACAAGATCGAGCGCGAAAGCGAAAGTTCCATTCCCGACTTTCACGCATACCTTACCGATACGTCGTTTACCGTTACGGTGCGGATTTTGCTCAATCTCTTTCCGATGTTCAGGGGCAAGTTCGGAAGCGAAACGAAATTCCTCATGTACCGTCCGGTTATTTTCCGCTCCGCCGCGTCTTCCGACTTTGTAAACGGCATTTTGCTCCTTCAAATCGACATCAGTTCCTTTGCCCAGCAGCTTGTGGAGACGGAAAAAGGAATTATGGTTACGGCGGGCATTATTTCTCTTGCGGCAATTGCGTTCGGCGTTCTCGGCGCGGTGCTTCTTGCAAACGTTATTGTCCGCCCGTTGAAAAAACTTGAAGCATTCGTCGGAAAAATTACGTCGGAAAAGCACAAGGAAAAACTTGCCGGCGAAGACAAAAATATTCAGATTAAGCGCAACGACGAAATCGGAAGTTTAGGGCTTTCGATGAACCGCTTAAAAGAAGAATTGGCGCGCGCCGCCCGCGAAGAAAATCTGCAAAACGACGGTAAGTCCGTTCAAAAAGCCTTTTTGCCGCTTTTAAAACTTGCCGAAGGCGGGCAGCAGACGATTGCAAGTTTTGACGACGGGAAACTCAACTGCTTCGGCTATTACGAAGGCGCCTCCGCCGTCTCCGGCGACTATTTCGACTACAAAAAACTCGACGAACGCTGGTACATTCTCATTAAGTGCGACGCGTCGGGGCACGGCGTTCCGGCAGGTCTTATCATGACCGTCGTCGCAACGCTCTTCCGCCGCTACGTTGAGCAGTGGTCGTTTGCAAAAGACGGCACGCGCTTAAACGTCCTCGTAACGCAGATAAACGACCTCATCGAGTCGATTGGTCTAAAAGGCAAGTTCGCAACGATAATCATTTGTCTTTTGGATTCAAGCAACGGCGACTTATACATGTGCAACGCGGGCGACAACATCGTTCATATTTACGACTGCATTGAAAAGCGCATAAAAATCTTAAAGTTGTTTGAAACGCCTGCCGCAGGTCCTTTGCCGTCGTTTATGGTCGACATGCGCGGCGGTTTTAAAGTTGAAAAAACGAATCTGAAAAAAGGCGACGTGCTTTTGCTTTACACCGACGGCATTGAAGAGTCGACGCGCTTATTCCGCGACGGGGCGTACCGCGTCATTCAGTGCGCCGAGCGCGGGCTTAAAGAGGGGGAAGCGCACGACAATCATCAAGTGGGCTCTCAAAGCGAACAACTTGAAGCCGACCGCGTGCAGGAAATCCTTGAAAGCGTGTTCAACCGGCGCAAATTTTCGCTGAAAAAATATCACAATCCCATTCCGACCGAAACGCTGGAATTCGACTTTTCGACCTGCGAAGGAACGATAGAAGAGGCGATTATCGCGCTCGTTTCCGTAGAAAAGGTGTTCAGAATGTACAAAAGCCCCGCGGCGCAAAGTTCCGACACCGTGCGCGTTGACCGCAGAATAGATGCGTTCTTAAAAGATCATTTTAATCTGTACGCCTATTACTGCCGCTACGATGAAGATGCCGCGTCCGAGTCGAGCGCGGACAAAAACTATATTTTTTACACAAATCTCATGGAAGACGACCAAGCCGACGACCTTACGTTGCTTGCAATCAGGCGGCCGTAGAACAGCGGACGGGAGAAATGTGGTTAAAAGACTTAACGGAGCAGCCGTCCGCTTCAAGTTTGCCGTGCGGCAAACTTGCGGGAAATCTTTTTTTTCATTTTTCGTTCGGCGGTAGAAAAGTTTGTCTGAAAGGCTTAATGGAGCGCCGCCCACTCGAGTTTATCCACACCCTTATAGGGTGTGGATAAACTCGCAAATAAAACGGCTTTGAAACTTGCGGAAAATATTTTTCTCATTTTTCGTTCGGCGGCAGAAAAACTTTATCTGAAAGCCTTAATGGAGCAGCCGCCGCGGGTGCCGTATGGGAAACTCGCGGCATTTTATTTCAGTGTGCGTTTTTCCGCCCGCCCGTTTGCCGCGGGTTTTTTATAGGGAAACTTGCGCAGGCGGCGTCCCAGTTGCGTCCGTAAAGCGCGGTTCTTTGCCGCCAGTAAATTTTTTTCCATTCGTATAAAAATACGTTATAACGGGGAACTCTTATTGCTTAACTGCAATCCGTTATATACATTTGCGCTTGAGAGGCACATTATGAAATCCAAACCGCTTATTTTTATTACCGAAGACGTACCGGAAATGGCGAACCTTATGGCGCTGTATCTCAATAAGGCGGAAAAAGATACGAAGATATTTGAGACTGCCGAAGACACGCTCAAAGAACTTGAAGCAGGGGCTGAGCCGGATTTATTCATCGTGGACTTAAACTTGCCGGGCATGAGCGGCTTTGATTTCCTGCAGAAAATACGGACGGAATACAAGCCCGTTATTCCCGCCGTCGTCGTTTCCGCGCGCGATGCGGACGAAGACATCATTCGAGGACTGGGGCTCGGTGCGGATGAGTTCATTACCAAACCGTTTTCGCCCAAAGTGCTTGTCGCGCGCGTGGAAGCGAATCTCAGGCGCGCTGCAGTCAGTTCCGCGGCGGCGGAAGCGTGCATTGCTTTCGGCGACTACGTTTTGCTTTTGGACAGCAACGTGCTTAAAAAAGGCGCGCTTAAAATTCAACTTTCCATCAAAGAATACGCGATTTTAGAATATTTGGTCAAAAACGCGGGAAACACGCTCACGCCGGAGAAAATCTATCAGGATATATGGAAGTCAAATTACGGCGACCTTACGGCGGTTGCCGTCTACGTGCAGCGGCTCCGCAAAAAAATCGAAGAAGATCCCGCAAATCCCGAATATATAAAAATGCAGTTCGGCAAGGGCTATATTTTTTCCAAAGAATCGATACGGCGCCAATGACAATCAAATCGCAGTTAAGGATTTTTACCGCCGCAGTCATCATGCTTCCGCTTTTGTGCGTTTTGAGCATACGCGGCTACCGTCATTATTCCGCCGTGCAGCGGACATTTCTCAAAGATTTTAGGCGCATCGAAAGCAATACGACTATCAATATTTCGTCGGAAGACTGGGATATGCTTCTTAATGCAGTGCGGAACATGGAGCCGGACATTGAAGCCGCCCTTATCATTCAAGATGTCGTGCAGATTTCCACGATGGAAGAATTGAAGGAAAATCAAATTATCCGAGAAAAAGAATTGTGGAATTTTGTGCGGGATACGGGTTTTGAATACGCGTACCGCTTTGAAATTCCTCCGTCGGATATACGGTCGGGAAACGGCGTTATGCTTTTAAGCCGCGTCGCCCGTCCAAAAGACGGCGATATAAAACTTGACGTTCCGATTGTCATTCTCACCTTTTCGCTCGTATTTATCATGATATGCATGCTGACGATATTTACGATTTCCTATTCGATTTTTTCGTCTCTCATGCTCCTGCAAAAGCAGACGCAAAAGATTGCCGACGGCGACTTGGATGCGCCGATCGAAATTCCTGCGGAGGGACTGAAAACAAACGAAATTACGCAGTTTTTAAGCAGTCTTGAACGGATGAGAACGTCTTTCCTTGAAGCAAAGAGCCGCCAGTCGCTTTTTGTCATGGGAATAAGCCACGATTTACGCACGCCGGTTGCAGTCATCAAGGGATACACGGAGGCGATGCTCGACGGCGTTATGACTTCAAAAGAAGATGTTTCTTCCGCGCTTAAAATAATCAGCGCAAAGACCGCGCAGCTCCAGTCGATGCTCGATACGCTTATAAATTACGAGCGGTTTAAGACAAAGGACATGAACGAAGTGCTGCATCCGCAAAAACTCGTGCCGCTTTTAATCGGTTTTGCGCGCAACGCGGAGGCGACGGGCACGATATTCCATAAAAATATTTCGTATTCGGTTGATTTAGACCACGATTTTGCCGTTCCCATCAACGAACAACTTTTATTGCGCGCCTTTGAAAACATTTTGAGCAACGCCATGCGCCACACAAACGACGGCGGAAGCATTATTTTACGCGCATTCGAGCGGCAGGACTGCATAGAACTTTCTATCGAAGATACGGGCAGCGGCATTGAGCCCAAAGACATCGAACACATATTCGACCTTTTTTACCGCGGCACAAACTCCCGCCGCGAAGAAGGCATGGGAATAGGGCTTGCCGTCGTGAAAAACATCATCGACCTCCACGGCTGGAACATTGAAGTGGAGTCGGCAAAGAACGTCGGCACGAAGTTTATCATCACCGTCCCCAAAGAACAGCGCAGCGAAGAAAAATGCAATGCGTAGAGAAAGGCTGCGGGCGGCAGAGAAAAAAGTTTGAATGATGAAGTGGAGTTTCCGCCCGCCCAAGATTTTGCTGCGCAAAACTTGCGGGAAATGTAATGTAGGCGAATGGAGTGTAAAAGGTGAAACGCTGTTTTCTTCTACGGAATATTGTGTTCTGCAAGATTTTGCAATAAGCAAAATCTTGTGCGGACGGAACAACGTTTCATCATTCTGACGACATAGCAGCCGTCCGCTGCAAAACTTGCCAAAATATTGAACAAAAATAATATAAATGTTATTTTCCACACGTTACGGGATGTAGCGCAGCTGGTAGCGCGTCTGGTTTGGGACCAGAATGTCGCGGGTTCAAATCCTGCCATCCCGATTTTTATTTTAACGACGGTTTCCGAACAGGTTTATAGATATAAGCGCGGCGCTTGCAGACGGAGCAAACGGATGAAAACGTAGTACGGGGCGTTGCGGGGTGTCCCCGCAGAGGGGGCAGCGTAAAAGCCAAAGGCTTTGGAGCGAGGGGGAGACCTCCCCCTTTGTACGAATAAAAAATCCGCTTTTCTAGCCATCCGAAAGCCTTGAATGCAATTCCTTTTAAGAAGGCGCTAAAAGCCGCCGTAAATAGAGATGGAGCATGCCGATATCATTTGTTTTATAAAATCCTCAAGAACGATAATTTATAAAAAACGGCGGCTGCAAAGTCTGAAAATGCCAGTTCAATAACGGACGCTGCTGTCTTTATTCGTTATATTATCAGTAAATATTGAATTTGCGCGGATTTGCGGAAAAGGAGGGATTTATGTGCAAAAGTAAGGTCTGGTTATTTGCAGGCGCGGTTTTTATCTTTGCCGGAGTATTTTTTACCGGCTGTTTAAATACGGCTTCCGGAGCGCGGATAACCGAAATCGATTTTTGGGAATTCCCGAGTTTTACGTCTGAGTCAGGAATTGAAGGCGATTTTGAAAAAGGTTTAATCGCCGCGTTTGAAAAGGCGAATCCTTCAATCAAAGTGAATTTTACGCTCTTATCCTTTTCCGACGGGCCGGGCAAAATCGAAGACGCGCTTAAAGCGGGAAAAGTGCCGGACATCGTATATGATTCGCCGGGTCGCATTTCTGCGTGGGCTGGGCGCGGGCTGCTTACGCCTCTTGACGATGTGCTTGCAACGGAAAAACCGTATATCACGACGGTGCTGCTTTCCGTTTCTGCGGGCAAAGACCGGCGCACTTATATGTATCCGATGCATGAAGTCGGTTTTTCGATGGCGTTCAACAAAGAAATGCTTGAAGACATGGGACTTATCGACCTTTTGCCCTACAAACGACGCGACCGCAGTTGGACTCTCAACGAATACGAGCGGCTTTTGACGGCAATCAAGGGGAAACAGAGGGCGGATGAAACGCCGGGCGTCTTTTTTTATAAAACGCAGGGCGGCGACCAAGGCACGCGGGCGTTTTTGATGAACCTTTACGGCGGCGTCAGCCTTCTCAACGGCGACTATTCAAAATACACGTTCAACTCCGCTCAGGCGGTAAAAAATCTTTCTTGGACAGTCAATGCGATGAAAAAAGGTCTGCTTGCCGACGGCAAAAATCTTACTTCAGGCGACGCAATCAAAATGTTTACGGAAAGTAAAGCCGCCCACACGATTTTATATTCTCCGCAGTTGGATAAAATGTATGACGGAAAGCGCACTTATAAAGGAAAAAACTTTACGCCGATTTATATGCCGTTCCCAAACGACGCAGGCTCTCCGGTGCTTGAATTTCTTGCAGGCGGCGCCTGCGTTTTTAATAACGGCAGCGAAAACAAAATCAAAGCGGCAAAGAAATTCCTGCATTTTGCGGCGACCGATAAAGAATGGGCGCCGAAACTTGTCGCGGCGACCGGCGGCTTTCCGGCAAGTTCTAAAATCGAATTGGAAATGTCCGACCCGGAAATCCTTTACAATTCCGTGCTGCAGCGATTTTTCGGTCAGTATTACAACAATATCTCAGGTTTTTCCGAAATGCGCGGTTATTGGAACGCCGCTTTAAAAGACGCAGCCGAAGGACAGGACGTTCAAACCGTCCTCAACCGATTTGTCGCCGATTCCGACCGGACGCTCAAGTAAATCACACGGAAAGGAGATTGAGGAATGAACAAAACGAATCCCAAACCGAAGATAAATATTTTTTCGATAAAAAACAGAATGATAGGCTCGCTGTCGCTGGTTTCAGTCGGTATTGTGCTGATTTTGTGCGTCGCATCGATTTTGCTTGCTTCGAACGCGCTTTTGAAAAACACGCAATACTTTCTCAAAGAACTGGTAGAAAATTCTTCCAAAACGCTCGACGAACGCTCAAAGTCGATCTTCGGAAAACTCGAAGCGTTTTCCAATCTGCCGCAGATACAAGACGAATTGTCTTCTCCCGAAGAGAAAATTGCGCTTTTTACAAACGAAATCCAAATGCAAAAACTCCGCGGCTGGATAAACTTTGCCGTTACGGGACTTGACGGCGTTATGCTCAGAAGCGACGGCAAAACCGAAAACGTGTCTTCAAAGGAATGGTATCAAAAAGCGCTCAAAGGAAAGTATGTGCTCACCGAACCGGTTTTATCGACTTCGGCGCGGACGTATATTTCTGCCGTCGCAATCCCGATGCGCGACTTGCAGGGAAAAATTACGGGCGTTATCAGCGCAGCCTTGCTCGGCGACTCGCTT
Source organism: Treponema sp. (assembly GCA_052169915.1). Lineage (GTDB taxonomy): Bacteria > Spirochaetota > Spirochaetia > Treponematales > Treponemataceae > Treponema_D. The sequence goes on from JBQNBN010000035.1 coordinate 23,503, forward strand.
TCAAATCTTATCAGCGACATCGTTATCGGAGAGACGGGAACCGCCTACCTTATCGGGCCTGACGGAACGATAATCGGAAACCGCTCGCCTGAACTTTTGTACAAAAATATTTTTACCGAAGTCATCAAAGACGACGGCGGAGAATTTGCTGCGTTTTTGCAGAGCGCGCTGAAAACCGACGGGACAGCAGTCAGCGTGTCAAAACTCAACGGCGTAAAACACGTTTCCGCCGTCTGCAAAATGCGCTATTCCGGCTGGACGCTCCTTTTAACGGCGCCCGTTTCAGAGTTTATCGCGGACAATATTTCAAACTTTATCAGTACCTTTGCGCTCATCGCGTTCGTTCAACTTTTGTTTTCCATAACGATTGCCGTCGTCATTGCAAACAAAATCGTCCGTCCGATAAGCGGCGTTATCCGCGCGCTCAAAAATATTTCCAAAGGCGAGGGGGATTTGACAATCGAACTGCCGGTAACCGGCTCCGATGAAACGAGCGTTCTTTCTTCGTATTTCAACAAAACGATTGTCAAACTGCGCAATTCCATTCACAAAGTGGGACTTGATTCTGCGGGAATGAAAGAAGTCGGCACCGATCTTGAATGCAATATGGTGTCTGTCAGCGAGTTCGTTTCGACAATCACCGAAAGCATTGAGGGACTCAAGCGCAGTTTTACCGAACAGGAGCAAAGCATTGCGGAAACCGCGTCGGCAATCGAGCAGATTATCCGTACGATACGACTTTTAAACGACTCCATCGGGCAGCAACTTGCCGTCGTGCAGGAATCCTCCGCGTCGTTCGACCAGATGAACATGAGCATCGGCACCGTCGGCGGGAGCGTGAAAGTTACGCGCGACGCGATTAAAAATCTTGCTTCGGCAACGGACGACGGACGGGCGACGCTTATCAAAGCGAACGAAGTCTCCCAGCGCATTTCAGAAGCCTCTGGCGGCGTCCTTGAAGCGAGCGCGGTTATCGAAAACATCGCGTCGCAAACGAATCTCCTTGCCATGAACGCCGCTATTGAAGCCGCGCACGCAGGAGAGGCGGGAAAGGGTTTTGCAGTCGTCGCCTCCGAGATTCGAAACCTTGCCGAAGTGTCGAGCGCGCAGGGAAAAAAGATTACGCAGACGCTCAAAGCCCTTACCGGCGAAATTGAAACGCTTGCGCTCTCAGTTTCAGGCGCAGTGGAAAAGTTTAATTTTATCTCCGGCTATTCAGAGGACGTCAACGGCTCCATCGAAAACGTCGTTCAGGCGATGGACGAGCAGGAGCAGACCGGAAAATCCATTTGGGCAATGATAAAGGAAGTTACAAACCTTACGAAGGACGTAAAACGCAGTTCCGACGAAATGCTTGCAGGCGGAGAAAAAATTATTTCCGAAACGAGCCACCTCGACGATCTGACAAAACTTTTACGCGGCAGCATGTCCGATATTGCATCTCAAGTGGAACTTATCAATTCCGCCACCGAAGAATCGCTTGAAATCGCCAAAAAGAATAAAGAAAGTATCGACAGCCTCGTGCTTGAAGTCGGAAAGTTTAAGACAGAATGACCGGGGGGACCGGAAAGGCGGGGACTGCATAAAAATCGAAATAGAAGCGGCGTAAGATAGTCGGAATGCATGAGCGCATTTAGAAACCTGCCCGGGGAATGCCGTTTAGTTAAGGCAGCCTGAACGATTTTAGCTTCAGTCCCGCGTTGTTCGCTTTGTTTGCAGCGTCCGCGGCATTTTACTATAATCGCCGCATGAAACACGGGGCACTTACATCAGACAATCACGCGGCGTTGTGGCACGGGCGCTTTGCAGAGGGGCCTGACGCGGACGCGGTGGCGTTTGAAACGTCAATCGCCGTTGACGAGCGGATGGCGCTCGACGACATTTGCGGAAGTATCGCGCACGCAAAAATGCTTTCGAGCGCAAAAATTATATCGCAGGCGGAGGCGGACGAGATTGCCGCAGGTTTGACTGCGATAAAAGCGGACTTACAAAGCGGCGCGCTTGCAATCGACCCTTCCGCCGAGGACATTCATTCATTTGTAGAAGCCTGTCTCACCGACCGCATCGGCGAGGCCGGTAAAAAAATCCACACGGGGCGGAGCCGCAACGACCAAATCGCCCTCGATGAGCGGCTTTACCTTCGCCGTTTTATTCCCGACTTGCAAAACCGAATTTTAACGCTCATCTCAACGCTTGCAGACATTGCGCAGGCGCACACGACTGACATCATGCCGGGCTTTACGCACCTTCAGCACGCCCAGCCGGTAACGCTTGCCCACCATCTTTGCGCGTGGGCGTGGGCTCTTACGCGCGATTGGCGCAGACTTTCCGACGCATTAAAGCGCGCCTCCGTCTCTCCCATCGGTTCGTGCGCGCTTGCAGGAAGCGGTCTTCCGCTTGACCGGCGTTATGAAGCGGACTTGCTCGGCTTCGATGAAATTACGCCTAATTCTCTTGACGGCGTTTCCGACCGCGACTATTGCATTGAGACGGCGGCAGCCCTTTCTCTCGTTCAAATGCACCTCTCGCGTTTTTGCGAAGAAGTCGTTTTGTGGTCGTCCACTGAATTTTCATTTATCGAATTAAGCGAAAAATGGTCAACCGGCAGTTCAATCATGCCCCAAAAGAAAAATCCCGACTTTGCCGAATTGATCCGCGGGCGCACGGGGCGCGTTTACGGAAACCTCGTCGCCCTCCTTACGATGATGAAAGCGCTGCCTCTTGCTTATAACCGCGATATGCAGGAAGACAAATACAGCCTTTTCGACTCGTGCGACGTTGTCTCTTCATGCGTTACGGTTTTCACCAAAATGATTGCAAGCGCGCATTGGAACACGGAAAAGACGGCGGCAGCGTGCCGCGGCGGATTTTTGAACGCGACCGACCTTGCCGACTACCTTGTACGGAAAGGAATGCCGTTCAGGACGGCGCATGGCGTCAGCGCAAAAGCGGTGCGGCTTGCCGTAGAAAAAAACTGCCGTCTCGAAGACCTTTCTATAGAAGAATTACAATCCTGCTCCGCTCTCATCGAACCCGACATTTTCGACATTCTCCCGCCCGAAAAATGCGTCTCCGCCCGCACCACCGCCGGCGCCCCCGCTCCGGAAAAAGTGCAGGAGCAAATAAACGCGCTTAAAGCGTTTGCGGACGATTTAAAGCGGTGAAGAGAAGGATAATTTTTAATGAGAAATGAAGAATGCGTAATTTGCAGCGAGGCGCGGAGAATCGCGAATGGCGGAGGTTGAGACGCGGCGTGATTCCCACTCTGAAGAAAATGTGCCGCTGGAAGATATAGCTTCATAGTGGCGAACAATGAGTTTGTCGAGCGGTTGCTACGAGATTTGAGAGACATCGGCATGTACCGCTCGTCTGAGTTTCGCGGATGGGGAGAACATTCTTTGGAAAATTTAACATAGTTTCCCATCCGCAACGAGTTTTGCCCTTTGGCAAAGCTCGCAGCGATAAAGTCGATGTCCTGCTGCTTTCCGAACAGTAAGTCGCGTTTGTCGATGTCGGACATGATGGGAAGTCCTGCGTGAACGCCGATGA
>JBQNBN010000036.1:0-26987 GCA_052169915.1 Treponema sp.
AGGGCGGCGGGCGGCAGTGAAAGGTGTTGTAAAGATTTAACGGTGTTCCGCCTGCTTCAAGTTTGCCTTTAGGTAAAACGCGGAGTAATAAGCAACATCTTTTTCCTATAGCGGCGCTCATTCTTAATCCATAATTTCGAATTATGAATTATAATTCCCTCATCGAATAATTATCACATCATCCTGCAATACCCAGCCGCTGCCGCCGGAACACCAAACGTAGCACCACGCGCCGATGGATTTTTTTACACGAATGACTGTTCCGGCGGGGCATAGAGAGACGGTCGCGCTTGTTTCCGGCGCGGCGGATATTTCACTTCCGGCAAATATTCCGTGAACGGCAAAAAGTTTTGCCGCGTAAAAAATGCCCGCTGCGCATAACGCCGCCGCCGGCGCGGAAAACACGATAAGCGCGCGCATTTTACGAAAGACCGCGGCGATAAAAAGCGCGCATAACGCGGCAGACGCCGCTCCGATGAGCGCGAACAGCGTAAAAAAGCGCGCTTCCGCTTCTCCTGCCGGAAGTCCCGCTTCTTTTTCAAAGCGGATACGGGTTTGCCGAGCATTTCCCCACGGCGGAGAGCGGCGTTCGGCGCGCCTAAGTTCCGCAAGTCTTTGGCAAACATCGCGGGAAACGGGCGCGCTTTTTACGTTCGGGAGAGCGGGCGCGTCAAAGGCGCGCGCAAACAGCGTTTCCGGCGGCGCGGCTTCTTTTTCTGCTGCCGCCGGAAGAACCCTTACGAACGTTTCCGGCAGAACAATTTCCATGCGCGCGCCGGAAAACGTTTCCGCCGCCGCACGTATTTCAGGCAGCGCGTAAAGCCCCGCTTCAAACGGAATCCACTCAAACTTTGCAAGCGCAATTTCACGCGCCGCGCCGCTGTCTGCAGGGCGAAAAGGAAGCGCAAAGCGCTCAATCTCCGTAAAAAGCGCGTCCTTCGGAGCCTTCCATGAAAACGACGCGACCTCCGCCGCATTCTGCGCGTACACAGTCAGCATGACAGGCTTTCCTGCCGCCGCCGTAAAATCGCTGCCGCCGAGTTCCGCACCGTCGTCAGTCCGCACAAAAAGTTCCGGCAGCAAGTTTTTCGGATTTGCTTTAACTTCCGCCGCCGCAAAGGGAATGAAATGCCGCGCTCCGTCAACCGTTACGGCAAGCGGCGGAAGCGTATGACTTCCTTCTTCGGTAAAGACGACGGTCAATTCGATCTGCACGCCGGAAACCGCTCCGGAACTTTGACTTCGCTTTAAAGACTTGAACGCCGCGCCATGAGGCAGATCCGGCTCTTCCAGTCGCACCGTATCGGGATTATTATATGGAAGAAAAAGCGTGAATACGCATTCCTCTCCGGTTAAAATCTCAGTCGACAGGGGCTTAAAGATGAGATCTTTGCCGTCAACCCCCGCCTGACCGACTGCAAAAGACATGCCGCCCGTGCACACAAACAGCGCGGACGCTGCCGCAATCGCTGCCGGTCTAGTCGCTCGATTTAGTAATCCAAAGAAGAAGAGCCTTCCGCATCTGCGCCGCTTTGCCATTGTTTTTTATCGTTCTCCTTAATCCGCTTAAAAATCGTGTCTTCCGTTCCGCCACCGCCTGCCTCTCCGTCGAAAAACGCTGCAAGTTCCCGCTGTTTTGCCGCCGCCTCGTCCGCCATGCGCTGCAGGGACAACTCAAGGTTGATTTTTGCAGCGGGTTTTGTGCAGTCGGCCTTGAGCGCTTCTTTAAAATAGTCCGCCGCCGCTTTATAGTCGCCGTTTTTGTCCGCGATGAGCCCCATGTTGTAGTAGGATGCGTATTTGACGGGAGCCGGCGCGCCGTCGGCAATTTCTGCAAAGCGTTCCATCGCGGAAACGGTTTCATTTTGCATAAAATAGGACGCCGCAAGTCCGTAAAGGGCGTAAGCGCGCAAAACGTCGTCGCCGTCAGCCTCCGCTGTCGCCGCAAAAAATCCAGCCGACGCCTCTGCGTACCGTTTTTGCTCGTACGCCCACGCGCTCGTTAAGATTGTCCGCGCGCCGTTTATCTTTGACGTGCACGACGACAGCATAAAAACGGAAGACAAAACGATGAGCGCGCTTTTTTTTCTGAATGCGGAGGAAAGATTTTCAATGCCGAATTGCGAAAAGACGAATCCCGACGCAAAAAAAGCGATTGCAAGACTTAAAAACAGTTTGTAACGCGGAACGCTTTTTATTTCGACTGAAGAAAATCCTGCCGACGCGTCTCCGCCGCTTTTCCAGTCGACATGGGAAACGGAATGACGGGACTGTGCGCGCGCCGACACGCTTTGCAAAAGTTTGACTGCGGAGCCGCTTTCAAACGCGTTGACGTAAACGACTGCCGAATCGGAGCGCACGAAAGTTTTATTTTTTTTCAGCGCGGATGAAACGGCGTTCTTGATGCGGGAGGCGCGTAAGGCAGTCCGCACGGGCGTTATTCCGTCGCCTGCAAGCGTCTCCGATTCCCGCTCGTTCCCGAAGCCTGCGATGCAGACTTTTACGCCGTGCCGGATGCACTCGCCGAGTGAGTTTTCAAGTTGACCGTCCGTTTCATCTCCGTCGGTAAAAACCCACACCGCATGGGCAAAACTTGAATTTTCGGGAATGGAATTGAGCGCCGCGCGTATTCCCTTGCCCAGACTGGAGCCTGCCGCGCTCATCAAGGCGGGAGAAAGAGAAGACAAGAGCGTTTCGACTGCGCTTTTGTCGTCCGTCAATGGGATGACGTTGATCCCGTCGCCTTTGGCAAGCGTTACCGAAACGGGCGCGCCTTCAAGCCGCTCAAGCAATGCCGACGCGTATTTTGACGCCGCTTCAAGCCGAGTCATGCCGCCGGGGCAGTCTTTTGCCGTCATGCTGTAGGAAATATCGAATACGAATGAAACGGCGTTTCCGCTTTTTTGCGCCGCCTCAACGCGCGCGCCCCACGAAAATCCTGCATACGCCGCGACGAGCATAAGCCACGAAAGCGCAAAAAATGCCGTCCGCACAATTGCCGGGCGCGTAAGAGCGCACCCCTTCCCGAACGCGCTCGACCGGTCGTCAAACCGCCTGAGCGAGAGCGCGCCTCGCACCGCTATAACGAGGGCAGGCGCAAGAAGAATGAGGGCAAAAAACGCTTCCGGCTTTTCGCAATGAAAGTTCATAAGCGGCATTATAATTAAAAATGAGTAATTCTGCAGGGGGGGGGTAATGCTTAATAAGGAGTGCGTAATTAGGAATTAGAATAAGAGCGTCGGAGCGAGGTTTTTGCTCCGACGCTCTTTTTTGTGTGTGGAGGCGGATGGCAAGCGGGTTAAGTCATTAAAACACGATAACAACCACCTGCCGCCGCTCCCTGCCCACGTGTTACCGCAAGTTTGCTCGCGCAAACTTAGCGGGGCGGGTACTTTGTTTTATCGTTCGTACTGCGTTCTCTGCCGCCCGTCAATTCCGCATTCTCTCTCCCTACTGGCTGCGGCAGACGCGGAAGCCGAAGTTATTTCCGTGGTTCTTTGTGTTGTCGGTCAGCACTAAAGGATTGCGCGATGTTACAATGCAATAATCATAATTGGTGTAATAGCCGCCTCCTCGGAGAACTTTCGTGGTTCCTGAGTCGGAGCCGAGAGGATTTACGACGTAGCCATCGCCGTCTTTATACTTGCTGTCGTTCGCTGTCATGCTGCCGTACCAATCCCAGCACGCTTCCCATACATTGCCGCTCATATCGTAAATCCCCAAGGTATTGGCGTTCTTTGATCCCGCTTGATGGGTTCTCGTCATTGAATTCGGATTATACCACGCAAAATTATCGAGTGCGGGATCATTTCCCGTCCCATTGAATGATGCCGACGGAATTGCCGTATTGCTGCCGGGGTACGAGTATTTCCATGCAGGCGCGTTCGGATTTCCGCCGCGCGCCGCGTATTCCCATTCGGTTTCCGTCGGCAAGCGGTAGCCCTTTTTTGTCCAGTCGACATACACGGGATTTTTGCTGTTTGCGTCGGTTTGGGTATATACGGCTGTCTTCAAGCTGTCGGAATAGTAAACGCATTCGTCTGTGGAATTATTATTAGTCTTTTTGGTCAATTCGTTGCAGAATACAACCATCGCGTACCAATTCAAAAGTTCGACGGGGTGCGTTTTCCATTGCGCTCCAATTGTAGGATAGTGGGGTCCGTAGTGGCTCGGATTTGAGCCTATCACCTGTTGGTAAAGTTCCTGCGTAACTTCCGTTTGCCCCATGATAAAGGGACTTAATTTTACTTTGCGTCCTTTGGGGAACGCTCCCTGCTCTTCCGCCGGTTGCGGGTCTGGGAGAAATCCGTTCCAGCTTGAGTCGTCCTGCATTTGAATGACGGCGGTCGCTCCCTTGGGCACGACGACGACTTCCGGAATTGTGATGCCGCCGACGGATTTTTCCGAAAGTTTATCTCCCTGCGTTTGCGTAGGAGCTCCTTCAAGCCAGCCGTTGCCGCCTGCGCGCATTGTTATCGTTACGCTTGCGCTTGCGTTTCCGCCTTTGTCGTAGGCTTTGATTGTAAACGTGTAGACAGTCCCGTTTGTAAGTCCCGTTACGGCGTGCGCCGCGGGCGAGGACGGCGTCCCTAAAACCGGAATCTCGACGCTCTCGTAGCTGATAACCGCTTTTTCAAAGTCCGCTTCGGGGGGATTTTTCCAGCTTAAACGTACGAGACCGTCGTCGGGGACGGCTTTTAAGTCCGTTACGGCGGACGGCGGAATGTCGTTCCACTGCGCGTAAAGCGTAACCGTGTCGTTCGGCGTCGCGGTGAGGTTTAAGACGGACTGCCCGTCCGCGTAAGACGCGCCGCTGCCGTCGGCTTTGGTATTCCAACGAGCGAATGTAAATCCGCTTCTGGCAAAGGCGTTCGGCGTAAGCGGTTGTGCCGTGTCGAAAATGAAGGTTTCAGCCGGCATTGTTCCCGTCCCTCCGTTCGCCTCGAATTTAACGGCGTATACGTGCTCTGCCCATTGCGCGTAAAGCGTAACCGTTCCGTTCGGCGTTGCCGTGAGGTTTGAGACGGACTGTCCGTCTGAGTAGGACTCGCCGCTGCCGTCGGCTTTTGCGTTCCAACCGGCAAAGATAAACCCGCTTTTGGTAAAGGCGTTCGGCGTAAGCGTTTGTGCGCTGCCGTAAGAGAAAGTCTGCGCCGCCATGCTTCCTGAGCCTCCGTTTGCGTTGAACTCAACCGTGTAGGCGTTTGCGTCCCACGTCGCCGTAAAAGAGGCGTCTTGGGCGGGAAACTTTACCGGCGGCGCGGGGCTCCAGCCGGTGAATGCGGAACCGGTTTTTGCCGGGGACGGAATTGCGGGAACGGGAGCCTCGTATTTACCGCTGACGGGAGCGACTTCGCTTCCGCCTGCCGCGTCAAAGCTGAGCGTAACCGTATTCCGGTCGTAGTAGATTTTGACGGTCGCGCTGCCGTCCGTGCGTATTTTTTCTTGAGAGACAGGGCGCGCTGTAAAGCCGGGGATTGCCTTCGCCTCTACGGATGTCGACTTTCCGGCAAGTCCGCGCTGAACGGAGCTTTCTTCCTGCCATAAAACGTAGCCTGAATCCGCAATGTTTTGTTTGTAGCTTTCAACTGTGAAAGACGCAGGAACGTTGTCGTCGTCAAACAATTTCATGCAGCCGGAAAAAATGAGTGCGGCTGCAGCCGCCAACGCGCTTATCTTTTTCATACAAATCTCCTCTTTTCTTCTATTATATGCTTCTAATTTCAGCCGTATTTCCGTCGTTACGCATCGGCGCAATTCAATTCGACTGCACAAGCTGGAATTCAACGCGCCGGTTTTTCCAGCCGTCCGCTGCAGCTTCCTCTGCTTTGCCGACTCCTTGTATGCTCATGCGCTCTTTTGCAACGCCGCGTTTTTCAAGTTCCGCCATAACCGCCGCCGCGCGCTCTCGCGAAAGGGGAATGAGCTCTTCGTCGTTTTCCGTTTCGTTGCCGGTCGTACTGTTCGCGTAGCCTAAAATCGTCAAACCGTATTCGGGATTTTCATTGAGTATGCGCGTAAGACTGCTGAGCGCCGTTTCATTGATACGCCGGTCGCGGGGCGCGCCGTCCGCAAGCGATGACGAATAGGGCGCAAAGAGAATGAAGGGAAGTTCAATCGGCTTACGCGGTTTCATCGCCGGCTGGGGCGACTGTTCAGGCGGCGTTTGCTGACGTTTTGGGGCAGTCGCCTTCGGCAATTTTGCAAAGAATATCCGCGCGCCCGCGTTCAAAATAGGCGTTGCGTACAAGCCGCTTTGCTCGTCGAACCGGAATGATTCTTCAATTCCGAGCGTCGGAATGATTTTTTGATGTTTGAACGCGATGAGATTCGGAAAGTCGATGAACAAACCGACGTTGAAAATGGGCGTAACGCCGCGGGCGGAAGACAAAACGCCTTCGTCTTTTTGCACGGAATTTCTGTATACGCGGGCGTCGTACAGGTCGGCAAAGACGCTTGCGTGCGGACGCAGGTTGAGCCAGTCGGGTAAAAAGCCGACATTGCTTTTTCTTAAAACGTACGAAGCTCCAAGTCCGATTTTCGCTTCGTCCAAGCGTTCCAACAGTCCGCCGCCGCTTGAAAGGCGCGTAAACGACGCGATGATTTCCGCTTGAAAGTCGGAGGCTTCAAGTCCGCCTTCAAGGTAAGCCCCGCCGCCGAAGCCTGCAGCTCCTTCTTTTTTGAGCGAAAACGACGGGAATGCAAGCTGTGCGCCGAGTCCCGCAAAGAAAACGGGTTTTATTTTTGCATAAGAAAGCTCGGCAGCGGCAAAGAATATGAAAAGCGAAACGCGGATTTTTTTATTAAACGCCTGCCGTACCGTCGCCGCGTTTAAGCGGCTGTCTATCCTCACGGCGTTTGCCGCAATGGGGGGGGGGGGGTATTTGTGCGCATTTCATGCCTTTTCCTTAAAATACGATTGATTTTCGCTCGAATTATGATGTTTTACCAGTTGAAGTCCGTAAATAATTCTTATTTTGCTTGCGCTATATATAGCGGAAACTCAAAGGTATGGCAATAGTACGGGCGGCTGCGACCGGAGTAGAATGTCGGGCGGTTATTATAGAGTTGACAAACTTAACTTTGTCCCGCCCTATCTAGTTTTGCTGATGCAAAACTAGGGGTAAAATGGGGTTCTTCACTGCCCGGTAAAACTAAAGGCGGCGGCGTTTGTCGTGCTGTTCGTGATGGAGGCAACGCGTCTTCCACTGTAAAAGAAATTGCCCGAGAAGAGTTTTAGGCAAGTTTTGCCTAATGGCAAAACTTGGGCTAGCGGTACACCGCTCTATCTTTCAAATTGCGTAACGCCCGCTAGCCGTGGTTCCGGTCGCACAAGATTTTGCTATTCGGCAAAATCTTGCGGAAAATCGCGTTAGGCGTCGGAAAGATAGTGTGGTTGTAAAGCTCTGTTTCAGGCAAGTTTGCAGAAGGCAAACTTGATAGGGCGGGGACAGTGTTATTTCATTTAAACGCTGTTCTTCCCGCCCGACAAAACTTGGGCTAGCGGTACACCGCTCTATCCTTCAAATTGCGTAACGCCCGCTAGCCGCACTTCCAGATTTCTTCGCGAGAAAACGTTTGGCTGCGGTCGGCGCCGACGGAAACAATCCCGACTTTTGTGCCGGTGAAGTCTTCTATAAATTCGATGTATTTTTTTGCGGCGGCGGGGAGGCTTTTGTAGTCGGTAATGTCTTTGAGGGACTGCTTCCAGCCGTCGAACTTTTGAAGGACGGGCTTTGCTTTGTTCAGTGCGGGGATGCTTGCCGGAAACTCGGCGACGGTTTTGCCGTCGATCTCGTAGGCAGTGCAGGCTTCGACAGTTTCCATCGCGTCGTACACGTCGAGATGGGTCAAAACGAGGCTGTCGATGGAATTGACGCGGCAGGCGTAACGCAAAGCGACGAGGTCAAGGTAGCCGCAGCGGCGCGCGCGCCCCGTCGTAACGCCGAACTCGTTGCCGGTATTCCGCACGTACTCGCATAACTCGCTTTCCGTTTCGGCGTTGAACTCCGTCGGCATAGGGCCGTTGCCCACGCGGGTTTCGTACGCCTTGAATACGCCGTAAATCTTGTCGATTGCGCGCGGACCTATTCCTCCGCCGGTCGCCGCTCCCGCCGAGCACGAGGCGCCGGAACTGACGAAGGGGTAGGTGCCGCTGTCAAGATCGAGCAGCGCGCCTTGCGCCCCCTCGAACAATACGTTTTCATTGCGGTTTTTCCACATTTCGGAGGCGATGTCGACTCTCATGGCAAGCAGGCGGTCGATGTAGGGGCGGAGAAAATCCTTGTCGGCGTCGTCGAGCGCGTTCATTTTGTCGTCCCAGTCGAGGTCGGCAAGACGAATGCCGTCGCGCTCCGATTTTTGCGAATACGCCGTTCCGATTCCGCGTCCCGTCGTTCCAATCGGCTGGCGGCGTTCAGAGTCGCGTTTTTTGTCCATTTCACGATAGCACGGCAGGACGATATGCGCACGGTCGGAAATAAAAACGCGCCCCTCCCATTTTATGCCGTTTTCAGTGAGCATGTGCAGTTCATCGAAGAGCGCATCGGGAGCGATGACCATGCCGGCGCCTAAATAAACCGTCTTATCGGAGTACAAAATCCCCGACGGCACTTGATGGAGCGCGTATTTTTTGCCGTCAACGACAATCGTGTGCCCCGCGTTCGCACCGCCTGCAAACCGGCACACGTATTTTGCGCCCTCCGCGAGGTAATCGACAATCTTTCCCTTCCCCTCGTCGCCCCACTGCGCGCCCACAACAACAATGTTCATACCGCCCCCTATCGCGTAAACTTCCGTTCCGGCGCGGAGTATAGTGCAATGCGGGGCAAAATTCAACGAACGGAGAGAGGGAGGAGAATGTTTAATGAAGAATGGGGAATTGCAGGCGGTAGAGAATGGAGTTTAAAAGATAGAAATGAGTTCTCGCCCTACCGAGTTTTCTAGCGAAAACTCGTAGAAAAATGGTGTTTTGCCTGCGGTGTTTGGCGAGTACTAACTACGCATTCTCCCTTCCCCATTACGACTTCGTAATGCCCCTCTCCCGCAGACTGCAAGAATATGCATTATTTTTCATTTTATTGCATAAATATATTTTATATAATGAGACGATTGTGTATAATTACGCGATATATGCGCCGCTTGATTCGTTTTGCGGCGGGCGGCGCGTTGTATTAATCAGTTCAAAAGGAGAAACGACTATGAAACACACAGGAGCGCGCTTATTGACGGCTGTCGCAGGCGCGGCATTGTTTTTTTCCGGCTGCGGCGGCAAAAGTTCGTCCGGAGCGGACAACGAATTTATCATCGGAAACGGAGCCGAGCCGCAGAGTTTGGATCCGGCAAAGATTCAAGGAAATCCCGAGCACAGAATCAACCTTGCTTTATTCGAAGGACTGGTAACGTATGACCCGAAAACCGCGACTGCCGTGCCGGGCGTCGCCGAGTCGTGGGACGTAAGCGAAGACGGCACCGTCTACACCTTTCATTTGCGCGACGCAGTGTGGAGCGACGGCACGCCGATTACCGCAAAGACTTTCGTGGATTCGTGGATCCGCATGATTGCGCCTGAGACTGCAGCGCAGTACGCGTATATGGTTACGATGGTCGTCAAAGGCGCGGAAGACTACAACACCGGCAAAGCGGACGCGTCTACAGTCGGCATTAAGGCTATTGACGATAAGACCTTTGAAGTGCAGTTGACCGGTCCTGCTCCCTACGCAATCGATATGTTTGCGCATTACGCGTTTAGTCCCGTCCCCGTGCACGCGATTGAAAAATTCGGAAACGACTGGATTAAGCCCGGCAATTTTGTCGGAAACGGGCCTTTTACGCTTGAAGCGTGGGCTCCGCAGGAAAAAATCACCGTTGTGCCGAACGAAAAGTTTTGGAACAAGGATAAAGTCTACCTTTCGCGCATTACCTTCCTTCCAATTGAGGATATGAACACCGCTTTTGAAAAATACAAGGCGGGCGAAATGGATTGGAGTTACGGCGTTCCGACTCCCCGTTTGGATGAAGTCAAACAACTTGCCGATTACAAGGTTTCTCCGCAGATTGCGACGTATTATTACATTTACAACGTAAAACGCAGTCCGCTCACCGATGTCCGCGTGCGGAAGGCGCTTGCAATGGCGCTCAACAATCAGGAAGTGGTGGACAACGTAACGCGCGCAGGCCAACTTTCAAGCCGCTCAATCGTTCCTCCGATGGCGGGCTACACGCCTGCCGAAGGCGCAGGTTACGACGTTGAAGGCGCGCGCGCGCTGCTTGCCGAGGCGGGCTATCCTGAGGGCAAGGGCTTTCCGACTATGACGGTCATTTACAACACGAACGACGGTCATAAATTGATTGCCGAATACATACAGGAAGCGTGGAAGAACGCGCTTGGAATCAATATTAACGTTCAAAATCTTGAATGGAAAACCTTCCTTGACGTGCGTCATCAGCATGACTTCGATATTTGCCGCGCAGGCTGGATCGGCAACTATCAGGATCCCAACACCTTCTTGGAACTGTTCCTTTCAGGCGCGGGAAACAACGACGGCGAATACAGCAGCGCGGAATTTGACGCGCTGGTGCATAAAGCCGCAACGATGACAGGCGGCGCGGAACGCTTCAAGACGCTGCATGACGCCGAAGAGATTTTCTTAACGAAAGATCAGGGAATTTTACCCATCTATTCTTACGTCAGTCAGCACCTTATCAATACGGAGAAGTGGGACGGCTGGTATCTTAACGCAACGGACGTTCATCCGTATATCGGTCTAAAGAAAGTTAAATAATGCGGCGTTTAAGCTTTCAGTTTTAAAATTTCAGCGCAGGCTTTCGCCTTGTTCATAAGGCAAAAGCCTGCGCTCTGGAAAGCGCCGGTTAGTCGTGCAGAGAGGGAATTTCTAACGCTCCGTGTCGGGGCGTCGGCTTTTAGCACGATTGTATCGGCGCTTTTTCATGTACAAAAAAATTATTTTTGGGGGAAGCATGGTTCGATTCATTTTGCGCCGTTTGCTTAGCGTTATTCCGACTCTTTTTTTAATCATCACGTTCAGTTTTTTTATCATGAAGGCGGCTCCCGGCGGGCCTTTTTCCGGAGAGCGGAACTTACCGCCTGAAGTGCTTGCAAACATCAACAAAGTTTATCATTTGGATGAGCCGCTTATAAAACAATATCTGCGGTATTTGGGAGATATGCTGCGCGGGGACTTCGGCCCGTCGTTTCGCTATAAGGATTACAGCGTCAATGAACTTATCGGAAATACCTTGCCGAACTCGCTTATCTTGGGAATTACGTCGCTGTGCGCGGCGCTCTTTTTCGGAATTTTAGTCGGGCTTATTTCCGCAGTAAAACAAAATTCCCCCGCCGACTATACGGCTATGTCCGTCGCCGTCGTCGGCATTTCGGTGCCGCTGTTTGTAGTCGGTCCCGTTTTAATGTATATTTTTGCCGTAAAACTCAAATGGCTGCCGACTTCAGGCTGGATTACCGGCAGACAGGGCTTAAAAACGCTCGTTATGCCGGCGCTTGCCCTCTCGCTGCCCTACTTTGCTTACATCGCCCGCCTTTCGCGCGCAAGCATTTTGGAAGTGCTCCGCTCGGACTATATCCGCACCGCGTATGCAAAAGGGCTTTCCTATCCTGCCGTGCTGTTTAAGCACGCCCTTAAAGGCGCAATGCTGCCGGTTATCAGTTACCTCGGGCCTGCCTTTGCGGGAATCATCACCGGCTCCGTCGTTATCGAAAAAATCTTTTTGGTTCCCGGTCTCGGTACGTTCTTTGTGCAGTCCTCCTTGAACCGCGACTATACGCTTATCATGGGGACGGTCGTTATGTATTCAATCATTTTGATTTTGATGAATTTTTTTGTTGATATCCTGTATGCGGTGATTGACCCCCGCATTTCGTATAAGTGAGGTCGAACATGAATGCTGCAAAAAACGGCGTCCGCGCCGAAACCGCCCAAACAAATGACGTCCAAGTCAACGAATTTAATCAAACGGTAAAACCCGCCTCTTTGTGGGATGACGCATGGCGGCGGCTGAAAAAAAATAAAATGGCGATAAGCGGACTTTTTATCGTCGCTTTCTACTTTATAATTTCGCTCCTTGCGCCGGTGCTGCCGATTTACTCGTATTCCGAGCAGATTATCATCCATCAAAACCTGCCGCCCTCTTTCCGGACGGCAGGCGGCGTCATGCTCAAACAAAAACGCGCCGATATGCTGCGCGCCGCAAAGTCGGAAGGACGGAAAGAATTATCCGCCGCGCAAAAAGAAGAATTGGAAACGTTCCGAAAGGAACTTCAAAGCGATACGATTCACAAGCGCCGCTACCTTTTGGGCACCGATGCGCTCGGGCGCGATGTGTTCGCCCGCGTTATCTACGGCGGACGCATTTCGATTATGATAGGGCTCATCGGCACGGTAACCTCCCTTTTTATCGGCATATTCGTCGGGGCGGTCAGCGGGTACTTCGGCGGCTGGACTGACAACGTGCTCATGCGCTTTGTCGATATTATGTACGGACTGCCGTACATGCTCGTCGTTATCATCATGATGGCGATTTTGGGGCAGAATATCGTGATTTTGTTTGTGTCGATTGCGCTCGTGTCGTGGCTGACGATTGCGCGCGTAGTGCGCGGACAGGTTATAAGTCTCAAAAACGCCGAATTTGTTGAAGCGGCGCGTTCGATGGGGGCTTCGACGACGCGCATCATCTTTAAGCACATCCTGCCGAACACGCTCGGCATCATCATCATCTATTCGACGCTTTCCATTCCGAGTTTTATCATGAACGAAAGTTTTTTGTCGTTTTTGGGGCTCGGCATTTCCGCTCCGCACGCGTCATGGGGCTCGCTCGTTTCCGAAGGCGTGAACGTGATGACGCTTTATCCATGGCAGCTCTTGGTTCCGGCGACTGCAATGACGGTCTTTTTGTTTGCAATGAACTTTCTCGGCGACGGACTTCGCGACGCGTTCGATCCGCAAAGTAAAAACAGGGTATAACGATGAACAGTCAAAAGACAGATGAAAAAATCCTGCAAGTCAAGAATCTGCAGGCGCATTTTAAAACCGACGCAGGGATTGTAAAAGCCGTTGACGGCGTGTCCTTCGACTTGCACAAGGGCGAAATGCTTGCGATTGTCGGCGAGTCGGGTTCCGGAAAAAGCGTTACCAATTTGGCGATTATGAACTTGATTCCCAATCCGCCGGGAAAAATCGTCGGCGGAGAAGTGTGGTATAATGGAAGAGATATTCTCAAAATGAATAAAAAAGAGATTCGGCAGTTGAGGGGAAATAAAATCTCAATGATTTTCCAAGACCCGATGACAAGTCTCAATCCGTTTTTAAAGATTTCCACACAGATGATCGAAACGATCCGGCTGCACCAAGGCTTGTCGAAAAAAGATGCGCGCGAGAGAGCGATTGAAATGCTCAGGCTTGTCGGCATTCCCGCAGCGGAAAAACGGATTGATTGCTATCCGCACCAGTTTTCAGGCGGCATGAGGCAGCGCGTCATGATTGCGATGGGCTTGAGCTGCGACCCTGAAGTGCTGATTGCCGATGAGCCGACCAGCGCGCTCGACGTTACCATTCAGGCGCAGATTATCGACCTTATCGGCGACTTGAGCGCCCGGCTCGGCACTGCCGTCATTATGATTACTCACTCGCTCGGCCTGGTTGCCGGTATGTGCGACAGCGTCTGCGTTATGTATGCAGGCCGCGTAGTGGAGCAAGGCGGAGTAGACGAATTGTTTGCAAATCCGGCGCATCCGTATACGCGCGGACTGATTAAGTCGGTGCCGCGCATGGATAAAAAGAATACCGGCCGGCTTTTTTCCATTACCGGACAGCCGCCGAATGTTATCGACTTACCGCCGTGCTGCCCGTTTTATCCGCGCTGCAGCGAGGCGATACCGCAGTGCAGGCATGAATATCCCGCGTCCCATGTTTTCTCTCCGACTCATCGAGCCAGTTGCTGGCTTTACCAATCGGAGAACGGCGCTGCGGATAATTCCGTTCCGCAGTCCGCAAAACACGAATAGGAGAACGCATATCTATGGAAGAAATAATGAACGAATCGGAAGATTTGCTGACAGTCAAAGATTTGAAAATGCATTTTCCTTTTACGGAAGGCGGACTTTTTTCGCGGAAGAAAGGCGCCATCCGTGCGGTGGACGGCATCAGTTTTTCGGTAAAAAAAGGCGAGACGCTCGGTCTTGTCGGAGAATCCGGCTGCGGGAAGTCGACTGCGGCGCGCGCGATCGCCCAGTTGTATAAGCCGACTTCAGGCTCCGTACGTTTTAAGGGCGTGGAACTTGCAGGCTGCTCCAAACGGACTTTGATGAAGGCGCGGAAGGATATGCAGATGGTGTTTCAAGACCCGTACGCTTCGCTCAATCCGCGAATGACGGCGGGAAACATTATTGCGGAACCGATGCGCATTTTAACGCAGCGGGAGATTCTTTCGTATACCCCGGCAGAAATTACCGAACGCGTCGGCGTTTTGATGGAAAAAGTCGGACTTTCGCGGTTTTTCCGCAATCGGTACCCGCATGAGTTTTCAGGCGGTCAGCGGCAGCGCATCGGCATTGCGCGTGCGCTTGCCTTAAAGCCGGAACTGATCCTTGCCGACGAGCCGGTCAGCGCGCTCGACGTATCGATTCAAGCGCAGATACTCAATCTCTTTAAGGACTTGCAGGATGAATTCGGTCTTACCTACGTGTTTATCGCGCACGACCTTGCCGTTATTCAGTATATTTCAACGCGGGTTGCGGTGATGTATCTCGGCGTTATCGTCGAAATTGCTGATGCGGAGTCTCTCTACGCAAAGCCGCTTCACCCGTACACGCAAGCCCTCCTTTCCGCCGCTCCCATCCCCGACCCGGAAATCGAGCGGAAACGGCAGCGGATTATCCTTTCCGGCGACGTTCCGTCCCCTGCGGAAGAGCACACCGGCTGTTACTTCTACGACCGCTGCCCCAAGCGCAAAGACCACTGCAAAAACGCCGTTCCGCAGTTGGAAGAGCGCGGAGAAGGACACCGCGTCGCATGCTTTGAAGTATAGGCGTCGGCGGCGGAGAATGTTGGGCGGTAAAAAAGGTATTTGAAAGATACAATGGAGTTTCTGCCCACCCGAAATTATCCACAACTATGAGGTCGTGAATAATTTCGCAAGAGAGCTGCCTCGCGGCGAGCCGCATTTCTATAATGGAAAATGCGTAATGAGGAATGCAATAATTCCCCATTGCGCACTAAAAATTCCTAATTGGTTTCAGGAATCAGTCCGTCTACCACATAACCGTCGGGAATCTTGGACGGGCGTCCTTCGTGATTGACAACCGCCCATGTAACGTCCGCTTCGACGCACACGGTGCCGTCTTCCTTTTTTACCGTCTGATGGAACATTCCCATGACGCGCTTGAGCTTTGTCGGGCGCGTTTCGATAATAAGCCGGTCATCGAGCACGGCTGACGCCTTGTAAAAAATATCGATGTGCGTTACGTAGAGAAGGTAGCCTTCCGCAACGATAGCTTTGTAATCAAATCCCGCCGCATGGAGAAAGTCCATTCTGGCGTATTCAAGATAATTTTGGTAAACCGCATTATTAACATGGCGGTAGGAATCGCATTCGTACGGGCGAACCGTAAGTTCTGTAATGTGTGTCATGGCGCGCATTATCCAAAAAAATCCCGCGCGTGTAAAGAATAGTGGAAACAGCGGACGGGGAGACTAAGTTTGAATGATTGAATGGAGTTAGTGCCTGCGGAGCACTGTTTTCTGCGAGTTTCGTCAACGAAACTTGTGCCGGCGGTACACCACTGTATTTTTCAAACCACGTTCTCTGCCGCCAGCAGCAAAACTCGTGGGAAAGATAACTTGCAGCATGCGTAGCTTTGCTTTATTATCCTTGCACAGCGTTTTTCTAGCAAGTTTACATTTAGCAAACTTGGTAGGTTGGCAACTCCGTTAAATCTTTCAAACTCAATTTTTACCGCCCGCCCCGTCCGTCAATTCCGCATTCCCACCTACAAATTACCCCTCGGCATGGAAAAATTTCCTGTGACTCGGTATAATGCGCGTGAAAAGCAGTGAGGTGTTCAAAATGACTCGTGAAGACGAAATTGCGGCGAATGCAGTGCGGCTTGCAACGCTCAAGTCGTTGAAGATAAAAAAACAGCTGAGAATTCAACAGATACGCGAAATAGCGGAAGCGAAAATCCGTGAAATAAATATTCAGTATGCCGAAGATCCCGCGCGGCTCAAAGCGAAGTACGCGGCGGAAGATTATGCCCGAAGCGAAAAAGCAAAACGCCGCGCCGCGCGCGCCATTGCACGGGAAAAAGCGCACATCGCGCGGCAAAACAAAATGCGTCCGTTTACGTTCGGCGAAGAGATTTTCAGCGCAATCGTGCAGGGAATAGGCGCCTGTCTTTTTATCGCGGCGACGGCGCTGCTGGATATTGCCGCCGCAGGGCGCATGAGCGGGCACTGCCGCGCCGTTTATCTGGCGCTTTTTACATGCTTCGGCGTTTTGATGGTCGCAAACTACATTTTGTCCATTTTGCATCACGCGCTCACCCCCGACGGCGCAAAGGAAGTGTTCAATCGCCTGTGCCGGTCGATGTCCTTTCTCATCATCGCATGCGCGTTCGCGGCGTACAGCTACAAAATCTGTTCGTTTTCAAACGTCTTCGTCCTTATCGTGTCGGCAATTGTGTGGGCGCTCTGCCTTGCGGGCATTCTTTTGTATTCGATTGCAGGAAGTCGGCTTGAAGTCGTGAATATCATCTTATACGCGGTTTTAGGCTGGGCGGCTCTTTTTATCATAAAAGGACTGTATCAAACGCTTTCGGTGCGGAGCTTCCGTCTGCTGATTGCCGCAGGCATCTTTTACACAATCGGACTTGCGTTTTTCTCGATGCGGAAAGTTAAATTCTTCCACGCGATAGGAAATACAGTCATGCTCCTTGCAAGCGTTTATTTATTCTTTTCACTGCTTTTCATCGTCTAAAAAAGGCGCGCTTCGCTTTTCCTCTGATTTTCATAAAAAACAACGGGGCGAAAGTCCCGCTGCGCCTGTCACCCCCCTTTAGCAAATTCCGAATTGCCCCCTCCTAGCCTTAATCCCCTCTATTCGGTATCTTCTGCCCCATGAATATCAGACTTAGGCGGAACGCAGAGCGCAAAATGGCGTGGACGGACAAGCGCAGCGGGTATTTTGAGTACTCGTGCACGGGGTGCGGAGGGACGGACGGGTATTTTAGAGGGCAGCGGCGGCTGTTTTCAGGATTTTCTTCCGACGGGACGCCGCTTAAAGAGGCGGACTATATCGACGTGAGGCCGGAAGGATTTACCGCCGTTTTTGCAGGCGGACTGCTCAACGCGTCTCTCCTGCTTTACGAACAGGCCTTTTACGCGTATTCGGCAAAGAGCGTTGGCATTACCGGCGTTGAAGGAATAACACAATGCAGTGCGGACGGAAGGAAAACGAAAGCGGCGGAGAGCGCGTCTTTCCAGTCGACGAATAAGGGCGAAGACAGTCGGCATATAGCGTGGAAGCGGGAAATCATCGGCGGCTGTACGGTCGTCAGTTCGTCGGCGGGATTTGCGGCGGCGGCGGATTTTTCCTTCCATTATATAGCGCATGACGACTGCATAGAACTTGTCCGCGAACAAGTCTCATCTTCAGGCGCGGACGCATCCGGCGGCGCGGGATCGGAGCCGTTTTCTTCCGCCGGCTGGTACATCGTTTTTGAAGACAGTCAAGCAGCGGCTGTAAAAAAAGCGGCGCGCCTTGCAAAAGAAAACGCAATCGGCGCGCACTGCCGGACGGTATCTTCTTTTCTTGAGCGGTGCGCAATCGATTCAGGCGACCGCCGCTTTGACGAAGCGTTTTTGTGGGCGCGCTTTTGCGGCTGGATGCTTGGAACAAAAGATTCCGCTTCCGGTTATACGGGAATTTGGGCGGGGCTTCCGTGGTTCCGCGACAATTGGGGGCGCGACACCTTTATTTCCCTGAGCGGAACGCTTCTTGCCTCAGGCTGCATTGCCGAAGCGAAGGACGTCCTTTTAGGATTCGCAGGTTTTCAGGATACGGATGCAAAAAGCCCCTCGTACGGGCGCATTCCGAACCGGTACCGCGGCGCGGACGACGTCATTTATAACACTGCCGACGGCACGCTGTGGTTTATCCGCGCGCTGTGGGAGTACGTTCAGTATTCAGGCGACTCAGGAATTCTCTCAACGCTGGAGAAAACGCTTGTTACCGCGCTTGACGCTGACATCGCGCGCACGGACGCGCACGGATTTTTGACGCACGGGGACGCGGACTCGTGGATGGACGCGCGCATTCAAAATAAGGAGGCGTTATCTCCGCGCGGGGATAGGGCGAACGACGTGCAGGCGCTGTGGTTTACCGCCTTGAGGATCGGAAGCCTTGTTACCGGCATGAGGGGGAACGATGAAAAGTCGAAGGAATACGCATCGCTTGCCGCAAAGGTAAAAACTTCGTTCAATTCGATTTTCTGGAATCCCGTTTACGATTCGATGGCGGACTGTCTTCCCGAAGGGCAATACGGCGAGTGGGCAAAGGATATGAAAGTCCGCCCGAACCAACTTTTTGCGCTTACGGTTCCGTCGATTCTTCCTGCCGGAGAGGAAAACCGCTTGTGCAGTCGGCAAAAAAAAGAGCGCATTCTTGAAGATGTTGAGCGCGAACTTGTCAGTCCGTTCGGGCTGTTCAGCCTTTCACCGGAGGATCCGCTTTTCCATCCCGAGCACGAAAATCCTGCGCTGTACCACAAAGACGCGGCGTATCACAACGGCACGATCTGGCAATGGCAAAGCGGCGCGTACGTAAGCGCGGCGGCAGAGGCTCAAGATACGCTTGGAAAGCAGGCGGCGGCAATCATTCAAAACGAAGCGAAAATGATTTTGGACTGCGGGTGTGCGGGGGCTTTGAGCGAGAACATTCACGCAAAGCCCGACGCGGGCGGAAATCCCGTGTTGTCCGGCGCGTTTTTTCAGGCGTGGAGCCTTGCCGAATTCGTGCGGAACGTCTTTGAGGATATTGCGGGTTTTACGCCGCGCCTTGCGGAAGGAAAACTGGACTTGCGTCCGCATTTACCGAACGGTCTTGATTCGTTTTCTGCAATGCTGCCGTTCGGGCGCCTCTGGACGCTCTGCGTCGATATAAAGCGGACTGCAAACGAGTACGAATGCGCGGCGCGCTGGAATGCGGGAGAAGAGCGCTCCGCGCTGCCGGAACTGCGCTTAAACAGAGAACGTATCATTCCGAATGAAAAGTTGACGGTAAAAGTCGACTTTGATAAAAAGACTCTCGACTGCACAGAATCTTCTTTTGAAACGGATAAAGCGGAGATTGTGCGCACGGGCGCGGCAAAGTTTTGCTGCCCTGCGCACTGGATTACCGACTGTTTCCCGGCGCATGATTTTGCCGCCGAATGGTGCGGCTCAATCCGTATAAAAAATTATCTTGAAAACTTGACGCTTTCAGGGCGCATGAAAAGCCGCGTCAGCGGCGGCTCGAACACCGCTGCGCTTGAATGGCTGTTCGATTCAAAAGCGTTTGAAGATACATACGCAACGAATGCCGAACTCGGCGCGCTTTACGGCGCGGAAGAAACGCTTTTCCGGCTGTGGGCGCCGACTGCGCGCGCGGTTGAAGTCGTTTTGTTTGCCGACGGCGGCGCATCTTTGCCGCAAGAGACTTTTGTTATGCATAAGCGCGCGGAAAAAGGATTTTTCGGCGTGTGGGAAGCGCGCGTCAAAGGCGACCTGCACGGCGTTTATTACCAGTTTAAGGTGCGCGCGCACGGCGTTACCGCGCTTTCAAGCGATCCGTACGCAAAAGCCGCCGGCGTAAACGGAATGCGCTCGATGGTTGCAGACCTTGCGCGGACAAATCCCGAAGGCTGGGAGCGCGTCCGTCTTCCCGCGCTGCAAAGCCCGTCCGACGCGGTCATTTACGAAGCGCACGTCGCAGATATTACCTCGTCCCCGCACTGGAACGGCTCTCAAGCATCTCGGCGGACGTATCTTGGAGCGGCGGAAAGCGGCACTGCGTTCGGCGGCGTTCCGACGGGATTCGATCACATAAAATCGCTTGGAGTAACGCACGTTCAGTTTTTGCCGCTCTTTGACTTCCGCTCAGTCGATGAAACGAAAACGCATGACGCCGCCTACGCTCAAAAGCCGGCGTTCGGCTTATTCAACTGGGGCTACGACCCGCAAAACTACGGGCTTCCGGAAGGCTCTTATTCGTCCAATCCTTACGACGGGGAAGTGCGGATTCGAGAATTGAAAACGATGATTAAAGCGTACGCGGACGCCGGAATAGGCGTTGTGATGGATGTGGTGTTCAATCACGTAAACGACGGGCTCAAGCACGCGTTTAATCTGTGCGTTCCGGGCTATTATTACCGCGTTGACGGCTTTTCCGGCGCGGGAGAAGACACGGCAAGCGAACGCGCGATGGTTCGCCGGTACATCGTCGATATGCTGTGCTATTGGCTTACGGAATACAAACTTTGCGGCTTCCGCTTTGACTTGATGGGCTTGCACGACGTTCGGACGCTCAACGAGGCGCGCGCTGCTCTGCAAAAGATAAAAAAGGACGTTTTGATTTACGGCGAGGGCTGGCGCATGTATGAAGCGGGCAAGATGACGCCTGCGGACATGACGAACGCCGCGCTTTTGAACGAAATCGGCTTTTTCAACGACGCTGTGCGCTGCGGCATTAAGGGCTCGGCGTTCGGCGACGGAGAGCCGGGCTTCATTCACGACGGCAGTCGGCGGGAGGCGGTCAAATTCGGGATCGTGGGGGCGACGGAGCACCCGCAGGTCGACTGCAAAAAAATCGAAGGGACTGCGGCGCCTTTTCTGTGGGGAAAAAAGACGTGGCTTTCAGTCAACTATACGGAAATCCACGACAACATGACGCTCAACGACAAACTCATCCTCGTTGAGCCGGACAAAGACGATGCGTATTACGAGCAAATGCAGAAATTCGCGCTGTCGTTCGTGATTTTGTCGGAGGGACTTCCGATTTTACACGCGGGAATGGAATTTATGCGTACGAAGGAAATCCCGCGCGATATGCTTGACGGCGGCGCGTGCTTTGACGACGCTGCGCGCATTGAGGACGGGCGGGCGTTTTTGCGCAATTCGTATAATGCGTGCGACAGGATTAACGCGCTTGACTGGAGCCGCTGCGCCGAAAAACAGGACGTCGTCGCCTACGCGCGGGATTTAATCGCGTTGAGGAAAGCGCATCCTGCCTTCCGTATTGCCGACGGCGCTGCGCTTGCTGGCGCGCTTACGTTTATCGACAGCGGAGAAGCGGGGCTTCCGGCGGAAATTCTTGCGTGGCGCATCGACGGCAAAAAATGCGGCGACGAATGGAATATGCTTCTTCTGCTTGCAAATCCGCTTGCCGCCGCCGTGCCGTTTTGTCTTCCTGAAAGCGGCGAATGGCGTCTTATCACCGACGGAATCCGCTTTGCGCCGCACGGCGGAAAGACGCTTCAAGGCGGCAGCGAAGTTACGCTTGCGGCGAAAACGGTGGCGGTTTATGCAAACGGTGAAAAATGAACTTGAAAGATAAAGCGGAGTTGCCGTTTGCTGTTAGTTTTCCTGCGGAAAACTAAGGTGGAGAATGGCGTTAGGCGGACGGTAAAAATCGGGCGGGTTGTTACGGTATTTGAAAGATTTAACGGTGTTGCCGCCCTATCAAGTTTTTTGCCGTTCAGCAAAAAACTTGAGGAAATGGAGTTTGCGCTCTTGCAGCATTCCGGTGGCGGCGTATGCGGTGCGGTATTTGCGTTGTGAGGGGCTTTTTTCCAGTCGTCTTGTTCTGTCGGGCTTCCGCTTCCGTAAACGTATGTGCGAATGCGCTCCGTCTCAGTCTTCGCGGCAGCGACGTTGTCGGCGGCGGAAATGGAGAGGCGGTCGGCTTTTAGACAGGGGGTGAAGTAAATTGAACGGAAAAGAAAAAGGGCATCTTCCATTGATGGGAGTAGGACCTGTGTGTATTGCTGTTATGATTGCGTTCACGGGGGCGGGGATTGCGCTGGCACGGTTGAGTATGTTTGAAAGCGGCAGGATTCATGCTGCCCTTCCTTTTGTTATTGCCGGAAGTCTGTGCATTGCAGGCGGAATTGCGTTGTGGATTGCTGCTGTGGTCGGCTGCCGAATCGATAGAAAAATAAAGTCGAATCAACTTGAAACCGGAGGAATCTACGCCTTTGTGCGGAATCCCATTTATTCGGCTTTTTTATTTATTTGCACCGGCGCGCTCTTATTGTGTCGGAATCTGTATGCGCTCGTTTTGCCGCCGCTTTTTTGGGCGTATCTTACAATCGTTATGAAGCGGACGGAAGAAAAGTGGCTTACCGAACGGTTTGGAGACGAATATTCAGCGTATTGCAAAAAGGTTAATCGGTTTATTCCTTGGAAACATCGCAAACGGTGAAAAATGAGTTTGAAAAATAAAGTGGAGTTGCCGTTTGCTGTTAGTTTTCCTGCGGAAAACTAAAGGTAGAGAATGGAGTTTGACTAGCGGGGCGCGGACGGTGTTATGTAGTTTGAAAGACGTAACGGTATTCCGCCTGCTGAGAATTTGTCGGGCGGGGTGTTACGGTGTTTGAAAGATTTTACAGTGTGCCCGCCCTACGAGTTTTGCCTTCCGGCAAAACTCGATGAAAAAAAGTTTTTTTATGTGACGCGGCAGCACGGAATGTGCGGCGGCAGACGGCAAAAACTTGAGGAAAACTTGGGTTAGGAACGGCGTGGCATTCTTTCGCGGCAGCGACGTTGTCGGCGTCAGTGCGACGGCAGACGGCAAAAAACTTGAGGAAAACGGAGTTTTCGATCTTGCGCTCTTGCGGCATTCCGGTGGACGCGGTATTTGCGTTGCAGGGGACTTTTATCCAGTCGGCTTGTCCAGTCGGTCTTTCGCTTCCGTAAACGCATGAGCGAATGCAACGGTTATGCGTTCCGTCTCGGTCTGTGCGGCGGGTTTGTGTTATAATCGGCGGTATGAAAACGCTTAAAAAACTTTTTGTATCGCTTTTGTCGTTTGTAAAAGCGTATCCGGTTATGCCGGCGGCGTCGGGGCTTGTGTTTGCGGCGGCGGTTTGGGTCATCTTCCGAAAGCCGGCGGAGTATACGGGCTTTGATACTGCCGTGCGGATTTTGTACGGGGCGGTGAGCGCCGCGCTGTTTTGTCTTTTGTCGATGTTCGTTTTGGAGCAAAGCGCCGTTTCTTCCCGCCTGCGGGAAAAAATCGCCTCTCCGCTCGGCGTGCGGATTGCGGAAAACGCATTTTCCGTATTGTTTACTGCGATCGGATTTGCAGCGGGCTTTTTGTGCTTGTATTTCGATGACCACGATACCTACTCGTATATGCGTTTTTGGGGAATAACGTTTTCGTGCGCGGCGCTTATCGCGTTTTTCCAGTCGAAAAAGGGAGAAAACCGGACGGCATCTCTTGTCAGGAATGTTACGCTTTCCGTCATGCTCTCTCTCGTCTTGTTTGCCGCGTTCTGCGTCGTCATTTGGGCGGCGGATTTCCTTTTTTTCAAAAAATATACCGGCATTGAAAAAGTCTACTTTACCGCCTTTGCGTTTTGTTCGTCAGTCGTCTTTTGGAATGTTTTTACGACCGTATCGTTCAACGGCGGGGACGAATACAAATCGACTGGAAAAGTTTTCAAACTGCTGACGGTAAACGCGCTGTTTCCCGTCTACGCGGCTTTGCTTGCAGTGCTGTACGCGTATTTTATCAAAGTCTGCGTGAAGCGGACGCTGCCGGACGGACAGATAAATATCTTCGTTTCGATTGCCTCTGCGGCGTTCATTTTGTTTTACTTTTTGCTTTCCGAATACCGAACGAATGCGGCTGTCCGCGCCTTCTACAAAGTCGGAAAATTCCTGCTGTTTCCTTTGTTCGCGCTGCAGTACGCCGCTTTTGCAGTCCGCATTTCCGAGTACGGTTTTACGCCCGCGCGTTATTTCAGTTTTGCCTACATTGTTTTTTCTTCCGCGTTTACCGTCCTTGTAATCCTCAAGCGGGGAACGCTCGCGCGGTACGGATTTTTGCTGCTGGCGTTTTTTATCGTTACTGCGACGCTGACGCCGCTCAATGCGCTGAAAATGTCGTGCAGAAATCAAACGCACCGTTTTTCGTCCATTCTTGAAAAGGCGGGACTGTACGACGAAACGACTGGATTTAAGGAGAGTGCCGACGCAAAAGGACTTTTAGACGATGATACGCTGCGTAAACTGAGATCTGCGTACCGTTTTTTAGACCGGCAGACGTACGAGCAGGTTCCCGACTGGATAAATGCAGCGGCGGAAAGTTTGTGGTTGGAGAGGGAATCGAAAAATCTTTTGAAAAAGTTTCAATACGACTCATCACAGGACTGGATTGATGTCCGCGGATATGAGCGGTTCATTCCGTTTGACGAAAATATTTACAGCAGTCGGGAGCGAATGATTGTAAAAGCCGGCTCTTACTCATACGACTTAACGGATTTTGCGCTTTCGCTTGACGCCGGGAGCCGTTACGACCGTATTGAGTTTGATGCGGCGGACGGCAATAAACTGGTGTTTCGGAGACTGTGGTATGATTACAACCTCGATGAAAAGAAATTTAACTATATCGGCTACAGGGGCGGGGTATTGGACGGGCACGCGGACGGTAAAAACTGAGTTTGAAAGATTTAACGGACTTCCCGTCCGCTGCAAGTTTTGCCTTCCGGCAAAACTTGCGGAAAAATGGGGTTTGCCGGAAGGGGGAGGCAGATTGGGCGGGTCGGGCGGTGAAAACTTAGTTTAAATGATTTAATGGAGTTGCCGCCCTAACAAGTTTTTGCCGTTCGGCAAAAACTTGGAGTAACGGAGTTTGCGGTCTTGCGGCATTCTTGCGTGGCAGCGATGTTGCCGACGTTGGTGCAGCAGTAGACGGCAAAAAAGGTGTTTGAAAAGATAGAATGTTATTTCCGTCTGCTCAAGTTTTGCCGTTCGGCAAAACTTGGCGAAAACAGACTTCGAAGTTTCGCGGTATTCTGGCGGACGGGGTATTTGTGTTGCGAGGCGCTGCTTTTCCAGTCGGCTTGCTACATTTCTTTTTGCGCGCTAAAATTTTTTTTGCAGTCTTTGCCGAAAACGCTTCTTCATGCGCGAATAAGGCGGTATGAGGAAGCGCATTTTTGTTTTTGTGATTGCGTTGGCAAGCGGCGGCATTGCCTCTGCGCGCGAGGAAAGCGGCGGTTCCGCCGCGCGGCGAAATGCGGCTCAAAGCGTTCTGTTGCCCAAGCGTATCGACATCGTTTCCGGCGTGAAGTTTAAAACGGACGGCGAGTCCGCTTCGTATTCGCTGAATAACGGCGCGCGCTTTTTATTCCGCGATATTGAAATAAGGGCGGCGCATAAAATTCCTGAAACGGGCTTTAACAGCCGCCCCGAATATGTAAATCCGGTGTTCGGACTGCGTTTTTCGCTCAAAGACGCGGCAGGCATTCCTCTTGAAATAAAGGGCGGCAATTTGGACCTCGGCGGAAGCTTTAAAAAACTCAAAAATCCGCTGCTGCCGCAAAACGCGTACGCGCTGCCGCTGCAATCGTATTCGGCAAAGGGAATAGGCGTTTTTTTGCCTTCGTTTTACGCGGCGCAAAAACCGTACGCCGTCAGCGCGGAAGCGAACGTCAAACGAAGAGACGTCTTTAAGGAGTTCGGCGCGGCGGCGTTTTACGCAGAGCACGGCGTATTTGCCGCTTCCACCCATGCGGATTTTCGATTAGGGAGACGGAATTCGATAGGCTTTTCTTTTACCGCCGCGCGAACGAACAAAAAACGGAACGCGGCGTTTCGTTTCGGAGAAGATTTATTCAATTCCTCCTCCGGAAAATGGAATTTTTGCGCGCAGTCGGCATTCCTCTCATCGTTTTATCGCGCGTCAGCTTCCGTGTGCGTCTTTGAAGACGTACGCGGCGGCTGGAAACCGGCGTATTCGTTTGAAAACTCCGTCAAAACGGGATTTTTCACGTTGAACGCCGGAGTTTTTTACGCGCCGCACAAAGATACCGTAACCGCCTCTTTGATAAAGCAAAGGACTAGCGCTCAGTTTCGATTCAATCCGCAATGGACGTTTTATTTTTCCGACGATTTTATCCGCGTAAAAACCGGCGCGCTCTTCCTGCTTGAAGAAAAATGGAAAACGGCGCGGAAAAAAACGCTTTCGGCAAAAGTCGGCATAGGTACGGGAATCGACTTTGACAAGTCTTCCGTCCGCTTGAACGTTGCGGCGGAAAATCTTACGGCCGCAGGCAGTTTCCGCTCGCTTTGGGAGCGGGGCGTTATCGTTTCGGACGGCAAAATATTGGAAGGCGCTTCTTACGCCGTAGGAGCCTCATTTTTCCAAAAATCGGGACTAAAAACCTTTTGCGCCGCTTCCGCGCATTTTTATCCGAAACGAGGACGCATTCCTGCTGCAGCTCTTTACAAGCTGTCCGCGTCGGTAACTCTTCCGTCTCTGCAATCGTATGCGCTTTCCGTACAGCTTAGCGCAGGCTGTTCCGTGAAAACGAAAACGATCGGCGGCGCGGCGGACAAAACTTCCGCGCACCTACGCGCCGCATTAAAATGGCGAAGCGGCGTCATGAACGTCAGCTGCAGCGCGGGGATTGAATACGAAATTGTCGGGCGGCGGAGAATGGAATTTGAATGACTGAACGAAGTTGCCGCCCGCACGAGATTTTGCCGCATAGCAAAATCTCGCGGAAAGCAATGTCTTGCGGGGCGGGGCTTCTATGCAAAAAGCGTGTTCGCGCAATGACGGAGATGCCCTAACCATTGTCGCTACCCCAAAACTCAGTTTCCTAGCAGCAGACAAAACTCCGCATTACGCATTCTTAATCTAAAGAGGGTTTAATTCCCCGACGCTCTGCGTCGAAATGGAAATAGTGT
>JBQNBN010000037.1:0-25706 GCA_052169915.1 Treponema sp.
TCCTACCTTTTGTAATTCCCTGCTATAACGAAGAAGACGCGCTCCCGAAAACCGCAGAAGCCTTAAAACAAAAAATTTCCGCATTACAAAAAGACGAGCGGTTCCAGTCTATCCTAAATTATAAAGTCTATTTTGTTGATGACGGCTCATCCGACGTCACTTGGAATATCATTCAAAATCTTGCAAAAAAGGACAAAACGTTTTGCGGAATAAAACTTGCGGCAAATAAAGGACACCAAAATGCGCTTTTAGCGGGACTTATGACGGCAAAAGATACATCCGACGCCGTTATTTCTATGGATGCGGATTTGCAGGACGATATAAATGCCGTAGATGAAATGATTTTAAAATTTCTCGACGGGGCGGATATCGTATACGGAGTTCGCTCCGAACGCAAACGAGATACGTTTTTCAAGCGGTTTACCGCTGAGTCATTCTATAAAATCCTGCGTTTCTTTTCCGATAATCCCAAACACATCATTTACAATCACGCCGACTACCGATTGATGAGCCGCCGCGCACTTGCTGGACTTGCGGAATACATGGAAGTCAATTTGTATCTTCGCGGTATTATTCCGGCAATCGGGTATCGGCAGGAAACTGTTTACTACAGTCGAAACGAGCGAATTGCAGGAACGAGTAAGTATCCGCTTAAAAAAATGCTTGCGTTCGCGGCGCAGGGGATAACGTCGCTTTCAATAAAGCCGATGCGGATAATCAGCGCGCTCGGATTTTTTATTTTTCTTTCCAGCATTGGAATGCTCGTCTACTTTTTGATACGCCATTTTACCGGAAGGACGATTGTCGGCTGGTCGTCTCTTGCCGTTTCAATTTGGGCAATCGGCGGACTTATTCAAATGTCGATCGGCGTACTCGGCGAATATATCGGAAAGATTTATTTAGAAACCAAACACCGCCCGCGTTACATCATCGAAGCCGTCATCGACGGAGATAAGAATAAAAAGGATGAGCAATAAGCTGAAAGGAATCATCAGCCTTTCCGCAAAAATATTTTACGGATTTAACTTTTACAGGAGAAACTATGAAACAGTTTTCTAAAAAGACAGACTTGACGGTTTTGATTATAACGTCAGCGGCATTTTTTGTGAGCGCGGCGTTAATTCTTTTTTCTGCAGAGATTTTTACGTTCATTCAATATGTTGCGGAAACAAAGGTTGTTCATCATCCGTTAAATCCTGCAACAATTCATCAAAAAATTACGCCGTTTATTGTCTTTCCGGCGTTTGCGGTTATCGTTTTTGACGCACTGTTTTTCGTAAAGTTTGCGGCAAAATCAAAAATCATTTTGCTCGCGCAATTCTGTCTTGCCGCGCTCATTTTGACTGTTGCCGCGTGTTTTCTCAAATCACCGCAATACATGAACAGCGATATGGCGTCGGAAATCATGCTTGCAAAAGAGTGCTTTACGCATAAAACGTTTTGGCCTCGAACGTGGCATTATTCAACGGAAATCCGGCTCCTTCACACGCAGTTGATTGCAAGTCCGCTTTTTGCATTCACCTCAAGCTGGCTGACGGTCAAGGCGCTTTCCGCAGTCATTTTATGTTTTGCGCTGCCGTTTTCGCTCCTGTTTTTGCTGAATGCACTGAAAATCAAAAGCATTTGGCTCAAGTTATTGTGCTCGCTTCTGATTTTTCTTCCGTGGTCGGATACGATGTGGGGAATGGTGCAACTCGGAAATTATTACATTCCGCATATTGCAATCAGTTTTGTCTACACGGCGCTGTTTATCTCGCTTGCGTACGCCGAACCGACGGCAAGAAAGGCGAAAATCTTTACCGTGCTCTTTTTTGCGCTCGCATTTATTTCAGGACTCTCGGGTATCCGCCCCATTTTGAATTTTCAACTTCCCATTGCGGCTACGATTATTGCGCTTGCCGTGCACCGCATGGTCAGCAAACAAGAAGAATTTAATTTTTCCCGCTTTTTTATCGCAGATAAACCCATTTTTTACGCTTCTGCGAATATCGTGCTCGGAGGTGTAGGTTACGTTGCAAATTCGCTGGTGCTTTCCAAGTTCTTCCATTTTCTTAAATACAACGACAAAGTATTCAATGCGATTGGAGATGTCCCTCTTTCCGAATTACATCGTGATATTTTCGGACTTTTCGGCTTTCAGAGTAATGTTCAAGTTTCTTCGCCAGCCGGAGTCAATAATGTTGTCCTCTATATCGCGGCTCTCCTTTTTATCATATCTTTTGTTCCGTATTTAAAAAATCAAGAAACCGGCTACAAACGAATTTTTATTTTGCTTGCCGTTGTGATGATTATAATCAATACCTTTGTAACGGTTCATACAGATTATCAAGACAGGTATTTAATTCCCGCACTTGTTTATTGCGTTCCCTGTTTTGCGCTTTTTCTTGAAAGCGCGCATTTTTCTCCGCTCAAAAAATATTTGCTTGGAGTATCTGCGTCGGTTGTCTTTATTGGAAGTTCGTTTGTAACGTTTGCAGATATTTTGACGGCACAAGGGAATGAAGATAAACGGGAAGTCTGCCGCTTCCTTGATAAAAATTATTCGTTCGGGTATGCAACGTTCTGGAATGCAAATATTCTTACGTTTATGACGGACGGGCGTTTGGAATTCGGTAATCTTGAACCGGATACTATCAATAAAATTGACTACATTCCCCAAACTTTTCATTGTCATTTATGGCTTACGCCGGACAGATTTTATCATGACGACTACAAAGCGGACGTACCGGTCTTTTTGCTGGTAACGCAGGAAGAATACGACAAAACGCCTGAGCACAATATTTTTAGAAACGGACGGGAAGTCTATTCCGACGACTTTTACCGCGTGTTCGACTACGAAAATAAGTGCGCTTTCATAAACGGTTTTTCAAATGCTGAATAAAAACTTGCAGGAGCCGCTTAAATTCCTTGCCGTCGGGCTTATCAATACTGCTGTCGGCGCGGCGGCAATGTTTACGCTGTACAATATTTTTCATGCCGGTTACTGGGTTTCCTCCGCCGCAAACTATATTTTGGGCAGCGTGTGCAGTTTCTTTTTGAACAAATACTTTACGTTCGGCTCAAAACGCTTGTGCGCGCGGGAAGTGATTTTATTCGTTTTGTGCATTGCCGCCTGCTACGCATTCTCCTACGGACTTGCGCGTCCTTTTGTCCGCATAATACTTTCTCCATATTCCACGCGGCTGCAGGATAATGCCGCGATGATTTTCGGCAGCGCGGTATTTACGGCGGCAAATTTTGTCTGCCAAAAATACGTTGTATTTCGGAAAAAGTTGTAGCGGCGCGCCGACGCGCTTTTCGCAGTTTTACTCTCCCGTCGTTCCCGTCCGCTCGCGCGGGAGCGCGGAGATGACCGCCAGCGCGGCAATATACGGCAGCGAAATTAAAAGCGCGGAAGGAATGGCAGGCAGCGCGTTCGGGAGATAGGACGAGGCGTATTCGGCGGCGGCAAAGAAGATTGCGGCTGCGGCGATAAAAAGCGGCTTTTTCCGTCCGAGAAAGACGAGAGCAAGCGCAATCCAGCCGCGTCCGCCTGCGATGTTCGGGACGAACGACGATATTTCCGCCGCGTAAAATCCGCCTGCAGCGGATGCGCAAAACGCGGTTACGAGCCACGCCCTGCACTTGTACGCGGAACTGTTGACGCCGCGCGCTTCCAAAACGTCGGGATCGGTGCCGGAAATTCTAAAATACAAACCTTTGACGCTCGTTTTTAAGAATATTATCAAAAGTGCGGACAAAACGACGCACGCCGTGCCGGCAGTCAAGCGGGCTTGTGCGCGCGGGAAGGCAAAGTTTTCGGCAGTCAGCACGCCGCGGGTTCCGAAAATGCCCGCGGAAAGCGCGCTGACCGCTCCTTCGATGATGAGAGAGAGCGCAATCGCCGCGACGAACGGGTCGGCTTTCAGTCGTTCTACCGTCAATGCTAAGCCGTAAATCAATGCGGATGAAACGAAAACCGCAAGGCAGAATGCAAAAACCGCATTTCCAGTCGAAAAGGCGAATGCGAAAAACAAAAATGCGGACAGATTTATGACGGCGTCTAAAAAAAGCGCGAGCCGTCCCGCGTATTCGCTGTAGAGCGCGCCGATTGCAATCAAAAAGAGCGCGGCAGCCGACGAGAAGATGCCTAAAATCATGCGGCGCCCCCATGCCGTACGCGCGCGTTTTTCTTATACGCAATTTTGAGCGCCTTGAGCGCGGCGGAAAAATTGAAATTCAATTCCTTTACGGAAAGACAGAGCAGGAGAATTCCCTGAACCAACGCCGTAAAATTGAATGAGAAGTTTCCGAGCAGGGCGGTTTTGTCCGCTCCCGTGAAAATCCACGAGAGGGCAAGAGATGCGGGAATGAGGTAGGCGGGGTTTGAAGACGCGGCGAGCGCGGCGGTGAGCGCGTTCCAGCCCATCCCTGCGTGAAATCCCGAATGGCAGGTGTAATAGGATCCGGCGACGGCGAAAAAGCCTGCCGCTCCGTGCAGGGCGCCTGAAACTGCCAGCGAAGAAAAGAGCATTTTTGTCTGCGGATAGCCGCAGTACCGTCCGAACTCTTTTGAAACGCCGTTAATGCAGAGTTTTCTTCCCGCGGGTGTCCGGTACACGATGAGCCACGCCGCCGCGCACAAGACGGGAGCGGAAAACGCGGCCGCGCTCAAAAGCGAGGGCGGCAAAATGTGCGGAATGCGCATATTTTCCGGTATCGGCTGCGTGGCAAGGAGGTTTCCGGCGTTTCTGAACGGGCCTGCGATGAGGGAATTGATGACGGGAACTGCCGCCGAAGAAATTAAAAACGATGTTAAAAGCACGCTTGCGCCTTTGTAATAACGTAAAACGGCGGAAAGGAGCGCAAGAGCGGCGGAAACGGCGCACGCCGCTGTAAACGCCATGCCGAGCGCGGCGGCAGGCGGCACGTTTTTGAGCGCGGCGCACACGATTGCAGAAACAAAGCCGCCTGCGTAAATCTGCCCTTCGCCGCCGAGATTGTATTCTCCGTTTAGGAGCGCGGCTGCCGCCCCCAGCCCCGCGATGGAAAGCAAAAACGCTGTATTCAAGAATGAGCCTGTGTAAAAGCGCGAGGAAAAAACGCCCGTAAAAAATCCTGCAAAGTCCGTTGACGGCGACTTTGAAAATACGAGCGCAAGCATAGCGCACACGAGCGCGCCGAAGACGAGCGGGGCTGCCGAATACAAAATGCATTTTGCTTTTGCAGCGGTTATTTTATCAATTCGCATTTTCCTTCCTTTAAGTAGTAGATTTTTGAACACAACTCGTCGGGAAAATCCGCTGCGGCGATGATAAGCACTGCCTTTCCTGCGCGGCTTGAGCCGGTGAGCAGGTCGCACATTTTTTTTGCCGCGTTGGAGTCAAGTCCTTGGAGCGGTTCGCACATGATTATCAATTCGGGATTGCTTTCAAGTTCCCGCCGGAGCAAAAGCTGCTGGAGCATGCCGCCGGAAAGAGAAGCGACTTTTTCGTCGGGTTTGATGTTGATTCCAGCCTTGTCAATCAGCGACTGCGCGTAACTTTTGCAGTCGCTTCCTTGATACATTGCCGTCAAAAGTTGTTCGACTGTCAAACGCGGGTCGGCGGAGCGGAAATTCCTGTCCGATGAAAGAATCGCTGCCTTTTGCTTGTAGCGGAGAACTGCCGGAGTGAAGCGCCGCGTCCCGATTTTCGCCGTGAATTTGCGGTTTTCGTGCATGACTTCAAACGTTCCCCGGCAGGGAAAATTCGCCATGCCGGTTATTACGTTTTCAAGCGTTTCAAGTCCGCTTGCCTTTTCACCTTTGACGCAGGTGATGGCGGCGTACGGCGCTTTAATGCTCACGCCGGAAACTGCGGGGCGGTTTTGCGGACTGGCGGAGACGTTTTCAAACGCGATGTAGTTTTTCGATTCGACTTTTGCCGGCTGAACGGACAACGGTTCCGCCGCCATAAAGATGTACGGCGGCGCGTTTTCATCTTCGGAAAGGAGCGCGCGGTATTCGGCGGGCGTAAAATCCTTTGCCGCGTCAAAAACTTTTGCAACGCCGCCTTTTTTCATCACGATAACGCTGTCCGCATAGGACGCCGCGTCTTCGGGACTGTGCGTGATGATGATGACGGTCTTCAGCGCGCCGTCAGCGTGAACGAAACGCCGTATTTTTGAATAAAACGCGTGTTTTTCTTCGTCGTCGAGAAGGGACGCCGGTTCGTCGAGAATGAGGACGGAAGGATTTTTGAGAAGCGCGCAGATAAACGCGGTAAAAAAATGCGCGCTCCGTCCCGCCTGCCAGATGTAGGAGTCAAGTTGCAGCGCAGGAGCCCATGCGCGCACGAGATCGTTTATCGCTTTTGCCCGTTCCGCCTTTGACGAATGACGCCCCAATCGTTCCGCGCCGAGTATGATGTTTTCAAAAACCGTCAGAGAGTCGGCAAGCAGGGGACGCTGGTGCACGCAGATGATTTTTGCGGCGGTCGCCTCTCCCGCATTCCGGAAGCGGACGCTTTTGTTTTCTATAAATATCTTTCCCGCCGTCGGCTGCGTATCGCCGCTTAAAATAGACGCAACGGTCGACTTTCCCGCGCCGTTTTCGCCGAGCACGGCGTAAATCTTCCGCTCCGGAAAATCAAGCGACACGCGGTCAAGCGCGGTTTTCAGCGCAAAGCGTTTTGTAATGCGGCGGAGATAAATATTCATACGCGCCGGACGGGGTTACAGATCCTGCGGC
Organism: Treponema sp.; assembly: GCA_052169915.1. Lineage (GTDB taxonomy): Bacteria > Spirochaetota > Spirochaetia > Treponematales > Treponemataceae > Treponema_D. Next base: position 6,710 of record JBQNBN010000037.1, read on the forward strand.
AGCGTCAGCGCGCCCGTCTTAATGCTTTCGATAAGCGCCGCCATCTTTTGCCGCGCGTCTTCGGGAACGTTTTGCGCGTAAAGCGGATCGTCCTGCACAAAGTCGACAAAACCTTCCTTTATACCGACTGTCCCTGCGGTTCCCCATTCGATTTTGCCTTCGAGAAAGCGTCGTGTCATTTCTTCCGCCATTTTATGCTGATTGGTAACCGCGCTGCCGACGACGTTTTGCGGAGCGCGGGAAAATCCGTTGCTGTCAAACCAAACGAGGTAAAAATTATTCGCAACTGCCGACGCGATAACGCCCTGAGCCGCGCCGCCGCATATCGGTAAAATCACGTCGACGTTGTTTTTTGCCATCGCGTCCGCAAGTTCGCCGCCTTTCGCCGCGCTGAACCAGTTGCCGACGATTCGAAAATCGACTGAAGCGCCGCTGTTGGACGCCTTTGCGCCTTCTTCAAATCCCGGAAGGATGACGCCGTTCATAACCGGATATTCCTGTCCCGCGATAAGCCCGAGTTTTCCGCTTTTTGTCATCAGTCCCGCGATGTAGCCTGCAAGATACGACTGTTCATGCTGATTGTAGCGGACGGTTGCGATGTTTTTGTTTCCGGACTTCGCCGCGTCCAAAATCAAAAACTTTTGCTCCGGAAACTGCGCCGTCAAAGGCTCCGCAATGTCCGGCATGGACGGATTCGACGTTACGATTAAGTCGTAACTTTGCGTCGCCGCGACTGCAGTCAACTTGGTGCTCCATTCCGCTTGATTTGTGCCCGCTTCGATGATGTCAAGTTTGACTTTTTCCGACTCCGGCTTTGACGCATTGTACGCGTCCGCCGCCGCTTGAACGCCGTCGGCAAGCATACGGTAGGTCGCACTGTCTGCAAGAATGCCGGGCGCAAAAACTGCAATCGACTTTGCCGCCGATTTTTTTGCCGCGCACGACGTAAACGCCGCCCCCAAAACGACTGCCGCAAAAGCGGCGCGCATTATTTTTTTCATTATTTGCTCCGTAAAAAAGATTTACAGCAGTATATCACAATTTGCAGACGACGGCAGGGAGGGAGATAATTCGGAAGGGGGGGGGGGGGGGGGGCTTTTTAATTACGCATTCCTAATTCCCCACTAAACACAAAACTCTCTCCGCCCGCCCGCCCCGCTTATTGCGGCTTTTTCGCGCGGACTTTTTCTATAAAACGCGCTTCGTTGATAATCGCGCGGACGTGAACGCCCTCGCCGATAACGCCCGCTTCATCGCGCGCAGACACTTTAAACGTCAAAAACTTGCCGTTTTCGCTGATTTCAGTCAATTCCGTGTGAATCGTAACCTTCATTCCTTCCGGCGTCGCATCCAGATGCTTCACGTCCACATGCACGCCGACCGTCGCCTTTCCCGCATCCAAAAACGGCATTACGCTGCGCGTCGCAGTCCCTTCCATTTTTGCAATCATCACCGGCGTAGAAAAAACGTCCACCGTCCCGCTCCCCGCCGCGCTTGCAAGCATATCGTGCGTTACCGCAAACGTCTCATCTCTCGTAATTCCAATTTCCATAACCGCCTCCTTCAGACGAATTGATTTAAGGGCAATGCCGACCGGCTTTCGCCCCGCTGCCGTCGTTATAACTAAAAATGCAGCAATGCGCTAGAGCGTTTTCCCGCGCTATGCTGACTGAGGAGCATTGTCGTCCGCGTTTTTTGTGTGCGGAATCGGAATCTCTTTATTGCCGAATATAATTTTTTCTATCGAATCTCTATCAACCACGTCAAACCTGAGCCGCAATTCCGACTTTCCGATTGGAATAAACGTCGATGCGCGGTCTTTGCGGTACGTCGGAAGAAAAAACGTCAAAATCCAGGGAATAGTCGAAAGTCCTGAGTCGTCAATGATAAAAACGGGTATATAATTGCCGTCCGCGTCCCGCCCGAAAATCAACTGCTCCTTATTGATTTTGCGGTACGAGATTTTCTTTGAACCGTCCAGCGGATTTTCAACCGCCAAAAGGATTTCAAATATTTTTTTGCCGTTCGTATCGGCAAAATCAAATAAATCCCGTTCGTCTTCGCCGATTTCCCTGATTGAAACAAAAGACACGGAAAGTTTGTCGATTTTACTCAAGAGGACTTTACTCCAGCCCTTTTTGACGCTTTCAGCAGAGCGCGCTGCGATATTCGCCGTTGCAGTCCCCGCGCCTTCCAAAACTTTGTCTGCAATCGGGTCGCCTTTGATGAAAGATTGCGTCCCCAAAACGAACGCAAGTACATTAAATACAACCCAGAGCCCGCCGAACACGCCGGAGCCGACAGCCGCGCCTGTTTTCGGGCGTTTTTGCACCGCTTTTACAATCAGCACAACGATAAAAATCCAGAATAATATGCTTGAAACCGCCGCAAGCGCGCCGAATACAAATGCAAAAACCATGAGACTGTTTCCCAATTCAAAAGCCATAAGACGACCTCCCGTCATTCCCGCCGCTCCGATTGCGCTGCATACTAGCAGGAAAAACGGCTGCCCGCAATGATTTATCTTGCAGAAAATACGGGGGACTGGAACCGCGTTTCGATAGAAAGACGAGAAAAATCCCCTGACCGGAAAGACGGGAATAAAAAAACGGACGGCTGTAAAACGCTCAAACATTTTACAGCCGTCCGCATGGTTATTAAAGCAGCTCTGAAACGTCCGCTTCAGAACGGATCTATTTTATATTGTCTACCGAACTGTAAATAAACTCGGTCATACCGGTCATTTCGTTTGCCGCCCCGCCGAACTTTTTGGCGACATTGTACGCGGTGATTTTTGCGATATTGCCGGCGTTATCGAACTTTACGATTGTGCGCACCGCCGCCTTGCCGTCCGCGCCGTAAGTCGTGATTTCCGTAAGAATGCCGTTGTCGCCGTAGCGGAACACGTCTTTGGTTTTAAGCGATTCGTTTTCGCCGTAATACGAAATCGAATCGTTGCTGCCCGCCGCCGTGTAGGTGTAAACCCGCCGTTCATTGAGCGCGCCGTCGCCGAAATACTCATTTTCTTCTGAAACCTGCCCTTTGCCGTTATACGCATACGTGATTTTCCAGATAACCGCGCCGTCGGCATCGTACGAAGTTTCGTCGGAAAGTCTGCCGCCTGAGTAAGAATAAATCGTCCTTCCTTTCAGCAGATTATCGCTTCCAAGTTCGGAAACGTCGAATTTTATTCCGTTCTTAAAACTGACGACCGACCGCCACAAGACGGCGCCCGTTCCGTCATAGCCGGTCTGTTCGCTCAAATGCCCCGCCGCGTCATACGCGTTGACCACGCGGTTTACAACTTCATCGCGCACGGAAAGTTCCAGCGTCTCCGTCCGCCTGCCGGAATCATCGTATTTATACACGAATTTTGCGCCCGGAGTCCGAAAATACTCGCCGAACCGCGACATAACAGAAAAGTCCGTCCGAGTAACCGTCCTGACCGCGCCTTTTACCGGAGAATGCGCCGCAATATCGTATGCAAACGCGGAGCAGCCCAGCGCAGCAGCCGCAACGGATAAAATAATCTTCTTCATAAAAGCCTCCCAAGCTCATTTTTAAGTGTATGAAACCGCCGGAACATTCGATTTTGCGGTTTTCCTTCAATTATTTCGATATTTTGCCAAGCATTATAACAATCGCTTGCCGCAAAATCATCGGGCACCTCTCAATTCCGCCGAATTCAAGAGATACTCTATCATTATCGGCATTTCAAAATTATAAAAGATAACCGCGCGTTATAAAATTTTACCGCAGACAACCCCTTAAGGATTTTTTTCAGCGGGGCGGTATCGCAGATTTGAAGACAGGGCGCGACCGGAACTCGTAACCGGCTTTCCGCTGCAACGGCTTTCAGCCCTTTCCGCTTCAATCCGGCGCAGGATGCGCTCCCGCCCGCCGCTTCTTCTCCGCTTTCATACGGAACAATCGCTTACCGCCGTCCGCTGCGGAGTTCGTCGGGCGGCTGTTACGAAGTATGACAGACTGAGCGATGTCCCGCCCTCCCCAGTTTTGCCGTAGGCAAAACTGGGTGAAAACGGCGTTTGAATACGGAGTTTCAATACGGGGAGGCAAAATAATTCTCCCGGCAAATTTCTTTTACAGCAGCGGAGAATGGCTTAGCGGCGGAAGCAAGAGTTTGAAAGACACAACGGAGCCGCAGCCTCGCTCGTCCCGAATATTTCGTCTTTATGCGCCGAGCCGAGCGCTTTCAACGCGTCCGCAAGCGAAAGCTCTTGATTCGCCGCGCGGAACTCTTTTAAGTCGATTAAAAATCGGTTCATTGAAAAATGCTGAAACACAAAAACGCGCTCCCACGCCTCCGCGTCGCTATTGTACGCCGATTGAAGCGCGTTTTTATACGACGTAAATATGCCGCGCGCCTTTAATTCCGCGTAGCCGACAAGCCATAACTCCGCCTTCGGAAGCGATTTATGCAGTCTGGCAGTTGCCTCTGCCATCCACACTTGACTTTCTTCGATGAGGCGCGCGATTTTTTCGCCGCCGTTTTTGCGCACGTACTTCAAATGCGCCGTCTTTGCCGTGTGGACGGGCGTTTTATTCAAAATGATGACGTTTTTCCGAAAATCAACGCCGAGTTCGGGATTGCGCTTAAAAAATCCGTCCGCAACCTTCCCCGACTGCCCGACCAAATAGCGATTGTTTTCCGCGCGCTGCTCGTCTTTTCCGGGATTATCGCCGATGACGATGAGCTTTATATCGTCCTCAGGAGCCACTTCGTCAAGCGCGCGGTTATATACCACAGCCGTCTGCACCGGATAAGGGGGCGTGTCTTTTTGCGCCGCCGCGGCTTGCAGCGGATATAACGTCAACGTGTGAACAGCCCAATCTTCAGTTTTTTTCCGAAACCGCTCCCTAAAATCACGGAATGCAAGCCATTCGCATTCGGTCATACATTTCTCCATAACTTGAATTTTTTATGATATTGAGGACGACTGCAGCCCCGCTCGCCGGATTGACTGACTAACGCCGAGCGGCAAAAACGCGCTTCCGTACCGGAATGCGCTGCCCCCTCAGCGACACATACAGGAACGCCGCCGCAGTTTTGCTTTCCGCATTCTACAAAATAAACGTTTCTCTATAAATAGACCTGTTCGCGAACTTCGTTGCCGAACAGATTTAATAAAAAACGGCGCGCAAAAGAAGCTTGTCTTCCGCAATGCCGTCTCTCATCCTATTTTATTTTTTAATCTTTGGTTTGCCGCTTGTCCGACACGTTTCATCGGTACGCGGCGGCGAAAGAATATCGCTCCAATATGCAGGCTGGTCATCGTCGGCAAGTATGCGCAGGGCTTTTCCCCTATTTGCTTCGCCGATTGTGTCGTCCCCGATTTCTACATTTTGGTACGGCTCTCCGCCTTGATACCCGCTTTTGTAGGTATTTCCGCCCTGCAGATACGCTTCTTTTACGGAAAGCACGTTATGCGTATCCGCCGCGCCAGATACCGCGCATGCGCCGTTCGCCCGCTCGCTCCGTCCGCCGACTGCAATCAGCTTGCCGTCTCCCGTTACCGTGCCGTTCTCCAATATGAGAGCGGCGCCTCCTTCTTCGGTAATCGCCATGCGTCCGCCGCCGTATAAGCCGAGTTCCGCTCCTGAGTCAACTGTTACGGTACCGCCTTTTACAATCATTGCGGGCTGTCCGGTCAACAGTTTTCCCGTTTTAGCGGAAACGCCGGTCGCCGCCTCGTCTCCGCGCACGTATACCTTTCCGCGCACACGGACATTGCCGGTAACTTCGATGACGGCGTCTTCATTGCGCCGGGCAATGGTGCCGTTCGCCAAGTAATTTGAATTCGAATATATCAGCGAATGGTCAAGCGCCGCGCCGTCTTTTAGTACAAGTTTTCCGTTGATTTGCGCGCCGGTTGCATATTTACGATTGTATTCATCGTAATTCATCTGCAGCGCGCCGCCATTTTCTACGGTAATTCTTCCGTGAATCGAGGAATCCTGCAAATTCAATTTTGCGCCGTTTTTTACCACGATATTGACGCTGCTCAATACTTTCATATTGATCAATTTTAAATCAGAAGCGACGACAAGAGTCTGCGTCGGCTCTTGGTCATTGCCGACTGCATAACCGAGTTCTCCGTACGTGCCGCTTTCGTGCGAGCCGAACCAGTGATGCAAATTAGCAGGAACCCTAACTTCATTGCCGCTGCCGAAGTTGCTGATTGCCCACGGCTCCATGTCCCACAAGCCCAGTTTATTCGCGCATTTGTCGTTCAATACGTCGCTTAACGCCGTATCCTGCGCATAAACGTTAAAAGGCAGCTCGTTTGAAACCGCGCTTCTTCCGTATTCATCGTTGAGTTCTACGGAAATGAGATATTTCCCCGCGCGGATAGGAATTCCAGAAAGCGTCAGCGAGCTGTCGAACTTTACGAACATGCCTCTCATACCCATATTCGCATCGCCGCCGTCCTGCGTCCTAATCCGGATTTTCGACTTTTTAAAGGAGCGGGAAGACGCGCTCGCCGGTATCCAGTCCTCCGCCTGCGGATTCGCTTTTTCGGTAACAAAAACGCCGACGTTGCTGTTCTTGTTCGTAGAAACCGCCGCCGAAGCTCCCGAAACCGCATCGTATTTTTTCTGATTAACGAGAGCCGCTTCAAACGAACCTTCGATTTTTACCTGCAGTTCCCCGTTTTCCGACTCTCCGCTGCCCGCCTTTTTCAAAGTTGAACCGTCATAGACGAATGTCCCCAACACGGCGCCGTCTTTATCCTTGAACGTAACCGTATCGCTTGCTTTCGGATCGTAAATATATATCGAACCTGAACCTTGGTCGATGTAATAACAGCCCGTTCCGAATACCGCGATGGCGGCTCCCATCTTTCTGCCTTCCATGCCGTTGAACTGCACGGAAGCGATATGAGCGGCGCTCGCTTTGGGGATAATACGGAACGCGGGCGTCCACATCTTTCCTTCCGTAGGAATTAAACCCGTAATCGCGTGCGCGGGCGTTTCCGCTTTGGGAAGCGGCGACGGAGTCTTTTTATTTTGCGCGGAAGGAGAACCTCCCTGCCGTCCGCTTTTTTCCGGAGACGCCGCAAGTTTTTCCGCTGCGTGATTTTCCGACGCCGTTTGGGAGCCGGAAGAAGAAACATCGTCCTTGCAGGCGGAAACAAGCGGGATAAGCAAGGCGGACGCTAAAATTATTAAACTGCGTTTCATTTTTATTTCTCCTTATTTGTTCGGTGTGAACGCATGATTTCCGTTATACGTGAAGGAACCCAACACGTTTCCAGTCGAATCTTTGAGTTCGACTTTGGTATTTCTTTGCAGCTGGTCGGCAAAATACACCCGCTTTTCGGCGGTGTCGATGTAATAATCCGTGTATCCCCATACGGCAATAGAACTGCTTCTCTCCGTTCCTGTCGCGCCGTTGAACCATATGCCGGCTATTTTGGATATGCTCGATTCGGGCGTTACCTTATACGGATTTTTTAACAAGCCCTCCGCAAAGAACGACAGCGCGGTGATTTCATATGCCGACGGGACGGACGAAGCCGCCTTTGTTACCGTAATCGTAAAATTCGCCGTTTCGAAATATTCGTCTTCCTTAATGTTTACGGAAACGGCGTTGTCTCCTGCCGTCAGCAGTTGAGTCGTTTTACCGCCCTCAAAAGTAACGACCGGTTTCTTCCCGCCAAGTTTTTCCGCCTTAAACGTTATATCGCTTGCATTGATGGACTCAACGTCGCTTGCAAGCGTAACTTTCCCGCCGGAAAAAACGCCGTCCTTTACTTTTTCAATGTCGTTCGCCGAAAGTGTTATTTTATCGGCTGCTGACGGGGACTGTTCATGATTTCCCGATGTCGGCTCCGAATCTACCGACGCGTTGCAACTAAAAAAAACGGTACCCAACAGAGCGGCTGCGCAAACTATTGCAGTACTTTTCATAATAATCCTCCTTTACGTTGCCGGACATATTTTTAATCCGCGCAATTCTATAAAAAATTTACGGTTTTCATTTGCCGCGGCGGTTCATGGCGCGCTGCGGCCTCTGCTCCATTTAATTATTGTAACTGCAAATCTGTTGTCAATTGCTTGCCCTGCTTCAAAATGGGTTATTATGCTTAATGAAAAATTTTATCGGGAGACGTATTGTATCCGGCTTGCAAAAGAGGACTATGGGCACGTTGCGATACAGCGCAAAGGGGTCGGGGAATGCAAAATGAATACACGCTGACGCAATGAGCGCAGGGAGATTTAAGTTTATGTACGAATAAGCGTAAGTCCGCATACGACGCCGACTTACCCGACAGACTTGAGCAGCGTCCGCCATTGAACGGATCTGCGCCCCGCACCGGCTCCCGCCGCTTGCCGAATTTAACGCCGCCCGAAGAATACCGCCGTCCCGCCCGCGAATGGCAAAGTCTCAGCCGGAAGAGGTGTCCCGTCCATCCTGCGACGGGCATTGCACGCTGGTAAACATTGCACCGCGGCACATGGATTTTAGTGCGGCTAGCGGAGGCTCTTTGTAAAAGCTCACCTTCTGCGCTGGAAACGGGAATTGAGAACGAAGCAGTCGGCAGAAAACGGAACAGGAAAAAGTTAACAGAGTTGCCGCCGAAAGAGGACAAATCAGCCGTTTCTGCGCCGGATTTACCGTGCGCTGCAGCGCACTCGTACAACCTTTTCTTTGCAATGCCGGCGCACAATCTTTTAGCGGCAGACTGCGGGTGAAAAAGTTTTATCTGCGGAGGTTTCATAAACGACGGGAATACCGCCTGCGCCGGATAGAAGCGGAAATCGCGGGCGGGGCAGGCGGCAATGAAATGAAGTATGAATGACTGGACAGAGTTTCCGCCTGAGCAAGTTTTCTTACGAAAACTTGCGGAAAACGGGGCTTTCTCCAGAGCGATTGGAGCGGATAGCCGGTTACGAGCACCGGCTGCGCCCTGAATGCAAAAATCCTGCTCCGATACCGTTTTGGTTGTCCCCCCCCCCCCCCCCCTTAATAAATCGTTTCGCCTAAAAGCCGCGCCGCCAACGCGACGGCAAGTTCCGCCGTTTGATTACGCACATCAAGGACGGGGTTGACTTCCACTATTTCCGCCGATTTTACGAGCCCCGTCGCGTGCATTTCTTCCATAAGAAGAAGCGCCTCGCGGTTCGTAAGCCCTGCCGGCAGCGGAATGCCCGTCCCCGGCGCGAACATCGGGTCTAAAACGTCCATGTCAAAGCTGACGTGAACGATATCCGCCCTCTCCTTAAAAAATGCAACGGCTTTTTGAACAATGGCGGCAAATCCCTGCCGTTCAATATCGCTCATAGAAAAAACCGTAACGCCCGCATCTTTCATCAACTCGCGCTCGCCCTTATCCAAATCACGCGTGCCGACAAAGCACACGTTCGCAGAATCGACTTTGCGTCCCGCGTAATACAGTTCCGTCAATTCCCGCAGGCCATAACCGCAGGAGGCGGCAAGACATTCTCCGTGAATGTTTCCCGTGGGGCTGGTGTCCGCCGTATTAAAGTCTCCGTGCGCGTCGACGTAGAGCACGCCGAGCCTTTTATTTTGTTTTGCGGCGAACGCGCCCATTCCGGCAAGCGAGCCGAGCGCAATCGAGTGGTCGCCGCCCAATGCAAGCGGAAAGTCTCCGTTTGCCGCCGCCTCTTCCGTCCGTTTCGCCAGCGCGGCGCAGGTTTCTGCAATCGGCGCAAGGTATTTTGCCTTCGGATTGCCCAAATCCTCATATTCCTGCGGCGCAGTGCGCACCGGCAATTCCTGTCTTTGCGTCGTATGTCCCAACGACTCAAGCCGTTCTCGAAGTCCTGCAAGCCGAATTGCCGACGGCCCCATGTCCGAACCGTGACGGCTCGCGCCGAAGTCCAACGGCACTTCCAAAATCTGAATGTTCATGCGCGTATATTAAAAATATCGCCGGCCGGACGCAAGTGCGGCCGCTGGCTTAAAAACCGCGCTTGTCCAGTCGATTTGACTGTAAACAGCCGTTTCCCGACTGTAAAACGGCATTCTCCGACGGCAAATTTTGTTATTAGTTGACGAAATTATTTTTCGCTTATTATCTTAATGGCAATAAAATACGAGATGGGATGGAGATAATGACCGAATCCACAGAAGAAAAAGCGCGTGATTCGCAGGAAGAAATCGACGTAAGCGGCGATGTAAAAACTGCGGAATGCGCATCCGAAGAGCCTTGCGCGGAAGACGGCGCGGAGGCGGAACTTTCCGACAAAGAAAAAATCGAAAAGCTGGAAAAAGAAAATGCGGAGTTGAAAGATCAGCTTTTGCGCCGCGCGGCGGATTTTGATAATTACCGTAAGCGCGTCATAAAAGAAAAAGCTGAGGCAGTCGAGTACGCCAATTCCAATCTGCTTGCGGATTTGCTTGAAAGTCTTGACAACTTTGACCGCACGGTTGACGCGGCGGCGACGGCGACTGACGCAAAGTCGATTGCGGACGGAATCAAGATGATTAACAACACGCTTGCGTCCATGCTTGAGACAAAGTACGGACTTGCAAGTTTCGGCAAGGCGGGAGAGCCGTTCTGCCCCGAAGAGCACGAGGCGCTCCGGAGCGAGGAAGGAGACGCTGCCGAGCCGGTACTAAAAGAAATTTATCTGAAAGGCTACAAACTTAAAGATAGAATTATCCGGCACGCAAAAGTGATGGTAACGATGCCGGAATCTTCAAAAGAATAATAAATCCGTTCGGCAATGAAGTTCTCAAACGGGTTAATTCGTAAGCCGGAATGTTCGGTTTTATTAAAAAGCAATTTGTTTTGACTTTAGGAGGAATAGAAAATGGGAAAAATTATCGGTATAGACCTTGGAACAACGAATTCGTGCGTCGCCGTCATGGAAAACGGCGAGCCGGTCGTCATTCAAAACTCTGAAGGCGGACGCACAACGCCGTCAATCGTCGGTTTTACGTCCAAAGGCGACCGCATTGTCGGACAGCCGGCAAAAAACCAGATGGTTACCAATCCCAAAAACACCGTTTATTCGGTGAAGCGGCTTATCGGGCACCGCTTCGGGGAATTGCAGGGAGAAGCGACGAAACTTCCGTATACGGTTGTCGATAACGGCGCGGACTGCCGCGTTGAAGTCGAGCAGAGCGGTGAGAAAAAACAGTACAGTCCGCAGGAAATCAGCGCGTTCATTCTCCAGAAGATGAAAAAGACGGCGGAAGACTACCTCGGCGAAGAAGTTACGGAAGCGGTCATCACCGTTCCCGCCTACTTCAACGATTCCCAGCGGCAGGCGACGAAGGACGCCGGAAAAATCGCGGGGCTTGACGTAAAGCGCATTATCAACGAACCGACGGCGGCATCCCTCGCATTCGGTTTCAATAAAGATCAGAAAAACGACAAGACGATTGCCGTTTACGACTTGGGCGGCGGCACTTTCGATATTTCGATTTTGGAACTCGGCGACGGCGTGTTTGAAGTCAAATCGACGAATGGAAATACGCACCTCGGCGGAGACGACTGGGATCGCTGCGTTATCGACTGGCTCATCGCGGAATTCAAAAAGGATTCGGGAATCGACCTTTCAGGCGACCCGATGGCGATGCAGCGTTTGCGCGAAGCCGCTGAAAAAGCGAAAATCGAACTTTCCGCGCAGACGAGCACGGACATCAATCTTCCGTTTATTACGGCGGACGCAAGCGGCCCCAAGCATTTGCAGAAGTCGCTGACGCGCGCGCAGTTTGAGCAGATGACCGACCATCTGTTTCAAGCGACGAAAGAGCCGTGCCAAAAGGCGTTGAAGGACGCGGAAATTACGGCGGATAAAGTCGATGAAGTTTTACTTGTCGGCGGTTCGTCCCGTATGCCGAAGGTGCAGGAAATCGTCAAACAGATTTTCGGAAAAGAAGGAAGCCGCGCGGTAAACCCCGACGAAGCGGTTGCAGTCGGTGCGGCTATTCAGGGCGGCGTTCTGAAAGGCGACGTAAAAGACGTGCTTTTGCTTGACGTTACGCCGCTTTCGCTCGGAATTGAAACGATGGGCGGCGTGTTCACAAAACTTATTCCGCGCAACACGACGATTCCGACCAAGAAGAGCCAGATATTCTCCACCGCGGCGGACAGCCAGACTGCGGTCAGCATTCACGTCCTGCAGGGCGAGCGCGAAATGGCGGCGCAGAACCGCACGCTCGGAAACTTCGACCTCGTAGGCATTCCGCCGGCTCCGCGCGGTGTTCCGCAGATTGAAGTTACGTTCGACATCGACGCGAACGGCATCGTACACGTTTCCGCAAAAGATTTGGGAACGGGCAAAGAACAGCACATTCAGATTACATCGTCCAGCGGTTTAAGCGAAGACGAAATTAACCGCATGGTAAAAGACGCTGAAGCGAATGCCGCTTCCGATAAAGAAAAGCGCGAAGCCGTTGACGCGAAGAACGAAGCGGACAGTCTGATTTACGCGACGGAAAAGAGTTTGAAGGATTTGGGCGACAAGGTGAGCGGCGCGGAAAAGCAGAATATTGAAACGGCAGTTGCGGAACTCAAAAAAGCGGTGGAAAGCGGCAATACTGCCGACATCAAAGCGAAGACCGAAAGCTTAAAGCAGGCGTCTTACAAACTTGCGGAAGAAGCCTACAAACAGCAGGGCGCGCAGGCGGGAGCCGGAGCGGCGGATGCAGGCGCGGCAGGAAACGGCGGCAATACTTCTTCCGGTTCCGGCGAGACGAAGAGCGGATTTGACAAAGGCTCCGCAGAAGACGTCGCATACGAAGTGCACGACGATAAATAAGCGGATATGACTGCGCCGCATAGTTCCGATGAAGGAGCGAGGCGCGGACTATTCTGGAAAACGCGCAATGCCGGTAAGTCCGCTTGAGATTTACCGGCATTTCCGTCAAATGCGGAGCGCGGACGGAGTAGGGACTGAGGATTAAGCGATGTCTGAGCGGCGCGGCGGAAAAAGACCGCCAGCGTTAGAAACGAAGCCGACGGCGGATTTATTCCGTGAGCGCGGCACAGCCGGCGGGTAGTACGAAACCGACAGCGTGCGGAAATTGCACGGCACGGTAGAGGTAACCGGCGGCTTGCCGCGGTTGCCTTGCACACCGTAACTGCGTTGTGCGGCGGGAAAAAACGTTACCGCCGTCAAAACTGTGCTGCACGGCAGAAAATATCGTTCCGACGGTGAAAACTCCGCTTTCTACAGCGGGACGAGAGCGTGGATTGATAGAGTCGACGGCGGTAGAACTAAGTGGGGTGCGGGTGGCGCAACGGAAAAAGACTGCGCGGCACAACCAGTGCGCAGTGCGAAACCGGCAGCGCGCTGAAATTGCACTGCGCGGCAGAGGTAACCGGCTGCCTGCCGCGCTTGCGTTGCGCGCCGTAACTGAGTTATAAAGCGGGAAACAATGTTACCGCCGTCAAGACTGTGCCGTATGGTGGAAAGAAACGCTGCGGGCGGCAAATATCGCTTGAAGCGGATTTTCCGCGCAGGGGATGGGGAAGCGAAACTGCGTTGTGCAACGGCAAAAAATGTTACGGCTGAAAATACCGTTTACGGCGGCTTGCCGCGGCTCAGCGATTTGACGGAAGGGGATGCTAAAACCAGAGACACCGCCTGCGCCGGATTGGAGCGGCGCGCGTAAGCGCGTTCCGAAGCGGAGATATGTTCATGTCCTGCAAGCCCCATTTTCTGCACGTTTTCCGGAAGGAAAACGTGAGCGGGCGGGATACCGTTACGTCGTTCAACTGCAGTAGCAACCGCCCGCCGAGGAATGGAGGCGAAAGCCGGAACCGCGCAAAGCCGGTTGTAAGCAACGTTTGCGCCCTGATGATTGAAAGAGACATTCAAGCGAGGCGGATTTTAATTCTTGCCCTCGACAACGGGTATTTATATATTTTATAAGGGAATACGCGGCGCGGCTGCAATGCGGCATTCCGATTTGGAAAAGGTTTGGTATGGCAAAACGGGATTATTATGAGGTTTTAGGCGTTGCAAAAGGCGCGGCGTTGGACGAGATCAAAAAGGCGTATCGGAAACTTGCGATTAAGTTTCACCCTGACCGCAATCCGGGCGACAAGGAGGCGGAGGCGAAGTTCCGCGAGGCGACGGAAGCGTACGAGGTTCTGTCCGACGACAAAAAGCGTCCTATTTACGACCAATACGGTTTTGCCGGTCTTGACGGCATGGACGGCGGAGGCGGCGCGCAATATTCGCACGCGTTTAACGATTTTGCGGACTTGTTCGGCGGAATGGGCGGCGGCTTCGGCGACATTTTCGGAAGTTTTTTCGGAGGCGGCGGCTTCCGTTCCTCACGGGGAAGCGGCGGCCCTGCGGCGGGCGCAAGTCTCCGTTACGATTTACGCATATCGTTTAAGGACGCCGTTTACGGTACAAAAACCGAAATTCGATTCCGTCATAATGAAACGTGCGCGACGTGCAAGGGCAGCGGGTGCGCTGCCGGAGCGACAAAAAAAACGTGTACGTCGTGCGGCGGCTCTGGACAAATTCGGCACAGTTCAGGTTTTTTCAGCGTTCAGCAGCCCTGCCACGTATGCGGCGGCACGGGGCAGATGATTGATAAGCCCTGCGGCGACTGCCGCGGAAGCGGGGTGCAGGAAAAAAGCAAGGTGATTTCGCTTACGATTCCTGCCGGAGTCGACAACGGAAAGCGCATAACGATTCCCCATCAAGGCGATGCGGGGGAAAACGGCGGAGCGGCGGGAGACCTCATCGTTATTCTTCATGTTGAAGAGCATTCGTATTTTGAACGGAGCGGCAACGACTTATACTGTGCGGTTCCAATCAGTTTTACGCAGGCGATTCTCGGCGCAAATATCACGATTTCATCGCTCGACGGTAAAAAAATCGGCATAAAAATTCCCGACGGAACGGAAAACGGAAAGCTGCTCCGCGTAAAGGGAGAGGGCGTACCCGTTACCGGAACCACGCGCAAGGGCGATTTATACGTGAAAGTGATGGTCCGCACTCCGCAGCGGATTGACGCGCAGCAAAAGGAACTTCTTAAAAAATACGCGGAACTCGAAAAGCCCAAAACGGAGCCGGAACTCATTCGATTGTCGTCGCTGGGGCACTAAACGCGGACAAAGCCGGCTTACGAGGAGCATTTTTCGTGCGCGCCGGCTGCAAGTCGGAACGGATATGCGCGGCGGTACAAGAAATTGGGGTTGTTTGCGGGAATGCAAAAGCCTTGTTGGCGCAGCGACTGGCAAAAATCGACTGTGAACGCGTGGGCGGGCAACTTGAACGGCGGCGTCTCAACCGGAATAAGCCGGGCATTGATTTTTATCTTTCGGTGGGCGCCGTCCCGACGAAAGAATGGACGACGTTCAGAATTGAGGGCGATGAGTTAGTGCGGCTTGGCGGAACTAATTGCGTTCAGGAAGCAGAGGGCAAGTAAGGACGCTGCGCCTAATAACAATCGCCCATGCCGCCGCCCCAAAACTCAAGTTTCACGACGGCGGCCGAATACCATTTTCTGCTAGATTTTGCACTGAAAACTTCGCAACCGGTTTTGCGATAGCAAAAGCGGGGCGGACCGCCGGAACAGTATGCGATGTAAAACCATATTTGTGCAGTCCGCAAAATCTCGTGCGGGCAGCGCACCGCTAAGTCTATCAAGTTCCACAGCAACCGCCCGCCATTCCCCAGTATATTTTTTCCACGAGTTTTGCCGTTAGGCAAAATCTCAATAGGGCGGGAACTCATCCTTATCTTTTAAACTCAATTCTCCCCCGCCCGCACTTCTCCCTTAAATCCCATCTCCGAAAGCGCGGCTTTCGCTTCGCTGATTTCATCGTAGGGCATCACGTAGTCTTTGTAGATAATGCTGTTTTCGTGCGACTTGCCGAGCAGGAGCACGATGTCGCCCGCGCGCGCCGTTTTAAACGCCTCTCGAATCGCTTTTTTCCTGTCGGGAATGATGAATAAATCTTTTCCAGTCCGTTTGCCTTCTTTTTCTGCACCTGCGGCAATCATCTGCAAAAGTTCAGCGGAATCTTCTCCGCGCGGGTCTTCGTCGGTCAGAATGATTATGTCGCAAAACTTCGCGGCAATATGTCCCTGCAAAGGACGCTTGGTCAAATCGCGCTCGCCGCCGCTTCCAAAGAGCGCAATCATCTTTCCGGCGCAGCGTTTCCGCACCGGCGGAAAAATCGTCTCAAACGACGAGGGCGTATGCGCATAGTCGACAATGACTTCAAACGGCTGCCCCGCGTCAATCGCCGTCATGCGCCCCTTGATTGCCTTGAGTTCGGGCACAAGTCGAGAAAGTTCCGCAAAGGGCTTTTCCGTCAGCGAACTGACTGCGATAAGCGCCGCCATGATGTTGTACGCGTTAAACGCGCCTGAAAACGGCGTCCGTACCGGAATACTAGTTTGGGCGCGCGGGGCTGCGTTGTCATCCGTGTGGAAAACCGCGTCTGTCGTATCCGTCTCAATAGTGAAATCAAGTCCGCCGCGCCCTTCAACAATATTTTGCGCGCGCACATACCGAATCCCTGCCGGAATCGGCGGAAGAGGAACGGCATCCGCTTCCGTTTGCGCGGCGGCTTTTCCCGCACGTCCGTCCGACGTAAAGCCGTAGACGCGTTTTTTAGTCGAGTCGATAAAATACTGCGCCGACGGGTCTCCAAGGTTTGCGATGCCGATGGAATTGACGCTGACGGACTTCCCGCCGATGAGCTTTTTATGGTTGTGCGCGTCCAGCGCGCGGAAAAGGTTTGCTTTGTCGCTCCGGTACTGTTCAAACGTCTTGTGGAATTCCAAATGCTCAAGCGTAACGTTCATAAATACGCCGCAGTCAAAAAGCACGTCGCCGAGCCGGTTCGTTTTTTGCGAAAGCCCGTGCGAAGACGACTCGATAACGGCATATTCACAGCCGTTTTTAACCATTTCGGCAAGATGGCGCTGAATTATCGGAGCCTCCGGCGTCGTTTGATGTTCAGGATTGGCAAGAGCCTCGCCGCCGAACGAATACTCCACCGTCGAAATAAAGCCCGCTTTTTTACCGGCAAGGCGCAAAAGCTGCCAGATAAACGACACCGTTGAACTTTTGCCCTCCGTTCCCGTAACGCCGACAACCGCAAGTTTTGCGGAGGGATTATCGTAAAACGCCGCGCTGACCGGCGACATGGAAAACCGAGCATTTTCTACCTTTATAAATGCCGGAAAACACGAGGGACTTTTCCGAGCGTCTTTGGGGAACGCGGACGTGTTCTCAAGATTGCTCTTTGCAATTTCTTCCGCCGCCCTTGAACGGATGTCCTGCCGCAATTCCCCTTGAAAAACGACTGCAGCCGCCCCGTTTTTCACCGCTTCGGGAATGAACTCTCTGCCGTCGATATGCGTTCCGGGCAGGGCAAAGTACAGCGCACCGTCGCGCACTGCCCGCGAGTCGAAAACAATGTCCGTAATCTCAATGCCGCCGATGTCCTCATCGCCGACCGCCGTAATTCCGTCCGCACTCGTCGTCTGATGAGCGAATGCAGGCAGAAGTTCCGATAAAAATTTGCGCATACAATCTCTGGATATGATGGAATGTAAGTCCGACCGCCGCGGACGTGCGGTATTCTAGCGATTATGGGGACGGGAAACAATGCGGGGAGTGCGGGGACTTCCAGTCAAGTCGAATGTTTTACGGGGATTCCGTAAAAATGTGTGTCCTGCGGCAAAACAAAGGCAGCGGCATTGAGAAAACACGGGAATGAGACCGCCCGCACTCGCCCCGCAACACGTCTTCGCCGATAAGAGCATTTTTTCCGCTTTCGAAGCGTGCTGCGCAAGCAAACGAATCTTCAATCGCCATTTCCGCGTATTCAAGACTCTTCTGCATTCGCCGCAAACACATTCAACGCGCAGCCGGAAACATCTTTGTAACGGCGAACGCTGTTTTTTCGCCGTCCGCAATTTTTGCATACAGTCCGCGCGGGATATTAAGAGGCGAACGGCGGACGAAACTTCGACGTTCGCCGCGCAGCTCTGCCCGCTATGACGTCCGCTCCCAAAAACAAGCGGCTTTTTACAACGCCCGTATGCCGCAAAAAGCCGCTTGATGTTAAACCGCATTTTTACAAGTTTCCCGCAAAGGAAACTTACGCGTACGCCGCGTCCTACTTTTTCAGCAGCGCGGCAAACGGATTGTACGTCATGCCGTCATCGCTGCCGGAAGAGCGCGCACCGCCTCTTCGTCCGCCTGCAGGTGCGTTTTCTTTGCGCTGTCCCGCGTTCTGCCGTCCGGCCGCCGCTTTCGCGTCTTTCCGCACGATAACGACGCGCCGCTTTTCATCTCCTTCAGTCTTTGTGCCTTTGCCGCCGGCACTTCCCAAGCGGCTCATTGCGTCGCTTTTAAGCGACAGGCTGATGCGCCTCCGGTCTTTGTCGAGCGCAAGAATCGTAAATTCCTTTACGTCGCCGACTTTTATGATGTCCATCGGGTCTTTGACAAACGTGTCGCTCAATTCGCTGACGTGGATAAGTCCCGTTTCATGCAGTCCGATGTCGACGAACGCGCCGAAGTCGACGACGTTTTTGATTTTGCCGGTAACTTTCATGCCCTCTTTCAAATCTTCAAATTGCAGAACGCCCTGCTGCATAATCGGAGCCGGATAACCGTCGCGAGGATCGCGGTTGGGTTTTTGCAGTTCGTCGATGATGTCGCCCAGCGTCGTCTCGCCGATTGCGTATTTTTCGCACAACTGCTTTTTGAATTCGGCAGTGATTTTCTCTTTATTTTGAATGAGCGGCAAGATTTCGCGCGCCACGCCGTAGTTTTCGGGGTGCACCCACGTGTTGTCGAGCGGCTCGGAACTTTCAGGAATTTTCAAAAACCCCGCGCACTGCTCGTAGGCTTTCGGTCCCAGTCCGCTCACCTTTTTCAAATCCTCGCGGTTCGTGATTTTACCATTGCCGTCGCGGAAGGCGACAATCTTTTTTGCAGTCGCGCTCGTGATACCGGAAACGTATTTGAGCAGCGAATAACTTGCCGTATTCAAATTGACGCCGACTT
>JBQNBN010000038.1:0-25385 GCA_052169915.1 Treponema sp.
CAGATGCAATCGATTCGCATCAAGTATATATTTCTGAAATTGAAAAAGGCATAAAACTGCCATCTCTCACCATTATTAACAATATTGCAAAAGCATTCGATATATCGCTGACTTACTTTATAAGCCGTGTTGAAAAAAAATTAGAAAAAAGCGAGGCAAAAAACCAAACGCTTCAAACATCTGCAGAATGCCGTCCGCGCTTTTAAATTTCTCATTTATCGTTGGAAAGGCTTGTTTTTCCGTCTATCCGCGCTATTATCAATGCGCGGGTTTTTCCGTCGGCAATTTATGAAACTACGGGAGGTTCCGATATGGAAGACATGCCGAAAATCGCGGTATTTTTTGATTCTGAAAACGTACAGTCGAGCAAGGTGCCGTTATTGATAGATGCACTTTCAAGTAAGGGCAATATTTTATTTCAGCGGGCGTATGCCGATTGGTCGATTCAAAATATGAAATCCTGGAAAGAGCTGCTCAATAAAATTCCCGTTACGGCAATTCAGCAATTTCATCACGACGAAAAACAGGCGGTCGACAAGCTCATCATCATGGATGCGATTGAAATGGCGATTCAGCATGCGGAAATTGATATTTTTGCAGTCGTTACCTCCGATAACGGCTATCATACGCTTGCGCTCAGGCTCCGCGAGCTCGGCAAACGGGTTATCGGCTTCGGTCAAAAGTCAAAATGCAATCCCATCTGGATAAAATCCTGCAACGAGTTTTCATATTTGGAGGATTTGGAAGAGGCGGATGAAGACGTGCTGCTCGACGGCAAAGACAAGGACGACTTGAGTCTTAAGGATTTTTCGCTTGAAAAATTCGTTGAAAAGGCGTTTGACGCGACGCGGTTTTACAAAAACACGAATACGGTGCTTTTATCGCAGTTGTGGGAGTCGATTTTGCATCAAAAGCCCGACTTTAACGTTCGGGAATATAATGCAAAGTCCCCGCGAGAGTTGATTCAAAGTTTGGGCAATATTTTTAAATTGAGCGACGACGGCAAACCGCAAAAGACTTTTTTTGTCGAAAAACTTGAAGTAAAAGCGGATTCGAACAGAAAAGACGGCGTCATAAAACGCCGAATTCAAAATTACAGAATTATTTCCGCCGACGACGGCAGCGGCGACTATTTTTTCTACATGGGAGAAATTAATCCCGCCTTCAAGAGCGACAAACTTGATAAAGGAACAAAAGTAAATTTCCAAGTTTCCGAATTGCCGGAAAACGACGCATCTTCAAACGGAAACGGCAGAGCGACGGACGTAAAAGTGATTGGCTAAAGGATGGAATGCGTCTGCTCGGAAATGCGGCTAAAAAGTTCCGAAAGAAAACGGAGGTAGAGAGGTATCGTACTCCGCAACAATCGGAAGTTTGTCTTCATGCGTGTATACCAGTGAGGGGACAAGAAAGAATATATGCCGCGTCATAATGTTTATAAATCAGGATATTATGTAAAGTTTTTGTCAATGAATGGAACAAATTTATCGCCAACGATGAAAAACTGACTATCCAAAAGCGCATTCGCGTCGACGGGAAAAACGTCCGCGATAACAATCGGCGCATGCTGCCTGAAACGTTCCCAAAATGGAACACGGTTTACTATTATTTCAGCATCCGGAATGAGCCGCTGGACGGAAGGGAGAGCCTTTTAGTTGGCGAGGTTCGTATAAAACAAAACAGGAGCGGAAGTCTTGCAAGAGCAGCTTTTTGATAGTAGATGCGCAGAGTGTTAAAAATACCGACAGCGCACAGGGCAAAGTCTCCGATGCGAGCAAGAAAGTATCGGGAAGCAAGCGATATCTTGCTGTCGACACACAGGGACTGCCTCATGCTCTTGCTGTAACCACGGCGAATGTTACCGACAGAAATGGAGCGTTACTCGCCTTTAAGCGAGTCAAAAATGAATTAAGAGAAGCAATTTTTGTGTGTCGCTGTAAGGATTGTTATATATTGCAACCACGTTAAAAAAACTCTTTAAATTTATATCAACTAGCTTCATGAAGCTGCTGCGTAGTCCATGCTCAGTATTAAACCATTCGATTAAAATATTTGATAAAATACCGGAAAAATTAAAAGATTTTTACAAAAGCGGCAGGACTTGCAGCAAAAAACGCAAAGAATTTCTGATGCGGGGAGAAATAATTGAGCGGCGTGCGGTACAGAAGTCGTCTCTCAGAGTAATCCTCCTTCTTTAATTCCTCATCACGAATTGTCGTATTATCAATTTTTTCATTACCTCCTCCCCGTATATTGACAAGCGCCGCGGAAATGGCTATATTCTTTCTACATTGCATTCCCCGATTGTGTAATGGTAGCACCGCAGATTCTGGTTCTGCTTGTGGGGGTTCGAGTCCTCCTTGGGGAACGAAAATAGCTGACATCTTAAAAGTCAGCTATTTTTTTCTATCAAAATAGGTCCCTTCGTCTATCGGTTTAGGACGAAAGATTCTCAATCTTTAAAGACGGGTTCGACTCCCGTAGGGACCGCTTCTCTTTCAAAAACTCTTTTTGCGTAACCGTAAGATTTTTATTCTTCCTTAAAAGATATTATAAAAATACGCCGCTATATTCCCTCTCCATTTGTGCAGTCGATACGCATTCCTGCAAATTTGCTAGACCGCCCTAATTCATGTATAATGCGCACAAAAAACGGGAGATTCCGCCGGTTCTGAACGCACGGGGCAGAGGCTTTTGATTTTCGGAAACTTCTTTTAAGAGGAATTGTGTGTATTTTAGAGATGTAAAAAAAGCGCCGAAAGCCATTGTCAACAAAGGAAAAATAAACTTCGGCTCCTACGAGGGCTCTCCGCCTAACCTCGATATCCGCGGACTTCGCGCGCCGTTTGCAGGCATTCCGCTGCCGGGCTTTCTTTCCCGCTTCCGCATAAAAAGCCGGATAACCTACGTTTTTGCAGTCGGCAATTACATTGGAATGGCGGATTTTTTTGACGACAAAATATTTGGGCTTGCGGAAGTGATATTTTGGGACAGAGAAACCGGCAAAAAACTTGCCTACCACAAATTTATGGGGCCGCGGAGGCGTTTTGTTCCCGTCAACACAAAGGAAGCGGCGTGCACGAGTTTCGGAAAGACGCGTTACGTTCGGATTGCATGGAGCCGTCTCCGCGACCGCATTTCGCTTTCGTTTGTCGTCAAGGGCTATCCGTCCCGTCCCGCAGCCAAAGGACTTTTTATTTCGTCGTTTAGAGAAAACGGGAACGAACTGCTTTTTGTAAATCCCGCGCCGACTGTCCAGCGCTGCTCTGCAACGTGGCTTATTCCGTTGAAACTTTCTGGCGGAATTGCGACTGCAAAGCACCGTCATCTGATAAAAACGATTCCCGTCATCGAAGGACTGGGGTTTATGCTGATGAACCGCACCTATTTGAAGACGCATTCATCTGCGGAAATGATGTTCGGGCTTACGATGATCGACGGCAAAAATCTGCAATTCCATTTTTCAAGTTCCGATTACGACGCAGTCGACTCCGATTCGTTCAACGATAATTTTTTGTCATTCGACGCGCAAATTTCGCCGATGCCTTCAATAGTAATCACTCATCCGTTCGGAATCGAAAAAAAATGGATTGTGCAGGATACGGAAAATATGGTCGACCTTACGTTTACGCCGGTTTCAGTCAACACGCGGACGCTCAATATCATCATAATGCGCAAAGCGTACACGGCGATATACGGGACATTCGAGGGCGTCCTTATGACAAAAGACGGAGAGAAACTTGCGCTCAAGGAATGTCCGGGCATTGTAAGAAAAAATCTTTTGAGACTTTAGAGGTGTGGTATGGGGGAAGATAGAAGACCGAAGACTGCTGACTGGGCGCCCGGAACGCTTGAAGAAACGCGTAAGGCGATTGGAGAAATCGATCCTGAAGAAGCAAAAATGATGTCGAAAAAACTCGGCGGCGAAGTGATGTACGAACGCTCCGCTCCTGAGTCGATGATTTTACCGGCGAAATCGAGCCGCGCAGGGCGTATCGTGCGTCAAAGCGCGGCGACAGGAGAGGCGGACACGCCGGCGGCAAAAACGGCGTCTTCTCAAGTCTCCGCGTCTTTAGGAGAGGGCAGGCGGAGCCGCCAAGACGAACTTCCCGTTATTTCGCAAAAGTTTGAAGCGCAGATAGATAAACTGATGATGTCGGACGAATATAAAATCAAGCCGAACTACGGTTTATTCAACTTTATTAAAAAATTCCAAAAGGGCGGGAACGAGCAGTTGATACCAGAATTTTGCTCCTTTACGCTCAAACAGCACGTTGAAAGTATGCAGGCGTTCATCGGCGTGATAAAAACGATGATTCAAATCGCCCCGGCGTCTTACAAAACGAAAATCGCTTCAAGCGCGGAGACGAAGTTTAAATTCCTTCGCATGGTTGCCGGCTGGCAAATGCAGACTATTCGTCTTGCGCTCATCCAAGTGCAGGACTCGCAGCCGCCTTATCTTGTCTCCGACCTCATTCCGTTTACGCGCTCGATGTACCGTCTTTTAGTCCAACTTTACTATTACGGCGACAATAAAATCCCCAAATTGATTAAGGAAATCTACGCCGACGAAGCGAAATTTCCTGAAGCGCCGCGCGAAAAACTTTCCGAACTTGCCAAGCAGGCGATTACCGACTGGCTTTACATTCAAAATGAAATAATCAAGCGTCATTATCCGCTTCTTATGCGTATGTGTTCCGCTTCCTATGCCGACTATCCGGACTTTTTTAAGGCGCGCATTTCCGACATTCTGCGCTTTGTCGAACTGCATAAATACGATTTGCTTTTGCCCGAAAAGCCTAAAGAAGAGGCTTCAAGCGCAGAGGCAAAAGCGAAGGAGCGTACGCCTGAAATCGGCGCGCACGATAAAATCGTCGATACGGGAATTGTGCTGCTTGACAGGCTTTTCCCGCAGGCGGGATTTAAAAAACTTGATAAGCATCCCGACTTGTTTCCGTATTTTCAGCCGATGTATAAATTCCTCGACGGTTTTAACGTTTTAAGTCCTGAAAATTCGCTGCAAGTCGTCGTTGTGCTGCTCCGCATTCTTGAGGACTGTTTCCAAGGCTGCCGCAATATTAAATTCACGCAGAATAATCTGGACGCAAAGTCTGGCGGACAGGATTCGATTTTGAGCGTTATCGATAGTTGGGCGGGCTACCGCGAAACGGTGTTTGAAAAACTGTATTGCGACCCGCTCAATGATTTAGTGAACCAGATTTATTCGCAAAAGGACTTTGAAAAAACGCAGTTCGGTAAAAAATTGATGACGTCTCTTTTATGGCAGACGAATTATCATTTTCTGCCGCATTTTAAGTTTGAACAACTCCTCCTTGAGCACCCTGCCGACGAAAGCAAGATGCCGCCGCTTTTCCGCCGCACGGACTTTACGCGCAAATTTCTCATGCACGTCGTCTCCCAGTGCGATAAGGCGGCAAAAGACCGCGGCTCAGTCGAGTCGGTTGCAAATCCGTGGGATCATTACAACTTCGACATTCCGAACGAAGTGTCCAAACGGCTTGACGTGTTTTTGGGCGGTCAAAATACCGGAGAAGGGACGGGCGCGAACAACGCAAACCTTTTGAAATACACGCTGTGCATAATGTCCGTCCTCGACTGGTGGATAAACAACGCCGAAAGCCCCGCGTATTCTTCCTCTCCCATGCGCATTTACCGTATCAGCGCCGAAGACGGAAAACCGCAGTTCTCCGTCCCCCAGCGCAGCGACCAAAATAAACTTTTTGCCGACGCCGTGCGGGCGGCGTATAAGAGGTAGGGGGGGGCAGTAGGGTATTGGGAATTATGCGCTGAGGACGGCAGAGAATAAGGTTTATATGATACAACGGCGTCCTGTCTGGACACGTTTTTGGAGTCCGCTCCGCTTCGGCATAGGTAAACCTGTTGCGGTAAGTGACGAGCGATGGAGAATGACGCGGGCGGTTGTTATGCAATTTGACAGGCTGAACGGTGCTCCGCCCGCTGCAAGTTTTTTATCAAAAACGTGCGGAAAACGGAGTTTGCAGCAGTGCACAAGATGTCCAAGTTGCCTAACCGCCTTCTACCCACGTTGCCGCAAGTTCGCGTAAGCAAACTTGGCAGGGCGGGTACACCGTTACGTCATTTAAATACCGTTTTTCCCGCCCGTCAATTCCGCATTCCGCATTACATATTATCGTTCTCTTGTAAGAATTGTTTTCTTCAATTATATTCTGCAAAAATTTTAGGGCGGAGGAGCGTATTGTGCGTCAAAGGCGCGCCGCCGGAATAAAAAAGTCCCGTAACCGGCATTGAGTTTACTTCTTTTACAGCGGAGGAATATATGAACATCCGTACAAAAATAATTGCAGGATTTGGATTGTCGCTTATGCTGGTACTTGCCGTTACCGTCGTCGGGATAGGCCGCATTAAAAAAATCAACATGAATTTGACTGAGATAAACGACGTCAACACGGTTAAACAGCGGGACGCAATCAATTTCCGCGGGAGCGTTCACGACCGGTCGATTAGAATCAGGGATTTTGTGCTGCTTGAAAATAAGCGAGACAAAGAGAGCGTCCTTGCAGACATTCGGAATCTTGAGGACTTTTACGAAAAGGCGGAAACTGCCATTGATTCGATTTTTGCCCAGAATATAAATAACACGCCGAAAGAGATGGAATTGCTTGCTGAAATCAAAAAAAGCGAGGCTCAAACATCCCCGCTTATCGAACGGATTATTGCGCTTGAAAATGCAGACGGGCACGCGGAGGCAAATGCGCTGCTTTTGTCGGAGGCGCGTCCGGCATTCCAGCTGTGGCTTGACCGTATCAACGCCTTTATCGATTACAAAGAGCTGCAAAACAGCGCGCTCACTGAATCTACGCGCGCGACGGCGCGGCGTTTTCAAAGACTGATGATTATCGTCTGTTCGTTTGCAGTGCTCGTTGCGTGCATTATTCCGCTGTGGGTGCTCAAATCCGTCTTGCTTTTGGACAAACTTGCCGCGCGGCTCACCGATATCGGATCCGGCGACGGGGATTTGACTTCGCGTCTGGTTGTCAAAAGCAACGACGAAATCGGCGCAGTCGCGTCGAGCTTCAATGGATTTACGGAAACCTTGCACGGCATTATGAAAAGAGTGCGGTCTTCGGTGGCAGGGCTTGCACAGTCGAGCGGGGGACTTTCCGGAAGCGTTTTTGCGACGCAGGACGCGCTTAAAAACATCAATGCGGACGTCGAGCGCGTTTGCGCTCAGATGGATATGCAGTCGGAGGAAATTGCAGGCGTTTCTCACACGATGGAGCGGATCGGCTCAAACGTGTCCGCCTTGAACGGCATTATTGCGCGTCAAACCGAAGGCGTAAACAAGAGTTTTCAAACGGTGGAAGAAATGCTCAACAGTATCCGCTCGGTTACGGACGCGCTTGAAAACAATGCGGTGCGTTTTTCTCATTTGACGGAATCTTCTGAAGTCGGATTTAAAAATATTTCGGACATTCGCACGAAAATTCTTGATATTTCGGCAAAATCCGAGCGTATGTCGGAGGCGAACGCCGTTATTCAAAGTATTGCCTCGCAGACGAATCTTCTTGCGATGAACGCCGCGATTGAGGCGGCTCATGCAGGAGAAGCGGGCAAGGGTTTTGCCGTCGTTGCCGATGAAATCAGAAAACTTGCCGAGGACTCTGCGGGGCAGTCGAAATTCATATCGGCGGCGCTCAAAGAGCTGGTTTCGGCAATCGATTCGGTCGTTTCTACGTCGGAAACGGCGGGACAGTCGTTTGAGGAAGTCCGGCAGGCAATCGAAAGCGTTACGGAAGAGCAGAACGCCATCCGCACGGCGATGGATAAGCAGCGCGACAAGAGTATTCAGGTGAGCGAGGTTTTCAAAACCATCAAAAACTTGACTGAAGACGTACGTTCCGGCGCGGAGGAAATGAACGCGGACAATAAAAATATTCTTGAAAAGACGGAGGCTCTCGTTGAAATTACGGCGGGAATCGGCGCGACGATGAAAAATATGACGCAAAGTTCCGAAGACATTAAACGCGCTGTTGAAACCGTCGCCGAGCTCCAAACCGCCGCCGCTGACGGAGTGCGCACCGTGCAGGAAGAGATAGAACGCTTTATTTTATAAGAAGGAATTTTTACGCGGGAAAGAAGAGGGCGACTGTAAAGCGGCATATGGGCGCTGCGGAGGAGAATGCGGTTTTCGGGGTGACACCGCGGTCGTGTGCCCGCGGAATTCTTTTTATGTGCGACGTTGCCGCGCGGAAAAACATATTTTCCGCCGGATGTGATTTCTTCAAACGCTGAAAATATAATTGAGGCGCAGAGAAACACCGGTTTTAGAGACGAAGAAATGCGTTTTCTTACGGGAAACGGAGTTTTTGCTATCGCCTTGGCAATTTGTTGCGCGTCATGAATGCGCTGGTTATGGAGCGGGCAGAGGGAACGGCGTTACGGCGGGTAATGCTATTTTCGGGGCGACAACGAGGTCGTGTGCCCGCGGAATTTTTTTATGCGCGACGTTGCTGCGCGGAGAAAGTTGTTTCCGCCGGATTGTGTTTCTTCAAACGCTGGAAACGTAATTGAGGCGCAGCGAAATGCAGATTTACGTGGCGAAGAACTACATTCTCTTACGGGAAGCAGAGTTTTTACTGTTGACTTAGCAATCTGCCGCGCGTCATGAATGCGCTGGCTTATGGAGCGGGGCAGAGAGGGAACGACGTTACGGTGGGGAATGCCGTTTTCGGGGCGGTAACGGGGGCGTGTACCCTCGGAATTTTTTTTATGCGCGACGTTGCTGCGTAGAGAAGCATGTTTTCAGTTGGATGTGATTTCTTCAAACGCCGGAAGCATCATTGAGGCGCAGCGAAACGAAGATTTACGGGACGGAGAACTGCATTCTCTTGCGGAAAGCGGTGTATTTGTTGGCAGTTCGGCAATCTGTTGCGCGTTATGAATGCGCTGGTTATGAAGCGGGGCAGAGAGAAGGAACGGCGTTGCAGCGGGGAATGCCGTTTTCGGGGCGGCAACGAGGTCGTGTGCCTGCGGAATTCTTTTTATGCGCGTTGTTGCTGCGCGGAGAAAGTTGTTTTTCGCTGGATGTGATTTCTTCAAACGCCGGAAGCGTAATTTGGGCGCAGCGAAATGCAGATTTACGTGGCGGATAATTGCGTTCTTTTGCTGGCAGTGAGAGCTTTTGCTGTCGGCTTAGCAAGCTGCGGCGCGTCATGAATGCGCTGGCTTATGGAGCGGGGCAGAGAGAGGGAACGGCGTTACGGCGGGGAATGCGGTTTGCGGCAACGAGGGTGTGCGCCCGCGGGATTTTTTTTATACGCGACGTTGCTGCGCGGAGAAAGTTGTTTTCCGCCGGATGTGATTTCTTCAAACGCCGGAAACGTCATTGAGGCGCAACGCAACGCCGGTTTGGGATTCGGAGAAGCGAGTTTTCTTGCGGGAAACGGAGTTTTTGCTGTCGGCTTAGCAAGCTGCGGCGCGTCATGAATGCGCTGGTTATGGAGCGGGCGGGAAGACTGTTGTCAATGATGTCGACGCATTCCGAAAAACATTTTGCCGTGCGCCTTACGGCAGCAAAGCCGCGTAAAACAATAGACATTCCGCCGTCGAATTCATGTCGCTCTGCAGCGTTGTCAAACGCGCTGCGTTTTACTCTTTCTCTCACTCAATGCTGTGTTTTATCTCGCTTTGTAACCTTCGAGTGCTTACGGATAAATCCTCAACCCGTCCCGCAAAAAAATCTGCCGCACATAAACACCGTTTTTGTGCGCAGTGACCGCAGTGCGTGAAGCGACTGCGCTCAACCACGCAGCAATCCTTAATCTCCGCGCTTATATTTCAGTCGTTTCGCGCGCATTTCCATGCCTGTTTACAGCCGCGCGCGGGGAAATATCCGGCGTACGCAAACGTACTGCTGCCCTTGCTGCAGTGCGCGGTCTTTAGCGGCTATTGCGCGCGGAGTGAGGAAACTGATTTTTGGGCGATAACCATCATTCAACTGCGGCGCGCGGACGCGGTCCGTATTCGGCGCACATAATTTTTTTTGTATCTGCATACAGATTTATAAACGCAGTTGTAAAAAATCGTTGAAAATTTCTTCAGTGCGCGGGAACAGTCCTCTTGTCTGCTCCGCCAAAGACGAAACTTTGCGCACTCGTTTTCTTTAGAAAAGCGATATTTACAGTCCCCTGCTAAAAAATTTCCAATTCGTCCCTTTTCCGGTATTGAAGCGGCGTCATCCTTCCTTTGATTATTTTTTCCGTAGTTGCTAAACATGCTCGTTATCGCTAGAATGCCGCCATGACTCAAAACGTTAGTTTAGGCGCGATTTTGCGCCACTACGCAAAACGACAGGAAACCGCGTTTTTAAATCTCAATGAATTTTGCGAGTATCTCCGCAAATATGCCGCGCGCCACCTTGAAGAACACGACGAGCTTATGCAGTACCTTGAGATTTCCGAAGAGTCTCTTTTGAAGGAACTTGAGGATTATGCTGAACGGCACGAAGTCTATATATTGCATCAGTTTAATGCGAAAATCGTAATTATCGTGCTCAGTTATTATTCCGCTTATTATTCTGCTGTTTATACGGATATGCTCACAAAAATCAGCGTTCCGTTTCCGGTTTTGCAGGATTTGCCCAAAAATATTCCGGCGGACGCAATCAGCCGACATGACGCCGTAGAGCTTATTCAAAAATTGAACGCAAAGCAGGATATCGATTCCATGCTGCTGCATTGTTTAATTTTTCAGCGCGATGTTCCTTCCATTCTTTTTCCTGAATGCGTACCGGTCAATACGCTCCTGCACGCCGCTATTTTAAAAATAAAAAATATGCTCAGAAAAGAGGAATACCGCGAGTATTTTCAAAAAAAACTGACTATTTCCAATCCCAATAAGGAATTATCGTCCCGTTCGTTTTACACGAGTTTTTTGCAGCAGCCCGACGAAGGGGAGCAGTCTTTTGAACTTGAAGGAGACGATTTTTATTATTGGAACCAGCTGTGCTATTTTATCCGGCAGGATTTTGAAAAAGTCAAAGACCGCACGTCGGAAGACACGAATATCCTGCAGTCGATTGCAATCACGGACGTATGGATTATGTCCATGCGCGAAAAGGCTGCGAAGTCGAAACTCAAAGAAGAGGCGTTTGCCGAACTTACAAAAGCGCTTGCCCGTCCCCCGTATTTTTTTAATATGGAAACGATTCTTAAAATTCGGGACTCAAAAGGCGCGCTTTTGTACGGACAATACAGCGATGACGAATTGAAAGATTTTTTGACAAAACTTTCTACGGAAAACGTCGGCGACGAACTTCCCAAACTGCTTGTATTCAAGATTGAAAGCGGAGAACGTTATTTTATCTATAAAAATATGGTTTTTCCGCTCATCGTGCGGCTTGCAAACGAAGCGCACGGCGTAATCGAAAAGGACTTAGTGGAAAAATGGGCGCACGCACTGCGCTCCTACGAACGTCTGCCCGAAATGAAAGACAGTAAAGCGTTTGAAAAAGCACTCAAAGCGGAAGTCGAATACAAATCGCCTGTCCTGCATTCGCTTTTAACGTCGAATTTTTTGACCGTCTTGAATTATGAAGCCGACCACTCCGCCGACAGTTTTGCGATTTTCGCAGGTGGGCGTCTTCTTGCCTATGAGCACTTGCTCATGCTGTCGAATACGGCAATTCTTGCCAAAGCCAAAGTGGAGGTTCCGTTTTGGTATACGATGCCCGTTATCGCGTGGCTGGTAAACTTGTTTTTTAAGAAAAAAGCGGCGTCTTCCGGCGGCAACATCAAAGCCGTAAAGGAATTGGCGGCGAACGTGCAGGAAGAAGAAGTGCCTGCCGTTTCCGAGCGGCATTTAACGCGGCAGGAAGCGGTTGCGGCAGCGGCGCGGAAGATAAGCAAGTCGCTCGTCCCGCCGGGGTCAACGATAGACCGTGAACTTGATTCGTATCTCAAACAGTGGAATAAAATGCTCACCAAAGAAGGGCACCACCGGCTTACCGAAGACGTAAACTCCCTCATACGCGATTATATGCGGAAAGTCGTCAATACGATTTCAGCGGCGACGTTTACGCCCGAACGCGTCCAAAGTCTTGCGGACACGCTTTGCAAAACGCCGAATATGCTGAAAATCAACGGCGGCGACGCGCTCTTTATGTACGTTCAACTTTATATTCTGCGCCTCGTAAGCAATCGATAAATTTTCATTCGACTTTGCCTTTTTTGCAACAAAACCTCTATATACATTGTAACGGCTTCGTATGAAGCCGTTGCTTTTTTACCGGCGCCGGTAAAGCAAGATATAACGAGAGGTATATATGAACCAATTGAATTCTTTAATTATCGAAGGAAACGTCGTACGAAGCCCTGAACTCAAAGAGCCGAAAAGAGGATTTAAAGTCTGCACGATTCCCCTTGCCGTCAATCGTTTTTACCGCAACGCAAAAGGCGACGGCGTAAACGAAGTATCGTTTTTCGATGTGGAAACCTTCGGGAAAATGGCTGAGGTGTGCAGCAAAAAGTGCGATAAAGGGCGCGGCTTACGGATTGTCGGGCGTCTGAAGCAAGACCGCTGGACAAAGGCGGACGGGCACAACACAAGCCGCGTTGCAATCATTGCCGAACACATCGAATTTAAAAAACGCGTCGTAAAACAAGAGCCGACTGAAGACCTGCAGGCGATTGCCGAAGCGACGCGCGCTTCCGCAGGGCAGGACGTAAGCCTTGAAAACGTCCTTTCCGATGAGGATGCGCTTGTGTTTTAAAAGGGAGATGGGCGCGGGGGATTACGCACCGTCGCCGTAATGCAGTTTTCCCTGCGGCGGATATATTGATGCCGACGTGGGAAAAGACATTTACCTGCGATGGAGAAACTGCGTTTGCGTGCAGCGGAGGATGCGCGGCGAGAAACGGGGCTGCAGGCAGGAGTGGAGTTTCCCGCACCCTGAACACCGTTCGCGTGCGGGAAAATGAGTTTGCTGCCGCTTTCTCGAACTCGTCTCCCATGCGCGCTTTGCGTGCTGCAGTCTCCACATCCACCCGTCAGCCGAGTTTGCTTCTTCGCTTGGCGCCGGAGGCGGCGCGCGGTTTTTCCCTACAGCGGATATGTTTACTGCCATCGCGGGAAAAATATGTCTACCGCGCAGGAGCAAACTGCGTTTGCGTACGGCGAAAAACTCACGGCGAGAAACGGGGTTACAGGCAGGATCGGAGTTTTCCGCATACGGAACACCGTTCGCGTGCGCGGAGATAAGTTTGCTGCCGCTTTCTCGAACTCGTCTCCCGTGCGCGCTCCGCGTGCTGCAGTCTCCGCATTTATCCGTTCGTCGCGTTTGTTTCTGCGTTTGCCGCTGTACGCGGCGCGCGATTTTTCCTTACAGCGGATATGTTTACTGCCATCGCGGGAAAAATATGTCTACCGCGCAGGAGAAAACTGCGTTTGCGTGCAGCGGAGGATGCGCGGCGAGAAACGGGGCTGCGGGGAGGAGCGGTAGTTGCAGCACAGAACACCGTTCACGTGCGTGAAGATAAGTTTGTTGCCGTTTCCTCGAACTCGTCTCCCGTGCGCGCTCCGCGTGCTGCAGTCTCCGCATTTATCCGTTCGCCGCGTTTGTTTCTGCGTTTGCCGCTGTACGCGGCGCGCGGGCGTAACGGGGCGCGTGAGTGAGCGTGAAAAGGAGCACAAAAAATGTTTGCCGAGAGGGAAAAACTATATTTGCGGACGCTGGAAAAATATCTGCCACAAATGAAACTGTACAAAATGCGTTTGTCCGTACGCACGCCCCAACTTAATCGTCCTTGTTGCCCAAGCGCGATTTACGGCGAGAGATGAGGTTGTACGCAGTCGAATAACGAGTTTCCCGCACCCGGAACACCGTTCCCGTGCGCGAAAATAAGTTTTCTGCCGCTCCACCGAACTCGTCTCCCGTGCGCGCTCCACGTGCAGTAGTCTCCGCATTCACCCGTCAGCCGCGTCTGCTTCTCCGCTTGGCGTTGGAGGCGGCGCGGGGGTTTGCGCGCGGGGCTGACGATCTGCCTGCGCTCTTTTGCGCGATGCGTTCGGCTTTGGCGCGTTCGTTTCCCGCTTTCAGTTCTTCAATTTGGCGCGCGGAATAAAAACCGTCTTTCCAGTTGAAGCGGGAGATGTCGGCAAGCGGCTGTTTTTTGAGCATGGACGCCGTTACGGACTTTACTTGATTTTTGGAAATCTTAATCCGTGAAAAATCGAGTAAAAGCCGTTTAAAGCCCGCCTGCGCAAGACTGTCGGTTTTATCCAGCAACGAAAATGGCATTTCCGGCAGCACAAACGAGCCGTCGGCGGAAGAAACGACTTTAAATTCCTCGTTTTCCTTGTCGCTTATGGATGAAAAACCGTAGTCTTCCGGCAGTTGAAAGCGGATTCGGAACAGCGCGGGGTAAGCGAAAACCGGAATGATAACGCGCTGCCGCACCGGAGCGTCAAAAGTCGACTCTAAGTTGCGCTTTGAGTTTTCATACGGCATGACGAACGCGCCGATATTTTGGTTTTCAAGCCACGACGCCGCCCAGCGGTTGAACGTGTACAAGTAGGAGCCGGCAATCATGTTGATGCGCGCGCCGGTTTCACTTTGAATGCGGCGCAGTATGCCGATGTGCGCAACGTTGTTGACGACGAATGTTAAAAATCCGTCTGCAGCAAGACGCGCCAGTTCTGATTGCAGCGTTTTTTCCTGTTCCGGCGAGCAAAACGGGTCGAGCGAAATGACGGCGGCTTTTTTTGAAAGCGGAAGAACCGTTTTTCCGTTCAAGAGCGCGTTTTTCGTTTCGGAATTGTATTCGATGATGAGACGGACGGGATGAAACGCCTGCGCTTGAAACGCGTCGGTAATCGAGGAGACTTGCACGTACAAGCCTTCGGGAAGAAAGTTCAATTCGCCTTTTTGCACCGGCGTTAAGTCCAAAAAGGGCAGTTTTTCGTCGAGCGGCTGCTTCCGAAACGGCGCTAAGTCGTTCGGTAAGACGCGCTGATAGCGTTTGGACATGGATTTTATCTGCAAAAGATACACGTCGTCGCCGACGCTGCACGATGAAGGAATGTCGAGCCACCGGCGCCCTTTGCCGTCGATTTCAACGGAGCGTATTTTGTGGCTGACGCGTCCTGAGTCGTCTTTTTTGTGCAGTCGAATGGAGTCGCCGGGGTCGGGATCGTAACTGCCGCCGCTTAAAAGGGCAAGCTGCACTTCCTTGTCGCCAGCTCCGTCTCCGTTCACGGCGTTTTCCCGTGCCGCCGCATTGAGCGATGCAGGCGCTTTTTTGACTGCGCCCACTTTGCCGAGGTATATTCCCGTTCCGCCTGCTTGATCGGGATTTAAAATCTTTTCGCCCGCATTTGCAACGCCGTCGTTCAAGTCTTTAAATCCGTACCAGTAGTCGGTTTTGCTCCGCGCAAAGTCTGAGGCAAGCATCCGCTTTCCGGCGGCGATCGCGCCTTTTTTGTCCTCTTTCCAGTGATCCATAACGTAGCGGTAGGCGGCGACGACGCTTCCGACATACTCGGCGCTCTTCATTCGCCCTTCGACTTTAAAAGAATCGATGCCGGCTTCCATTAAGTCGGGAATGTGGTCGATGAGCTGCAAGTCGCACGGGGAAAAATAATAGCCCTGCTTTGCGCCTTCGGGGTACTCCGCCGTGTAAAAGCGGCGGCACGCCTGCGTGCACATTCCGCGGTTTGCGGACTTTCCGCCGAGATAACTTGAAAAAAGACACAGCCCCGACTCGCTTACGCAGATTGCGCCGTGCACGAACATTTCAAGTTCGGTCTTCGCTTCAGCCTTTATCGCGCGGATTTCATCAAGTCCGAGTTCGCGAGCAAGGACGACGCGCTTAATTCCGTCCTTTGCAAGAATGTTTGCCGCCGCCGCGCTTTCGATATTCATCTGCGTTGAGGCGTGCAGTTCCATGTCGGGAAAAAACTCCTGACACATTCTAATGACTGCAAAGTCCTGCACGATAAGAGCGTCAGGCTTTACTTTGTTGAGGTAAGATAAAAAGCGGTAGAGCCGCTCGGTTTCGCTTTCTTCGCACACCGTGTTGACGGTAACGTAAATCTTTTTTCCCTGCCGGTGGACGGCGGAAACGGCGGCTTCAAACTGATTCCACGCAAAATTCGCCGTCCGCATACGCGCGTTAAAACTTTTTAATCCCAAATAAACCGCGTCCGCGCCTTCGCCTATCGCCGCGTCAAGCGACTCAATATTTCCCGCAGGAGCTAATAATTCTGACATGGCGCAAGTATGCCACAACAAGGGAGAAAATGCTATAAGGACGACGGCGGGCGGCGGAGGATGGAGTTTTATAGATATAACGGTGCGCCGCCCGCGCGAGTTTTGTTGACAAAAACTCGCAGGAAAAGGTGTTTTTAGTGAAGGGGCTTCTACGTAAAAAATGTGTTTGCATAATAAAGCGGCGCCATAACTATTTCCCCCATCCCTGAAAAACGACTTCTCGATAATCCCCCCCTAACCACGTTTGCCGCAAGTTTTGCCTACAGGTAAAACTTGTGCGGGCGGCGCACCACTGTATTTTTCAAACCTCGGTCTCTGTTGCCGCAAGCCCTTCCAAATTAATACTGACTTTCCCTTTCAATTTCTGCTATTATGCGCCCATGAAAAAATGCGCCTTGCTATTTACTCAAGACACAAAAAATCTTCCGTACATTGCCGAATACCTTTTCAGTGACGGCTGGCAGCTGCTTGCCGCCGGAGCTGCTGCGGAAGCGCTCAAGCACAATAAAATTCCCTTTACGCCGGAACAAAGTCTTGCCGCCGGAACGAGCGCATACGACTACGCCTCAAGTCTCCTGCTCAGGATTTTGCAAAGCGGACAGGAAGCGCGGAACGGCTCCGACGGAAATTCGCCGTCTCTTGTCTGCGTCAACATTCTGCCGGAATACCGAACCGCAAAAGATTTTTTTGACGGTAAAAACTGCATAGATCTCCGCACCGTATCGATTATACGAAGCGCGGCGAACAATTATCAAAACGTGCTTATTCTCACTGACCCCGCTGACTATAAAGAAGCCGTCATTCAGCTGAAAACGGGCGACGTGCAGGACTCATTCCGGCTTTACCTTGCAGGCAAAGCCCTAAACATGACCGCCGCTCACGACGCCGCCGTCTCCGATTCCATATTGCGGGAATCGAACAGCGCGTACTTTCCAAACTATTATCTTCCCGCCTATGAAAAACAATACATCGTGCGACACGGCATGAACCCGCACCAAAAAGCGTGTTTTTATACGCTGTGCGGCGGAAGCGGTTTTGTAAAAAACTTTAAAAAACTACAGGGAAAGGAATTGACTTTCGGTATTATCCGCAATGTGTACGTCGCGTGGCAGTGCGTCAGCATTTTTACCAAAACCGTTAAAAATCCTTTTACAGTCGAAACGACGGACGCGGCAAATTATACGTTTGCAACGCAGTTTACGCCGGCGGCAGGCTCCGTATTTACAGTCGGAATTAAAAGCCGCAACCCCATCGGCGCTTCGCTGGGGTCAAACGTGTGCGAATCCTACAAAAAGACGCTCAACTGTTCGCCAGGGGACTTTGAAGAAGCGGTTTTAGGCTGCAGCGCAGTTATCGACGCGGAGGCGGCGCAGGAAATCGTGAAGACAAACATCAGGGCTATCGTCGCGCCGGACTTTACGAAGGACGCCATGCGCGTCTTTTCCGAACACAAGGATTTACGGCTGGTTGCCGCAAACCGACTTTTAAGCGGACTCAACGAATCTTTTTCTTTTGACGACGGGCTTTTGGTTCAAACGCCGGACACGGAGCTTTTTACCAAATGGCGAATCGTTACGGCGACGCGCCCTTCTCAGCCGCTTATCGACGCAATGGCGTTCGGCATGATGATTGCGATGCCTGCAAAATCCGACTGCGCAATCGTGATAAACGACGACGCGGCAGTCGGCATTGCCTCCGGCCACACGAATAAAATCCGCGCGGTTCTTGCCGCTTTGGAAAACGCGCGTGAAACCATGCAGACAGAGACAATGCCTTCCCGCGCGCGCGCAGAAATTCTGGCAAGCGATTCCGCCCTGCCGTTCGACGAGCGCATAAAAAAAATCGCGGAGTTCGGAATAAAAGCGGTGATTCAAACCGGAGGGCACAAAACCGACGGAGAGTTTATCGATTTTTGCAATGAAAACGGCATCTCGATGATTTTTACGGGAATTCGGCATCTTGCATTTTAATTTTTACGGAATGCGCTCCGGAGACGCGCCGGATTGCGATTCCTGTTTGCAGCGAGGACTTTATGCTTTTTTATCTTGGATCGTACTTACAAAACTTTTTCGGCCCGGCTCGGCTTTTACAGTCATACACGGTGCTCATCGCACTTTCGCTTTATTCGGGATTTTTTTTGACGAGAAAGTTCCTTCCTTTCTTCTACGACGCGCTTCCCCATGACAGAGGAAGGGAATTTACGCTGAGCGCGGAAGCCGCCAAAGGCAAACCGACCGGAGCCGGCGCGGTGTTCGTAACGATGTACGCGCTGCTTTGCATCGTTTTTATTCCCATGGGGACTGTCCAAGCGGGCGTTTTAGTCCTTACGTGGCTTACCATGCTGACAGGATTTTTGGACGACCGGAGCACGGTCAGTTGGGGGGAATACCGCAAAGGCGCGCTCGACTTCGTGTTAAGCCTTGCCGCCGCCGTCCTGCTGTATTACGGGAGCAAAAATACCGACGGAAAAGCGTTTTTTTGGTTTCCGTTTATCACGCACCCCGTTTACGTTAATGCCGCCGTCTATATCGCAGTCGGCACTGTTTTGCTGTGGGCTTCAATCAACACGACGAACTGCACGGACGGAGTTGACGGACTTTCAGGCATTCTCGTCCTTCTTGCCCTCCTTACGATGGGAATCGTTTTTTACTTTATATTGGGACACAAAGACATCGCCGCCTACCTTTTGGTGCCGCATATCGCAGAAGGCGCAAAATGGGCGCTTATGGCGTTTACGCTTTCAGGCGTTTTGATGGGCTATCTCTGGCACAACGCATTCCCGAGCAGCGTGCTGATGGGGGACGCCGGCAGCCGCGCGCTCGGCTTTGCGATAGGAGCGGGCGTTCTTATCTCCGGCAACCCGCTCATGATTATTGCGACTGCATCAATCATCTTTTTAAACGGCGGCATGGGACTTTTGAAAATCTCCTTGCTGCGCTTTTGCAAAATCAAAATCTTTGCGAACGTCCGCTTTCCTCTCCACGACCACATGAGAAAAAACCGCGGCTGGTCGGCAACGCAAGTCCTCTTGAAGTTCTTTATCATGCAAATGCTGATTACCGTCGCTCTGGTGGGACTGTTTTTTAAGGTACGTTAAGGGGCGGGCCAGGGCGGTTCGGGCGGCAGAGAACGGAATTTGAATGATACAGCGGAGTTGCCGCCCTATCGAGTTTGCTGCAGGCAAACTCGGAAAATACGGGATATGCGGATAAGTCGCAATATCGCAGGGCCGAAAGGACGGGATTCGGACAAAAGAATGAAGTTGCTGCCCGCACGGGATTATCCACACTCAAAAGGAGTATGGATAATCTCGCAGATACGTAGTCACGCGGCTTTTCCCTCGCAGCACGCTTTAGTCGTCTTCGTTTACCGGACGGTCTGAAAAGTCGTAGCCGATTGTGTAAATCCGATGGCCTTTGAAAAAGTCGTCGGTGAGTTTTACGGTCAGTCCCGAAAGAAGCAGCAGCGAGATGATGTTCGGGATTGCCATGAGTCCGTTTACAATGTCCGCGATTGTCCAAACGGCGGAAATTGTCATGTACGGACCGGCAAAAACCGCCGCGATGTAAAGCCAGCGGTAGATTTTGACGGGCGTCATATTGCCGTTTGAAAGGTATTCGATGCAGCGTTCCGAATAATAGTCCCATCCGAGTATCGTCGTGAACGCAAAGAGCACGAGGCAGAGCATGAGCGTAAACGAAATAAAATACGGCGGAATGCGCGGAAGAAGCGTTTGGAATGCGGCGTTTGTGATGCCGAATCCCGCGTAGCCTGCTTCAGGCTTCCACGTTCCCGCGATGACGATGACCAGTCCCGTAATCGAACAGATGACGAGCGTGTCGAAAAACGTTCCCGTCATTGAGATAATGCCCTGCTGAACGGCGTGGTCAACTTTTGCCGCGGACGCTGCAATCGGGGCGGAGCCGAGTCCCGCTTCGTTCGAGAATATGCCGCGCGCAATTCCTTTTTGCATTGCGACAATCATCGCGCCGACCGCTCCGCCGAATGCCGCTTTAAATCCGAACGCGTTTTGAAAAATCTGTTCAAAGGCTTCCGACACTTTTGAAAGGTTGCAGGCGATTGCAAAAAGTCCGAGCGCGACGTATACAATCGCCATGAACGGAACGATGACGCCTGCGACGCTTGAAATGCGCTTGAGTCCGCCGATGATGACGAGCGCGACTAAAATCGCAAGAACGAATGAGGCGACGACAACCACGAGCGAATAGGAGCCGACGCCGGGCACTGCGACGGTTTTCAGTCCTTCTGCCGCGACGGTTTGAGAGAAGGTTTCGATTGCCGACGAAATTGAGTTGACTTGCGAGAAGGTGCCGATGCCGAACAAGCCGACCATCGTGCCGAAGATTGCAAAAAGGACTGCCAAAAGTTTTCCGAACAGAGGGAATTTTGCGCCCACGCCTTTTTCGCACGTGTAAAAGGGGCCGCCTAAGATGTGGCCGTCTTCTTTTTCTTCCCGAAAATGCACAGCAAGCATAGATTCTGCGTATTTTGTCGCCATGCCGAACAAGGCTGCAAGCCACATCCAAAAAAGCGCGCCCGGCCCGCCCAATGCGATTGCAGTCGCGACGCCGACGATATTACCCGTGCCGATTGTCGCCGAAAGCGCTGTGCACAGGGCCTTAAAACTTGAAAGCTCGCCGCCGTCGCCGTGTTCCGACTTCCGGAAAATCGACTTGAGCGCGAACTTCAACTGCGAAAACTGCACGCCGCGCAAAATAACCGTCAGAAAAATTCCCGTCGCAAGGATTAAAACGATGAGCGGAACGCCCCACACAAAGCCGTCTACGGCTTCAAGAATTGAATTGATTGTTGAAAACATTTTGATTCCCTGTAATAGAGTTGATTTTTAGCTTGTCGCTGCTGAAAACCTTACCATAGAGAGAGCGTTTGTGCAATGTTACGGATGGGGGGATAAGAGATTCGTAATTTGTAATTGTGAAGCAGTTTACCCGTACACCTCAATACTAAAATCCGTTTTACCTCAAGTTTTCCGCAGGAAAACTTGCAGCAGGCGGGAACTCCGCTGAATCTGTAAAACTAATTTCCCCCGCCTGCCGCGCACTCTTTCCAAAGCGCGTTATAGTTTTTATACTGTGTAAAGCGGGAAATTCGGAAGAAAAAACGGATTTCCCGTTCCGCGTTTTGCGAATGTGAAACGGGAAGCGGACGAAAAAACGGGGTAATGAGACGGAAAAGTCTCTTTTCATTTTTAAGAACGGCGCCGGAGCGCGCCGGGAGGAGTTTGGATGGATGATGAAAAAATTATAGAAATGAAAAATATCTGCAAGTCGTTTTACGGCATAAAGGCGCTTGACAACGTGTCGCTCAGTCTCAGGCGCGGGGAAGTGATGGCGCTGCTTGGTGAAAACGGGGCT
Source organism: Treponema sp. (assembly GCA_052169915.1). Taxonomy (GTDB): domain Bacteria; phylum Spirochaetota; class Spirochaetia; order Treponematales; family Treponemataceae; genus Treponema_D. The sequence continues at coordinate 21,667 of JBQNBN010000038.1, forward strand.
GGAAAGTCGACCTTGATGAAAGTGCTTGCAGGAATTTTGCCGCGCGACGGCGGCGTTATGCGCTTGTTCGGCAAAGACATCGACGGCTCTTTTTCGCCAAAAAGGGCGCAGGAACTCGGCATCGCAATCATTCATCAGGAATTGAATATGTGCAGTCACCTTACGGTTGCCGAAAACATATTTTTGGGGCGCGAAGTGTGCAGCGGCAGTCTTTTAAACGACCGTCGCATGAACGAACTGACGGAAAAAGTCCTCAAGTCGCTTAAAATTGAAGGAATTGAGCCGGATACGGTTGTCGGCGATTTGACGGTGTCCAAACAGCAGATGGTTGAAATTGCAAAAGCCGTGCAGACGAACTCGCGCATATTGATTATGGACGAGCCGACTTCCGCGCTTGCGGACAAGGCGACTGAAAAGTTGTTTGAGACAATCCGGAACCTTAAAAGCCGCGGCGTCGGCATTATTTATATTTCTCACCGGCTGGAGGAATTGAACCGCATTGCCGACCGCGTAACGATTCTTCGGAACGGTAAATTCGTTGTTGAATGCGCGTTCCGCGATATTTTTATGGAAGAAATCATCAAAAACATGGTCGGAAAAGAAATCAACGAGCAGTTTCCGCACGTAACGATGGCGCGCGGAGAAAAAGTTTTTTCAGTCAAGCGGCTCAACGCCGGTAAGGACGTGCGGAACATTTCATTTGACGCGTACAAGGGCGAAATCCTCGGCATTGCGGGGCTTACGGGCTCGGGACGAACGGAAACGGCGCGCGCGATTTTCGGCATTAGGCGAAAGTGCAGCGGCGCGATTGAAATTGACGGGAAGGAAGTCAAAATCAAAAGTCCGCGCGACGCGATAAAATACGGACTTGCCCTTGCGCCTGAAGACCGCAAAAAGGACGGACTGTGCACAAAACTTTCGGTAAAAGACAATCTGTGTCTTCCGAACCTTGATAAAGTGTGCAACAGGCTCGGCTGGATAAGCGGCAAGAAGGAAAGCGCGCTGCTGAACGCGGCGGTAGAAAATCTTGCGATTAAACTTGCAGACGGAGACGTCAACGCGGATTCGCTTTCCGGGGGCAATCAGCAAAAACTGGTTGCGGCAAAGTGGTTTGCGCGGGAAAACAAAGTCATTATTTTCGATGAGCCGACGCGCGGAATCGATGTGAAGGCAAAGATTGAAATCTACAATCTTATGAATAAACTCAAGTTCGAAGGCAAAGGCGTTATTTTTATTTCGAGCGAACTGCCGGAAGTGCTCGGCATTGCGGATAGGATTCTTGTGATGTGCGACGGGCGGATAACGGGCGAACTTTTGGCGAAGGACGCGACGCAGGAAAAAATTATGTATTACGCGACGCGTTTTGAAGATAAGACGACGAGAACGATGGAGGTGTGTTAAATGGCGGGATTGGTGAAAAATAATCCGTTAAAAAAATTGGTTTCCGTGCGCGGAATGGGGCAGGCGTTGACGGTAACTGCCGGTTTAATTGTCCTGTATGCCGTGTTCGGAATCGTAAATCCGCAGTTTTTAAGCAGTCAGAATGTTGCAAACTTACTCAGGCAGATTGCGCCGATCGTGCTTATCGGAATCGGGCAGTCTTACGTGCTCATTACGGGCAATATCGACCTTTCAATCGGCTCGATTGTCGGTATGAGTTGTATGATAAGCGCGACGCTGATGACAAAGGGCGTCAATCCGTGGGCGGCATCGCTCATTACGCTTGCGTGCTGTCTTGTTATCGGCGCGTTCAACGGCGTGCTCGTTTCGTTTTGCAGACTGCCCTCGTTTATCGCGACGCTCGGCACCATGACGATTGCGCGCGGCGTCGCTCAAATCGTCAACGGCAACTACAACACGGACTTTATCGGAGATTCTGCGGAAGGTTTCAGGAACTTTTTTTATTACGGAAAGACATTCGGCGTATTTAATACAGTGTTTATCGCCGCGTTTTTATGGCTCGCGTTCAACTTTTATCTGATGAAAACGAAAACCGGCAGGCATATTTACGCAATCGGCTCCAACATTGACGCGGCGCGTCTTTCTGGCGTCAATATCATTACGACGACGGTAAAAGCGTATACGGTTTCAGCGTTTACGGCGTGCGTCGTCGGCTTTATAAACTCTGCGCAAAGCGGAATGGGCAGTATGGACAGCGGCAATATGTACGAACTGTACGCGGTCGCGGCGTCCGTTATCGGCGGCGTCTCTCCGCTCGGCGGGCAGGGACTGCTCTTCGGGACGGTTATCAGCGCGTCAATCTGGTCGGTGCTCGCAAACGGTTTGCAGTTTGCAGGCGCGCCGGTTGCCATCAGAAATATTGCAATCGGAATCATCGTTGTAACGTCGGTCTTGCTCGATCTGCTTATCCGCGGCGGAATCGGCGTTAATCTCGACAGGCTCCGTTCGATGTTCGTAAGAAACAGATCTGTTCGATAACTTCGTTATCGCTCTGGTTTAATATGGGGAATCGAGAGGGGAGTTAAATCTGTTCGGCTGGGCTTTTCCAGTCGGCATGAAAGGGCTTGAAAAGTCGAAGAGGGAAAAAGATTTTTGCAGGAGGCGAAAATGAAAAAATTGGTATTTGGTTTGACGGCGTTAGCGCTGTCCGTTTCTGTCGTGTGCGCAAAACCGTCGAAAAAGGCGAAGGCAAAGATGAAGAACGTCTATTTGATTACGATGGATCAAATGGATCAGTATTGGATGCGCGTCAACGAGGGCGCAAAAAAGGCGGCAAAGGAAGAGGGAGGCGTCAATTACCGCTGGCTTGCGCCGGATATTAAGGACGACAGCAAGCAGATTGAATGTATCAACAATGCGGTTGCCGCGGGGGCGGATGCGATTTTGCTTGCGGCAAACGGGCCGACTGCCATCACGTCCGCCGTAAAAGAGGCTGCAGGGAAGGGAATAAAAATCATTTATGTTGACAGTCCAGCGGATTTTCCTGCCGTGCAGACGCTTTCCACCGACAACAGGAGCGCGGGAAAGACTGCCGGCGAAACGATGATGAGCGCGCTTAAAAAAAAGGGCGTTATGTCGGGAGCAATCGGCGTTATTTCCGTGAATGCGGCGACTGCGTCCACCGTTGCGCGCGAAGAGGGCTTCCGCTCCGCTTTTGAAGGCAGCGATTATACGGTTTTGGTAACGCAGTATTGCGACGGGGACGCTGCGCGCTCAAAAGACGCTGCGGCGAACTTTATTACGCAAGGCTGCGTCGGCATTTTCGGCGCGAACGAGGGCTCGACTGTCGGCATCGGAAACGCGGTTGCGGAATCCGGCGGCAAGGTCGTAGGCGTTGGCTTTGACAATTCGGACATGATTAAAAACCTTATCAAAAAAGGCGCGCTTCATGCAACGATGGTGCAAAATCCGGCCGTCATGGGCTACGAAGGCGTAAAAAGCGCGGTGAAGTCCTTAAAAGGAGATCCCGTAAGCCCGCAGGAAGTCGACACGGGCGTTTCCGTTCAGACGGCGGAGAGTATGTAATTTCGCAGGCGACGCAGGCGGCAGAGAACGGAGTTTGAAAGATGGAACGAAGTACCGCCTGCTGCAAGTTTGCTAATCGCAAACTTGAGGGAAAACGGGGGTGCCGCCTGCACGAGATTTTGCTCATCGCAAACCTTGCGATAAAGTCTGTTTTGTGAAGAACCTGCGGGTAGCGGAGAGCGGCGTTTTCATTCGTCCTCCGGTTTCTTCTATTATATAAGCCCCATTTGAGT
>JBQNBN010000039.1:0-25335 GCA_052169915.1 Treponema sp.
TGTCATTGTTTCCCCCATTCGCCCCGCAAGGCAAAAAAGAAGCCCCTGCAAAAGTCGCGTTCTTTCTTTTGCAGGGGCTATACCCGTTCTTACGAATGGGGTTAGCAATGAACGCCGAAACTAACACCACTCGTTTTTTCTACAATCTTTACTACAGTTTTTGTAAAGGCTGTTTTTCGTGTATAGTTTTGGTGTATGTAATTTGTTATTTTACGTGGAATTGCAGCAGGTTAGCCGGTTTAAGGGGAAGAATTAATGCGTAATGGTGAATTATTTTGGGGCTGCGGCGATAAATGCCGGTATGACGCGGCGCATTGCGGAAAACGCCGCCGGTTTATAAGTCCTTTGTTCTCGGTAAAAAAAGAGAGAAAGGGGACATTCTGTATTCTGTATTCGCGCGCAAAAATCGACGTTCGTTTCCGCCGGATGGAACTTTTTTTAATGTCGTATTCATAACATTATGATATAGCATGTTAAAAAACAATGCAACATTTTTATTTTCGATTAAAAATCCGGCCGTTTCACGCAAGTTTGCGAAGCAAACTTGCAGCGGGCGGCTCACCGTTAAGTCTGTCAAACCGCATAGCAACCGCCCGCAGTATTACAAATTCCCCCTGCTTGCAAGCCCCTGTCTATGATGTTAATATCCGCCCCGTAAACGTACATGAAACCTATAAACGAATCCGCAGCATTCCGCATTTTTACCTCTTCTGATTGCAACCGGCGCGACTTTATCGTCGAATCGCTTGAACGGCGCGGCATCAAAGCAGTCGTCATGCCGATTGACGGCAAAGAGCACATCTACGTGGTATTCCCGCAGGAAATGTACAATCCGCTCTTCGCAATTAAGACGGTTATCGCGCATTACGACCGTTTTACAGGCAGTCCCGGAGCGAACGACAACAGTTCATCGGTTTTTGCTCTCATGGATTTTGCCGAACGCTTGATGAACTTTAAAGGGCAGCACAATATACGGATGATTTTCACCGACGGCGAAGAGCTCACCGACGCTCATGACGGCGTTTCAAGTCAAGGCGCCTTTGCGCTGGCGTCGCTTTTTCGGCGGCTCGGCATCACAAACGAAGAAGTCTATGTTTTCGACTGCATGGGGCGCGGTTCGGTGCCCGTTATGGGAAGCGGAACCATACCGAACGCGGCGCCGTCAGCGCTTAAAAGACGTTTTACGGAATTAAAAGAGAGGACTGCCGCGCTGTTGAAAGACGCCGCCGGAGGAAAATTCCTGCAGCTTCCCGTCGGCTACAGCGACAACGCGGGCTTTCTTGCCGCAGGAATTCCTGCCGTCGCAGTTACGATGCTCCCTGATAAAGAAGCTGAAGAGTATATGACGAATCTGATGAAAAATCCTGCATTGCAAACCTTCGTAACGAATAAAACGGTCGCCCCCGGCACAACAAAAGAAGCGCTTTCCGCCTTGCTGCCTAAAACATGGCAGCTTTTTCACACGGAAGGCGACAATGCCGCCTCTCTTACACCGGAAAGTTTTTCCGTAACCGCCGCCATTCTCGATAAACTGGCGAAAATCAAAACGATGGCGGAACGGTAACCGCTGGAAACACAAGCGGCAAGTATCGATTTTGCTCGATTGCTTCGTGCCGCGGCAGTACGCTCTACACAGAACCGAAAGGAATTAAAGCCGACTGTCCCAAATTGCTTTATGAGAACAACTTACTGCGTTCCCCTGCGGCAAGCTTGCCGCCTTGCGGAAAGTTTTTTGATTTACCGGAATTGCGTTGTCAAGCATATACGCCGTAAAATCGCGCGGGATTGCGTTTCCGGCAAAAACAACGCTCATACGACGTTACAAGGCGGCGCACAGCTGCTGCAAACTGACGGAGAATAAACTCACACGGCGGGAATGGTAACAATAATTTTCCAATCGGCGTTAGATTTTTTTCAGCTGCTGCAATTTTCCGTTCGATGGTTTTCAACGCCGTTTCATCTAACAAATATAGCTTACCGATTGGGCTGCATTGTACTTTCGGCAAAAACAACGCTCATGTGATGTTACAGGGCAGCACGCAACTGTCGCAAACTGACAAAGAATAAACTCATACGGTGGGAATGGTAACAATAATTTTCCAATCGGCGTTAGATTTTTTTCAGCTTCGGCAATTTCCCGTTTGACGTTTTTCAATGCCTCTTCATTCAGCAGATACGGCTTGCCGACTGAGCCGCATTGCATTTCCGGTAGAAACATAGCCCAATCGATGTGACGAGACAGCGCGCAGCTGCCGCAAACAGGCGAAGAATAAGCTCACACAGCGAATGTAAGTTCTCGCACTGCATTGTACTTTCGGTAAAAACAACGCTCATGTGATGTTACAGGGCAGCACGCAGCTGCCGCAAAAGGGCGGAAAATAAACTCACACGGCGGGAATGGTAGTTAGCATTCTCCGCGCCACGCTGCATTTTTTTTCAGTTATGGCAATTTATCCCGTTTGACGGTTTTCAGCGCCTTTTCATTCAGCGAATGTAAGTTCTCGTACTGCATTGCGCTTTCGGCAAAAACAACGCTCATGTGATGTTACAGGGCAGCACGCAACTGTCGCAAACTGACAAAGAATAAACTCATACGGTGGGAATGGTAACAATAATTTTCCAATCGGCGTTAGATTTTTTTCAGCTTCGGCAATTTCCCGTTTGACGTTTTTCAATGCCTCTTCATTCAGCGAATGTAAGTTCTCGCACTGCATTGCGCTTTCAGCAGAAACAACGCTCATGTGATGTTACAGGGCAGCACGCAACTGCCGCAAAAGGGCAGAGAATAAACTCAAACGGCGGGAATGGTAGTTAGCATTCTCCGCGCCGCGCTGCATTTTTTTCAGTTGTGGTAATTTCTTCTATAATTAATAGTTTTACGCCGTTATTCTGCGAATACGAATTCTTGCGTCGCATTGCGTTTTCAATAAGAACGAAGTCCAAACGATGTTACGGGGCGGTGCGGCTGCCGTAAATCAGCAGAGAATAAGATCACACTGAGAGAGGCGCGGTAAGCATTCTCCACGCATCGTTGTTTTTTTAGTTGCGGCAATTTCTTATATTGGGCAGTTTTCAACGCCTTTTCATTCAGCAGATACGGCTTGCCAACTGAGCCGCATTGCATTTCCGGCAGAAACATAGCCCAATCGATGTGACGAGACAGAGCGCAGCTGCTGCAAATGGGCAGAAAACCGATTATAGTGCAGTCGAAACTCCGAAAAAAACTCCACAGAACGCGAATGGAAGGACTTAAAATATGCGAAATGGATTCCAGCTGATTGAGGGAACTCTAAAAGATAGATTCAAGACACAAAAAATGGGCGGTGAGAGGATCGAACTCCCGACACCCTGGGTGTAAACCAGGTGCTCTCCCAGCTGAGCTAACCGCCCGTCAGATTTGATGATAGTATATAATATCAAAATAGAATAAACGTGTCAATAATTCGCATTTTACGATGGATAATTGCAAAATATACAAGCGTTTGCAGCCGCACAAATGCCGGTGCAAAACCGTACGGCATTCATTTCTTATGAGGTTCAGCTCCCTCTCTTTTCTTAGAAAGCATTTGCAATAATTCCCGTATAACGATAGCATATACAGAATCTTAAGGAGAGTTGACACACATGACATCCGTCCCCCCCCCCCCCCCGTTATCGAATTTTCGACTGACGGCTTTCGTTATACGAAACAGATTTATTGTCCATCATTATAAATACGGTTTTTCATTGCCGTAACATGCATTTCGATGCAGTCGATTTGAGCAGCGTCAAAATACAGAGGGAGTCCAATGCAAATACCAAACGAATGAATGATTTTATCGCTTACGCAAAGCGTACGCGTGCGGCGCGACATACAACGCGCACATTACCTTTAAGCAAATATACCGACATCATACCGCGGCGGATGCCGCAGGCGACGCTCGGATATCGGAGATGAGGGAATTCATAATTAAGGAAATGGAGCATTGATTATGAATCGTTTGCGTCTTCACATTCGGTCAATTCTCGTTTGTTTATAAGCGCGGATTCATCGAATTGCGCTGTTTGAGCATCACGTTCAAAAGCAGCGCGGGGCGCAAAACTCATGGGGCAAGCAAGGCGCGCGGAGTTTCCGGCGCTTTGTTTTGTAGGATGTCTTAGGATTGAGACGGGTCAATCCTCCATTTCTTTTTTATGCCGCGGCACATTCACCCGCCGTATTTTTAATTGGGAATGCGCCGTTCTGAATTCGTAATAAGCGCGCCCTCCAAATACCGCAGGAAAAAAATATTTTTCTACGAATTTTAATAAAAAACTTGCAGCGGGCAACGCACCGTTAAGTCTGTCAAACTGCATAACAACTTCCCGCGTCATTCTCCGCCGCCCGCAATTCCCCTTTAAGAATTAAACGTTAGAAGTCATAGGGGGCGCAACCGATGTCTCCCATCCGCTTTACGCTCCAACGGCTTTCAGCCCTTTCCTCTGCAATCGGGCGCAGGCTCAGCTCCCGCTAGCAGCTCAACCTCCGAAGTCATCTCTATCTATCGCATTGCACCATCCGCCGCTTGCCGCCTCTGAACATTATTTTCCGGCGGCTGCTATTAAGCATTTCTAATGAGCATACTTCTTGCAACTGCTTATCAAACTACATTTCCCGTGAGTTTTGCAGCATTGCGGCAAAACTCAGGCGGGCGGCAGTTCCGTCAAATCTTTCAAACTACGTTCTCTGCCGTCTGCGCCCCCCTCCCCTCATTGTTCAAGCCATGCGTATTATGTAAAATGAAATATATCCAGTCGGAGCGGTTTATGCGCTCTCAAGTTTACGGAGGTGTATCATGGAACAGGGGAGCTTAAAAATAACATATTCGTCGGGGAAGGCGAGCGAAGAGCCGTACGGAACGCCGGTTTCGGTGCTGCTCGACAATTTTGAACAGGAGAGCGGTAAAATTCTTGCCGTCCGCGTAAACAACGAACTGTGTCCGCTTGACAAGCCGCTTGAATACAACGCGCACCTTGAGCCGGTCATGCTCGGTTCAAAAGACGGAATGGGCGTCTACCGCCGTTCGTTGTGTCTGCTTTTGGCGGCGGCGGCGCACCGGCTTTTTCCGAACGCGCGGCTCCTCGTCGGGCACAGCCTTGACTACGGCTATTACTACACGCTTGATTCAGGAAAGGCGCTGAAACTTTCGGAAATCAAAGACCTTGAAAAAGAAATGCGCCGCCTCGTTGCCGAAAACATCGCCGTTTCGACACAATTGATTTCCTACGCGGAAGCGGCGACGCTTTTTGAAGAACTGGGACTTACTGAAACGCGCGAACAACTCAACTACATTTCGTCCCCGAGCATCAGAATCAACACGCTTGGAAATTTCAGCGATATGTATTTCGGGCCGCTGGTACTGTCGACCGGAATCCTGAAAGTCTTTGAATTGATGCAATATAAGGAAGGATTTTTAATGCGCTTTCCGCGATCAAGCCAGCCCGACCGTCTGACAAAGTTTGAAGACCAGCCAAAACTTTTTGAAATCTACAAACGCTACAAAGCGTGGGGAAAGCAACTCGGCGTTATGTCCGCTTCAAGTCTCAACCGCCTCATCAACAGCCGGCAGGCGGACGAGTTTATCGACATCACAGAAACGCTGCAGGAAAAATGCATTGCCGACATCGCAGACCAAATTGCGGCGCGGAAGACCGTCCGCGTCGTCTTGATTGCAGGACCGTCGAGTTCCGGCAAAACGACGACTTCAAAAAAACTTGCGCTTGAACTGCAGGCAATCGGCTACCGTCCCAAAGTCATCAGCCTCGACAATTACTACGTCGGCCGTTCGCGAAATCCTTTGGGCGCCGACGGCAAACCCGATTACGAATGTCTTGAGGCGCTTGACATCGATTTACTCAACCGCAGTCTCATGGATTTGTTTGCGGGCAAGGAAGTCTGCATTCCCTCCTACGACTTTAAAGACGGCGTTCCGTTTTTTGAAGACAAAAACAAAATCACGCTTGCTCCAAACGACATTCTTATAATGGAAGGAATCCACGGCTTGAACGACAAATTGACGCCGCTCATTCCGCACGAACTGAAGTTCAAGATTTATCTTTCCGCGCTGACTCAGTTGAACCTCGACGACCACAACAGAATTTCGACGAGCGATAACCGCCTTATCCGCCGTATAGTCCGCGACGCACGTTTCCGCAGCAAAAGCGCGACGGAGACAATCGGCATGTGGAATAACGTCCGCAAAGGAGAGGAAATGCACATCTTCCCGTTCCAGAACAATGCTGACGCTATACTGAATACGGCTCTCGACTACGAACTTGCCGTGCTCAAAATCTATGCCGAATCGCTTTTGCGCTGCGTAACGCCGCTTCAAAAAGAATATTCCGAAGCGTGCCGCCTTCTCTCCTTTATCAACAACTTTTCGCCCATCGACCCGTCGGCAGTGCCCGCACGCTCGATAATCCGTGAGTTCATCGGCGGCAGTGCGTTTAAGTATTGATGAGGGGGAACGGCGGGCGGCGGAGAAAGGAGTTTGAAAGATTGTATGGAGTTACCGACTTATCGAGATTTTGCCTAACGGCAAAACTCGTAGCAAATGATGGCTTGTGACTTTTTTTCTAAAACATACCTATTCATCACTGTTGCACGTTAAACAAACTGTTGCCGCAAAACCTGGTTTTATGTTTTGCCTTTAGGCAAAACGTGGGCGAATGGACCCCCTGTTTTCCCGCGAGTTTGCGATTAGCAAACTTGAAGCAGGCGGAACTCTCTTCTGTCTTCAAATTCTGTAACAACCGCCTGCGTCGTTCTTTGCCGCCTGCGAAATTACATATTTTATTAGTCTCCTTGGTAAATGAGCGTTTTCTGCTGTTACAATATTCGTCTATAGTATCTCGTTTTCTAGTCGTTTCTTATACCAGAGGCGTGAGAAGTGAGGTTTGACGGCGGTTCCTATCGCCGTTTTTAGAGCGAGGGCAGCCTCTACCGCTTCGGCGGTTTGCCCAGATTTTTCTTTGTCCAAGTAGTCCTCTCCTACCCCCTCTTTGCATATTCGTACAGACTTGCAAGACTGCCGTTAATCTTCCGTTTTATAAGTTCAAACGGATAAACGATTTCTTCTTTCCGAACAAGACGAGGAAGCAATTCTTCAGTGACTGTCCGCATAACGGGTTTTATCTATATTAAATGCCATTCTCTCTTACAAAGCGGTCTTCTTTCCGGCTGCTGCAATCATGCAGGTGAGCACCTGAGCAAGGGGGACTGTAAGCCACACGCCGCGTAAATCGAAGGCAAACGGCAGCGCGGTCAGCAATGCCTGCGACAAAACCGGTTCCGCATACACGAGCATATACGACCGTTTGACTTTTTCAACTGCGTAAAAATAGGCGGTTGTAATCCGCGCGTAGGAAAGGAAGATCAGCGCCGCTAAAAAAGCGGAAGATAGACTGAGACTTCTCGACTTGCCGCTCCCGATGTGCCGAACAAAGCGCCGACTGAGCCGCGCGCCGCATACAGTCCGAGCGCACAGACAAACGTAACGGCAAACGCCGTGATATAGGCTATGGCGAGCGTGCGTTTTACGGCGGCGCTGTCGCTCTCTCCAAAGGCGCGGTTGATAATCGTCGCCCATGCCGCTCCCGCCATTCCCCAGCCAAATCTCCAAACAAAGACGTAATCCAAGACAATTATTTGTTGCAAAGCCGAAAATCATCGCCGCCATCGCGAATAGCGCTCCGTCCATGTTGCGGATAAACGGAACAAATCCGGTCACCAAAAGCTGAAAGACCGCGCCGAACGCAATAATGCGGAGATCGTCGGAAGGTCAATGCCCGTATTGTTCCCAGTGCGCCGAATAAAAACAAAATCGGATTGAGCAGACTCAAAAGGAGCGCGGTCAGCAGTGCGCCGAGCAGCAGTATGAGGAGTGCACTTCCCGCACAGCATACGCGCACCTCTCGCGTTTTTCCCTGCGCCTTGAGAATGGCAAAGCGGATCGCGCCGGCAAGTCCGATGTCGATTCCGACTGCTTGAATAAAAGCCGTTACCGGATAGCCCAATGTCATGGCAGCCAGACCGCCGTCGCCGAGACTCCGCCCGACAAACAATCCGTCAATAATGGCATACACGCCGGAGAGTGCAAACGCGAGCACCGACGGAATGACGGAAGCATAAAAAGTTTTGCAGGAACTGCCGCGCATATCATTTCTCTATTTATTTTTCAAAAACCATGTTAAAAAGCGCAAGCGCGTCAACCATTTGTTTGACCCGATCGCGTCCCAGCACATCGAATACCGCGCTTTCCAATTTGTAGAGCGGACGGAGCAGTTCGACTGTGTAAGCGCGCCCCATGTCTATAAGCGAAACAAGTTTTTCGCGGCGGTCGCCGCTTCCTGCCGCAAGCGTCGCGTAGAGCGCGTTTGTTTGTCCCCACGTCGTCCAAAAGGACTTAAAATCGAATGGCATAGCCGCTCCTGTCGAAATAGTATTTTATAGACTAATTACAAGGAACAGGAATGAAGTTTTATTTATAAATCCGGTAATACAGTTGTCCGCTTGACTTAAAACTGAATTTAAATTTATTATTGCTATCAGTGGAGAAATATGCAAGTATTAAAAGAAGAAGTCAAGAACAGGATTCTGACGGCTGCGGAAAAAATATTTTATGAACAGGATTACAGAAGCGCTAAACTCGCCGACATTGCGAAAGCGGCGGATATTCCCGTGGCGCTTATTTATACCTACTTTAAAAACAAGGAAGGCTTATTCGATGCGGTTGTTGCAGGGGTGAATGAGTATTTTACGGATGCGCTTGAAAAAGAAGAAGCGCTGGAGTCGGGTTTGCCGTCAAAACGCTTTGAAAAGGTCGGCGCGGAGTATGTGCACGGGCTTTTGAAAAATCATGTAAAGCTCGTCATTCTGATGGATAAAAGTACCGGTACCAAACACGCCGGTGCAAAAGACCGATGGGTTGAACGCTTGCAGCTTCATATCGAAAAGGGGGCTGCGCAGTTTGCACACGGCTCGTATGATCCGGCGCTGTTTCACATCCTTTCGAACAATTATGTCGAAGGACTTTTGGAAATTGCACGTCATTATAAAAACGACGAGTGGGCAATGGAAATGCTTGCGTTAATGAACCGGTGCTATTATCACGGCGTTGAATCGCTGTAATGGGTATCGCTAAAAGTTCGGCTAGCTTTTAGCGGTTCCTCAAAAAGAATAAATATCAGGGGCAGTACACCGCTCCTTCTTTTAGATTTTAATATTGAATATATATTCAATATTATTCGGTTTTAAAGTATAGGGAGAAAATTGAGAGGATGACTGAAAAGGAATTGAAAAAACAGGTAACGGGTAAAACGGGATTGCCTGCCGTGCTGCTTGCGCTCAAGATCATATTCGATTTACTGCCGAATGCGGTAGTGGTGTACATAATCGGGCAGCTGATTGCAGGCGGGGAGCGCAGCGGGTTAAAGAGTGCGTTTGCGGTTATGTTTGCCTCGTTTGCGCTGAAAGGCGTGTGCAATTATTTCGGCGTAAGGATTTCGCACAAGCGGGCGTACAAAACGCTGACGGAGCTCAGGCTGAGCATTATCGGCAGGCTGAAAAAATTGCCTTTGGGCTTTTTTAAGGAACACACGACGGGAGCGCTTTCGAATATTGTGCAGCATGATGTGGAGCAGGCGGAATTTTATCTTGCGCACGGACTGCCGGAAATTATGTCTGCGGTGCTGATCCCGTCTATCATTTTTGCCGCAATGCTGGCAGTGGATTTCAGGCTTGCGTTTGCGATGCTTATCGGGCTGCCGCTTATGTTTGCGGTCATGAGGATTTCAAAAGGGGCGATGGAAGCGGGGCTGCAACGGTACTTTGCGCACGAAATGCAGATGCGCGAAGAGCTGATGGAATACGTTAAAAATATCGCGGTCGTTAAAGCGTTTGCAAAGGAGGAGGCGATAAGCGCGCGGACGCTGAAAACGGCGCGCGAATATATCGGACTGGTGAAAAAAAGCATGAACACGGTATCGGTTCCGATGGCGCTGATCGATGTGTTTATGGAGTCCGGCGTGGTTGCCGTTATCATAGGAGGCAGCGTGCTGCTTGCAAACGGCGGCATCGGCATTCCCCGCTTTATTTTGGCGGTGATGTTATCCGCGGCGTTTACGGCGGCAATCGGGAAAACCGCCGTCCTGCAGCATTATTACGCGGTGTTTAACGAGGCGCTGAAAGCTGCCGGTACGGTGTTATGCGCCGAACTGCCGCACACTCAAGCGAAAACGGCGGACAGTCTTGAAGCGGGAGACATTGAATTGAGAAATGTGAGTTTTGCCTATCAAAAAGACGGGTTTACAATCCGCAATGCGAATATGACCGTCAAACAAAACACGGCGACTGCGATTGTCGGTTCAAGCGGTTCGGGGAAAAGCACGCTTGCGTATCTGCTGATGGGATTTTGGGAAGCGTCGGACGGCGGCATTTTTATCGGCGGAAAAAATATCGCTGACTATTCGGAGGAAGCGGTTGCGCGGCTTATCGGGAGTGTGCAGCAGGAGACCATTCTGTTCGATATGAGCATTGCGGATAATATTGCGATCGGAAAACCGCACGCCTCCCTTCAAGAAGTGATCGCCGCGGCGAAAAAGGCGCGCTGTCACGATTTTATTGCCTCGCTTCCCGACGGGTACGATACGAGAGTCGGCGAAATGGGCGCGCGGCTTTCAGGCGGAGAAAAGCAGCGGATCTCCATTGCGCGGACATTTTTAAAAGATGCGCCGATTTTGATTTTGGATGAAGCGATGGCGGCGGTCGACAGCGAAAACGAAAAGCTCATCGGCGAGGCAATCGACGATTTACGCAAAAACAAAACGGTTATCACGATTGCGCATCATCTGAACACCATCCGTAACGCCGACCAAATTGTCGTGATGGATAAGGGCTGCATCCTTGATGCGGGCACACACGAGGAATTGATAAAACGTTGCGTCTTTTACCGCAATATGGTCGAAGCGCAAAACAAAGCGGACAACTGGCAGGTGGTGTAATTGAGGGAATGCGTTAGGGATTGGAGGGGCGCGCCGCAGGCGCGTTCCGAGCAAAGCGAGGAATGGAGCGAGAGCGTAACCCCGCAAAGCCCGACGGTTTGTTTTTGCGTAAGCAAAAATAAGCCGGAACGCCCAAATATATACAAATATATGGAAGAAAATTATGTTTAAAGAAATGATTGCGCTTCTTTCCAAAAGCGGGAAACGGAGCCTTATTGCGTCGAGTTTGTTTTTTGCCCTGTACGGGATGGTGTCCGCGGGGATGATTGTCATTGTGTTTTCAACGCTTGCGATGATTGCAGGGCGGCAGAGCCTTGCTGCACAAGCGCCGTATTTTGCGGGGTTGGGGCTGCTGGTTGTCATACGCGGCTTGTGTAATATGGCGGCGGACAAGGAAAAACACAATGCGGGTTTTGATATTGTGCAGCAAATCAGAGAGCGGATGATTATAAAGCTGAAGCAATTCAGTCTCGGATTTTATACCGATGAAAAACTCGGTGAGATTAACACGATTCTGCACAAAGATGCGGACACGATGTCGATGGTGGTCGGCCATGTGTGGTCCCGTATGTTCGGCGACTTTTTAGCGGCTGCGGCGATTTTTGCATTTCTTGCCGTAACCGACGGTGTGCTTACAGTCCTAATGGCGATAGCTATGATCCCGGCTCTTTCTTTTTTGGCGTATTCGCTCAAGCAGGCAAAAAAAGTTGAAAAAGAAAACAATACTGCGCAAATCGATATGCTCAATCTGTTTGTCGAGTACGTTCGGGGCATGCCTGTTCTTAAAAGTTTTGCGAACAATACGCTGCTTGATTCCTCGCTTGCACAAAAAACGGAGCGTTTCGGAAAAACGAGTACGCAGGCGGCATCGTTTAAGGCGGCGGAGATTTCCGTGTTCGGCTTTTTGCTTGACTGCACGTATTTTGCGCTCCTTGTGCTGAGCGCCGTCTTTGTTTTGAACGGACGGCTTACGGTTCAATTGTTTATTATTTTCGCAGTTCTTTCAAAAGAATTTTACAAACCGTTCGCACAGATGGAAACGCATTATATGTACTATGTTGCCGCAAGCGATTCTTATCGGCGGTTGGGGAAAATATTATACGGTGCGGTGATTGCAGATAAGGCTGACGGCATCATACCGGTGCAAAACGATATAGCCTTTACGGATGCCGGCTTTTCGTATCAGCAAGATGATTTCAAATTGGAAGGTCTCAACTTTACGATCGGCGAAAAAACGATGACGGCTCTTGTAGGAGAATCGGGGAGCGGTAAAACGACTGTTACGCATTTACTGCTCAGGTTTTACGAGGTTGAGCGGGGCAGCATCAGCGTAGGCGGCACGGACATACGGGATATCCCCTACGACGAATTATTGAACCGTATCAGTATTGTGATGCAGAATGTGCAGCTTTTCGATACAAGCATCGAAGAAAATATCCGTGTCGGTAAAAAAGGCGCCTCGACGGAAGCGATTATCGAAGCCTGCAAAAAAGCGCGTATCCACGATTTTATTATGAGCCTACCCGACGGGTACGAAACGCATATCGGAGAGAACGGCGCACTGCTATCGGGCGGACAGCGGCAGCGGATTTCCATCGCACGGGCATTTTTAAAAGATGCCCCGATTCTAATCCTTGATGAAATGACCAGCAATGTCGATCCGGTAAACGAGGCGCTGATACAGGAGGCTGTTACGGAGCTTGCAAAAAACAGAACGGTGCTGGTCATCGCGCATCATTTAAAAACCGTTCAGCATGCGGATCAAATTCTCGTATTCCAAAAAGGACGGCTTGTCGAAAAAGGAAGGCACGATGAGCTTTTGGTGCGGCAGGGGTATTATGCAAAGCTGTGGAAGGTGGCGGGGTAGAGTAATGGGAATTGTGCGGACTGCACAAACGTTGTTTTACACCGATTACGTTTTTTGCAGTCCGCCCCGCTTTGTCATAGGCAAACCGGTTGCGATGGTACGATGGTAGGTGGGCGGCTCGAACGGCGGTGAACGGCGTTTGCTAGATAAAACGGAGTATTTGTTCGCATGGGTTTTGCGGATCGGGAGAACATTGTTTGAAAGATTTAATATAGCTTCCCATCCGCAACGAGTTTTTGCTGCTGCAAAAACTCGCAAGGAAGTATACGTCTGTGACAGCGGCAGGCATTTTTAATTCGTAATGAGAAATGCTTAATTCCTCATTACGCTTTACGCATTCCTCATTAGGAATTTTATGTGTGCGTCTTCAACATTAAACTTCGCGGACGGCTTATATATTTTGCTCGTTCGGCTGGTATCGTAAAATATTATTGACAAATCATCCGCATTTTGTTGACATTCGGCGTAAGTGGTAGTATGTATATATCAGCAAAGCGCTTCAATTTTTGCGGCCTGCTATAATTGAAGCCCGGAATGCGCATTCGCCCGTTCCGTATTTTATTTCACGTAAGCGCACTGCTTATGCAAAGGAGTTTATAAATGAAAAGAAACGCGCTATTTGTAACGCTTGCAGGAGTCAGCCTCTTGCTTGCCGCTACAGCCGTTACGGGATGCGGTCATTCGCTGACCGACGGTTCAAAAAACGGGAAAGTACAGCCGCTTGCTAAAGCGCTCAGCGACGGCTCAACCGATGACACAAAAGTACAGCCGACTGGCGAAGCGGATCCGGCGCTGAAAGGCGTCCGGTTTGAGAGCGCAAGCGATGAGTCGATACACGAAGCGGTAACTATTGTTTTTGCCGATAACGACGGCAATATCGCGAGCGTAAACCACATGGATGCAACGTACACTGTAAGCGGCAGCACGGTGTCTTTTGATCTTTCTCAGTACGTAAAGATATGGGAATCGATGACGGTCGAAAAGTATCTTGAGATGAACGGTTTAACGGATATCTCCGAAGAGGAAAAAGCGGAACTGGAAAAAGAAATCGAAAAAGACAAGGAAATCGTAAAAACGCTCAAACCGTATGAAACGTTTGACGGAACGCTGAATGAGGGAAACTTCGAATTAACCGTCGAAAAGTTTCCTGTCGTAATCGAAGGCAAATATGAAGTGAAAAACCTCGTATTTGTAAAAAAATAGAATAAAGCGTTTTTAAAAACTATTGACAATGCCGATGAGTACTGTCCGTTTTGGATACTGCTCATCGGCAATTTTTTTAAGTAAAAATGCGCTGCTTTTGATATCCTGTCAGAGGTTGCAAAAGTAATCGGTTCGTCTTACTGAATGACCAATTTTCAACTTTACATTACGCTCTTTGCTGTTCCGTCCTGCTGGCTCGATACGATTCTATTTTGCCTCTGATGAATTGGTAATGGTCGGGCGACGGCTATAAAGTTTTAATGATGGAACGGAGTGCCGCCCGACCGAGTTCCGGCAGGCGGTTGTTATGAGAGTTTTAGAGACTTACCGGGGTACCGCCTGCCCGAGTTTGCCTTTGGCAAACTCGCGTAGAATTTTTTCTTGAGGAGGAGGCATGGAAGAGAAGACTCGGTATGGGATAAGAGAACGGAATGGAAGGGACTTTTCATATAAGGGCTTTCTATCAAATGCTTTTATGTTCTGCAAGGGCGCGGGAAATTGTGTCTTGGGGCGGAGGCATAACAGGGAAGACGAGACATTGTAATAAGCAAACGGAGCGTTTAATTCGGAATGAGCGGAAAAAATCTTAATTAAGAATTGCGAATTAAGCATTCCCCATAAAAAAACCTTGACACCGTGCGCCGTTACGGAAACAATGGGGACTGGCTCGCGGCTGCCGCAGTTTGCGGCGCGGGGGCTGCAGGAGGAATTGCGGCGTTTGCGGTATGATATACCGGCGCGGAACGAGCGTTAGCAAGTCCTTTTGCGGTATAAAAATGTAAAAGCGAGGGTTCGCGCATGAAACAAACAATCAATCAATCAATCCTGCATTAAGTCTCTTTCAAAAATCCCGCTCATCGTATTGAGCGCGGCGGCATTGCTGTTCGGATGTAAACTGCCGACAAGCGGAGGAGATAAGAACAATCAGGACAACGGAGGCACGATTACAACTCCCGGCGGGAATTCCCATTCCGGCAGCGGAGGACAATCGGGCGGCGGTAGCGGTGGCGGCGGCTCCGGCTCTGGAGGGCATACTGGGGGCGGAGGTTCTGGAGGAGGAAGCGGACAGATTGGTGGAGGCGGCTCGGGAGGAAGTTCCGGCGGCGCAGGCGTTCTCTTGCAGCTCGGAAATACGAACTGGAGCGGCACAAACGGTGACATAAGACTGGACTTGTTCTTTGCCGTTACCGGAAACACGGTGGATATTGAGCTGTCATCCGCCTCTCCCAACTCAACTGGCTCGACTAAACTTACGGCATCATACGCAATCTTCGGCTCAAAAGTATCATTTAACATAAATACTTTTGACAGCTGGAAAAACATAACAACGGTAGACGATTTAATAAATGTCATGAAATCTGCGGCACAAGGAAGAATCATACGGTTCAAGGCAAAGATGGAGAAAACAACGGACGCAATGCTGAAAGCGGAGTTTGAAGTACCAGTTCGGCTTGCTGAAGAGGAATTAGAATTCTGGAATAATCTTTCTGAGGAAAACAAGGAAAAGGTCAAAAAAGATGGTGTTCCATTCTTCAAATCTCTCGGCAGCGCGTTGGCGCCGCATGCACATTTTGAAGGTACCATGAATTCCGCTCAAACGAGTATGGCGGTAACAAATTTCCCAATATGGGACTCCTCGGGCAACGTCACCCCCGTTTCGTTCACTCTGACAAAGCGTTAATTTAATCGTACGGCGGTATCTTCCGCGCTCGCCGTATGGTTTACGCTGACGCCGGCGCGCCGCAAGTCCTCTCGCGTCCACTGAAACGCAAGGCGTTCCGTGTCTTGTTCGGAGAAATCGGGGCGCGCCGCTATGCGGATTGTGCTGCAATACTGAAAGCCGTGTTTTTCGATGAGGCGGCGCATAACTTTGTTGTCCTTGTATGTGTCGATACGCACATTTCCGCATACGGCTTTTGCATACGTGCAAACCGCTTCGAAAACGCCGTGTACTTTTCCGCCGCTTGCAATGCGATGAAGCGTCGACTACGGCTCATCGTTAAGCCATGCGCCGTCTATTTCCGAATAGGTCGGGTCATCTCCTGCAATCAGCGCGAATACTCCGCAGACTGCATGTGCCGCCGTAACCGCATATAAATTTCCGTCAGCGATATCGCGTTCAATGAGACTCTTTGACGGATAGCCGTCTTCCCATTGGTTCGGATTTCCCGTTTTTTTCATAAATGCCCGCGCATGCGCAAAAATCGCTGTAATCGTTTGCAGGTCATCCGGCTTTGCGGGACGGATGTGTAAAAAGTCGTTCATTTGACCTATTCTATAACGGAGTTATCGAATAGGTCGACGAGTTCTAAATCGCGCAAATGGCACGATTTAGAACATCGTATTTTAAGGTACCCTGTTCGGAAACTGAAATTTCCGAATAGGTCTGTTTTGAAGGCGTAGGTTTTCCTTTCGGTGCACTATGAAACCGATGATGGCAAGCAACACGTATAGTAAAACAAATTTCATATTGTCATGCGGAAAGAGCGAGATCGTATGTTGGTGAATAAACCCAATCGATGAAAGTCCCGCAAGCACAAGCGCGATGATACCGGAGCCCAGATAATTCTTTTGTAAAACGTAAATAATCCAGATACTATAGAGCAGACTGGATGCGAACGCTCCGTATGATAAATACAATAAACCGGTGATTGCGACACCACTTGCTTGAAATGCACCAATGTCAATTGTTTGCAGTGAACTGTTGAATATATGAAGAATATTATCAATAAGTGAGGTAATATACTGCGCAATAAGCGGAAGGAGAGAAACCGCTACTGCGATGCTGTAATCAACTTTGAGATTATTTTGTACATCCATAGAAACCGCAAGTCCTACAGCGACTAAAAAGACTATGATTACTTCAAACGGGATGATAGCGGTAATCAGCAATGGTAACCCTAAAAATAACAGCGCATAGGGAATCAGCATAAAGAGCAAGTACCCGCCCCGTGCGCCGCTGCGCTTCCATCCTGAATGACCATAGTATACTGTTGTCGGAAAGGGACTACCGAATAAGGCTGAAACCAACGTTGTAATACCGTCAATGATTAATACGCGCCGTAACGGATACGCATCCTGCGCTAATTCGGCGCTTTCAACGGCTTGAATAGTAGTAAGAAAATTACCGATTTGTAATGGAATAATGATAGAAAGATAAGGTCTAATATGCCGGAAACCTGCTATAATATCCGATAGATACAGTGAAGGCGGATATACCCCTGCATTTTGTACAGCATATTGTATATGCTGTACGCCTGTCTCTTTTGTCAGCCATGACGAGACCGCTCCTATTGCTAAAATCAATAGTGCATTCGGAATAAACGGAATAATATTTTTACGATAAAAAATAGTTAAGAACGCAATAAATAATGAAAGCACTGCAATATGCGGTTTGTTAAATACATTTACCGCCCCATTAAATGAAAGCCACACGACTGCGGCGGCAGCCATATTCGCAATAAGCGCAGACTGAGGAATATACCGTTTAATAAATCTTGAAACAAAAGCTCCTGCTATTTCAACAAAACTTCCAATAAAACAAGCGGCTAAACCAACTGACCAAGCAAGGTACGGATCGCCGGTTTGTCGATGAACCGGTACGATAATAATAAACAGCCAGGTAAATACTTGCGTTGATCCCACGCCGAACGGTAATGCAGTAACATCGTTCCGGTGTTCTTTTACACCGAGTAGATAGGCTTCTCTAAAATAAAGAAAAGAACCGAGCATAGACCCGACGGCAATACCGGGCAATATTCTGCCAAGCACTAAGTCTTTCGGCATCTGTTCGTTTAGTAATAATACGCCGATAATCACTGCAATTTTAGAAAAGACATCTCCTAAGATACCGAAAAAAGCACCGATGTCTCCTATCGCAAAACAGTTTTTTAAAGAAGAGCGTAATACAACTCTATTCTGTTTTGAGGGTAAAGAATGCATTATTTTGTTCTCCTGTTTTTGATTGATACAATTATGGCGTTTGTTGAGGGATAGTAACATTAGCAAAAGAATAGATAAAACGTCTCTAACTGCACTGTTGTTGTGAGTGCCTTGCCTCTCTACTTCAGCAGCTCCGTTTATCTTTTAAGTTTTGCCAATATATCCTCTATCCGCTTTGCGCTTTTGTTGCCGTATTGCCGCTTAATAGTCACGACCTTTCTTACTGCGCTGTCTTTCGCCTGCCTATCTTTCAGTGTTTGCGGGCTGTCATTTCTGTTTTCCCGTCGACTACATCGTTTTCTCGTTTCACAGCAAAGGCAGTCCAATTCCCAAGAAAAGATTGATTTTTTGACTTGGTATATCGCGAGAATTTTAAAGCACTTTATTTCACGGAACCGGCGGCTTCTGATATCGACGGTATGATACAAAGATCGGCCAATCCAATATAATTCCTGCGTCCCGTATAGCCCTGCCGTCAGCCTATTCATTCTTTTTGAAATAAACCGATACGCGAGAAGTAAAAAGGCAAGCGCCGCGCCCGCAGAAAAATCATCATCGGTAAACTGCCGAATTTCAACAACCGCCAAACGACAGCGCTCACAACGCCCGTTACCGCAGCCGCACCCCAGATAGGGACTGCATCTTTTAGCAAAAAAATAAGTAATTCGATTGTAAACTTTTTGACCGGAGCGTAACCGCCAATCTTATAATTTTTCATCATTCATTCGCATATTTCCGTCGTCATGCGCCTTTGCAGACGAGCCTGTACAAAGTCCCCCGAACGACCGTAAACGTTTTTTTTGAAAATCGGCGGCAAAAACCTCGGTACCGGCAGCGTCATGCAGCTTTCAAAACTATCAGCCTGTGCGGACGCGCAAACTTGTTTTTTAACTCATTCTCATCTCGACTGGAAATACGGCGATTAAGGCTCGGCGGCTCATTCCGCCCCGCACCGAAGGCCCCGCTCTTTCCGCGCCGCCCGCTCCATTCCTACTTATCTCCGACCCTCTTCCGTCCGAGCGTCCCGAACTCCACGCCGAGCGTTTGCTCCAAATCGCAGACGGTGCTGATGAGCGTGTACGCCTGCGACTTCAAACTTACCTCCGCGCTTAAAAGTTTGTCGGCGGCGTTTTGCAGACTCAAAAGATCCGTTCTGCCGTAATCGTAGGCGGCGCGCGCCATTTTGTAGGACTGATCCGCCAATTCCACGTTCGCTTTGAGCGAGTCGATTTGCGAAACCGCTTGATTTATCTTCCTTATATAACCTGCAGTTTTCACGGCGGCGGCGGTTTTTTCGTTTTCAAGATTTTCCTGCGCCTCGGCAAGCGACGTCTTTGCGCTTTTAATGCCGACTGCGGACTGTGACCACGGAAGCGCGCCGTCAAGTGGAATGGAAACGCCGACATTCAACTGGTTCGTTTCCGTCCACTTGTCGAATGCCGAAGTCTTGGACTTTCCGTAGGTGTAGCCGCCGCTTATCGAAGGCGAATACGCGTGAAATCGAGAGGAAAGGAGGGCGTTTTTTGCAATTTTTACATTGTGTTCCGCGTCGGCAACGCTCGGTAAAGTCTTTCCGGATTCGGTTTGCGGCAATTCCACGTGCCCGATCGCCAGCGCATCGTTAAGAGAGCCTTTCAAGTCGACTTTTACGTCCTGCCTGATGCCGATAAGCTGCTTAAAAGCGTCAAGGTCGTTTTCAAAAGTGAGTTCCGCCTGCTCAACGGCGGGCTTTTTTTGCTCGTAGTTGACGCGGCTTGAGAGCGCGTCGAGTTCGGACACGCTTCCGTTGCGGAATTTTTCCTGATTTTGCCGAAACTGCGTTTCGCTCGTCTCAAGGTTGCGCTTTTGCAAGGCGATGTTTTCGCGCTCGTACAAAAGTCCGTAAAAGGCCTTCCGCACGCTGCATTCAACGCTCCGCTGCGTTTGCTCATACGACAATTTGCCCTTTTCGTAATTGAGACGCGCGCCCTGTATCTCCGAATACAGATTTGCGGACAGGGCGACGTTTACCGTGCCTGAAAGCGAAAGCGCGGAAACCTCGTTTTTCAAGTCGTCCGTGTAACTTCCGTTTAATTTGATTGACGGACTTATGCCGTTCCACGAAAAAATATGTTTTGTTTTCAATAAATCAAGCGCGGATTTCGCATTTTTAATGCCCGTGTTGTTCGCGAGCGCCGACGAAATCGCCTCTTCAAGCGTGAGTTCAAGCGCGTCCTGTCTTTCCGTCGCCGCGTCTTGAGCGAACGCCGCGTTCAAACAAAATAACAAAAGCGCCGGCATAAGGCGCTTGGCACAGATTTTTCTCATTTCAACAATCCTTCCGTTTGTTACAATAACAGAAAAACAAAAAATCCGTAACAGCAAACGGACCGTTTGCGGATACGTTATCTTTAACTCTATCCGAACCTTCCGCTTCTGTTTTATAAATCCGCTTAATGTGATAAAATATACTCAAATTGTTTGGAGTTCTTATGTCTCATTTCCTTTATACGCTGGTAATTTATCCGCTTTACACATTGATTGAATGTATTTTTTCGTTTTTCGGGAAGTTTTCTGAAAATCAAGGCGTGTCCGTCGTCGGCGTGAGTATCGGCGTAACGCTTTTGTGTCTGCCGCTGTATGCAGTCGCAGAAAAATTGCAGGAGGCGGAGCGCAAAAAGCAAAAGTCCATGCAGCCGACGCTCGACCGGATAAAAGCGGCGTTTTCAGGCGACGAACGCTACATGATGACGAGCGCGTATTATAAGGAATGCCGTTACAATCCCGTGATGGCGCTGCGCTCGATGTTCGGACTTTTTATTCAGATTCCGTTTTTTATTGCGGCGTACGCGTTTTTGTCTCACCTGCCCTCGCTCAAAGGCGCATCTTTTTTATTTATCCGCGACATGGGACTTTCCGACGCGCTTTTTACAATCGGCTCCTTTCCCGTCAACGTTTTGCCCGTCGCAATGACTGTCATAAATCTTGTTGCAGGCGCAATTTACACAAAAGGGTTTCCGCTCAAAGATAAAGCGCCCGTATACGTGAGCGCGCTCATTTTCCTTGTGATTTTGTATCCGTCTCCGGCGGGACTGGTGCTGTACTGGACGATGAACAATGTGTTCAGCATGGTAAAAAATATTTTTTACAAAATTAAAAATCCGCTGAAAGTCTTTTGGCTGTGCGCGTGTATAGCTGCGGCGATTGCGGCGGCGTATGTGTTTTTTTCCTTTGAAGGAAAGGCTGCCGCTAAAGCATCTTTGGCGCTCGGACTTGCGTTTCTCCTTCTTCTGCCGCTGATTGTAAAAGCGGCGCAGGCTCTCCTTGACGGAATGCTGCGCTCAGTCGTTGAAAATGCAAAGGCGCGTCATACGCTGTATCTCGTTTCGTGCGCGGTGCTCTTTTTGCTTTCCGGCGCGGCTCTTCCGTCGTCGCTTATTGCATCGTCTCCGGCGGCATTTGCCGGGATCGGATCGCACGCAAACCCGCTGTATTTTATCGGCAATACGGGCTTGCAGGCGGCGGGACTTTTTTTATTTTGGGCGCCGTGCGTGTATTTTTTGTTCGGCAAACGGGTGCAGACCGTTTTTACGCTTGCCATGTCGTGTGCCGCGTATATCGCGCTCATTGATTCATACATTTTTATGCTCCGCTACGGCGATGTATCCGCTTCTCTTACGTTTCTGTACGCCGCCGACTTCAAAACGCGGTCTCTTTTATCGCTCGTCAATCTTTTGGCGATTGCCGCGCTGATTGCCGTCATGCCGTTTTTGATGAAATTGAAAAACGCAAAAGTTTTAACGTCGGTATCTTCAATTTTTGTACTTGCGCTCGGTTCCGTTTCGATTGCAAATATGTTTTCGATTTCAAAAAGCTATGCCGCGTATAAAAAAGCGGAAACGGGGGGGGGGGGGGGGGGGGGGAAATGAGCATTGAACCGATTTTTCACCTTTCAAAAAATCATCAAAATGTCGTTCTGTTTATGCTCGACCGCGCGCAAAGTCAATATATAAATGAGATTTTTAAGGAAGATTCTTCGCTCTTTGAAAAATACGATGGATTTATCTTCTATAATAATGTCGTTTCGTTTAACGGGCACACGCTGCAAGGGGCGCCGGGCATTTACGGCGGCTACGAATACACGCCGCTTGAGATGAACCGGCGCGAAAGTTTGCCGCTTGTGCAAAAGCACAACGAATCGCTTTTAATGTTGCCGCGCATTTTTACCGAACAAAAAGGATTTTCCGCCGCAATCACCGATCCTTCGTGGGGAAATTATGCTCATTTTTGCGATCTGAGCTTTTTGGAGCCGTATCCGTTAATCAAAGGATATAAAACAATCGGGCAATACACAAAGTTGTGGAGTTCCAAGCACAACGGGGCGAATAGTCTTAACAATACGGAGCGGATAATAAAACGCAATTTGTTGTTTTTCAGCTTTTTCCGCCTGTCTCCGATTGCGCTTCGTAAAACGATTTATAATGCCGGTTCGTACTTGAGCGCAGATTCTGAAACAGCGAATGTAAAAGTCGTTCTTGATAATTATTCCGCGCTTGATTATTTGCGTCCGCTTACTTCCGTCTCCGAAACCGATAACTCCGTTTATGTCTGTTGCGTCAATGAACTGACGCACGAAAATCTTTTTTTGCAGGCGCCGGATTATGTTCCGGTAAAGACCGTGACGGATAAAGGAACGTCAAAGTTTAAGGATAATATCGATTATCATACGCAAATGGCGGCGTTTAAGATGGTCGGCGCGTGGCTTTCCTTCCTCAAAGAAAACGGCATTTACGATAACACTCGGATTGTCATCGTCTCAGACCACGGCTGCAACGATTCTGAAGACGATATGGAGCCGGATGCCTCGCTCGACGCGGAAGTTTCAGGCGGGTTTTATACGGGACGCGGGCACTATCACCCCTTGCTTTTGTTCAAGGACTTTAACGCGGCGGGCGTGCTGACTGAAGTCGATACGTTTATGACGAATGCCGACACGCCAAGCCTCCTCTTAAAAGGACTGGTCGAAAATCCCGTCAATCCGTTTACGGGGAATGCCGTTCCTCTCGATACGTACGCGCTCAAAAAAGACGGCGTTATCATTTCGGTCAACGACCGGCATCAGCCGTACATGAACGGCAAATATAAATTCAATATTCCTGCCTCCCATTGGTGGAAGGTAAAAGACGATATTTTTAAGGCTTCCAACTGGAGCCGCGCAGAAGAAAAGGAGATTCAACAATGAACGGAATGTTTTTGTACATCGACCCGGGAACGGGCAGTATGCTTTTTTCGATTCTCATCGGAGCGGCGGCGACGCTGTTTTTCTTGAGCAAGGCAGCGCTTTTGAAATTCAAAGTGTTTTTGTCCGGCAAAAAAAGCGGCGTTGATGCGGCGAAGGACGCGTCGTTTAAAAATTACGTCGTCTACGTTGAAGGAAAGCAGTACCGGAATGTTTTTAAGCCGGTTGCCGACGCTTTTGAACGGCGTAAAATTCCTTTGACCTATTATACGTCTGCAAAAGACGACCCCGCATTTGAAGAAAAGTATGAATTCGTAAAGCCTGAGTTCATCGGCGAGGGGAACGCGGCGTTTGCGCGCCTCAACATGATTTCCGCAGGCGTCGTTTTGATGACAACGCCGGGGCTGCACGTCTATCAGATGAAGCGGAGCCGGAACGTCAAACATTACGCGCACGTCCTCCACATGGCAAGCGACGCGACGATGTACCGCTTGTTCGGTCTTGATTTTTTCGATTCGGTGCTTTTGTCCGGCGACTATCAGAAAAAAGACATCCGCGCGCTTGAAAAAATGCGCGGCATTCGCGAAAAGGAACTGGTAACAGTCGGCTGTCCCTACCTTGACGTCTTAAAAGAGCGCATTTTGTCCATTCCCCAAGAGGAAAATCACGTTTTTACGGTGCTCGTCTCGCCGTCGTGGGGAAAAGACGCGCTCCTTTCGCGCTACGGTGAAAAACTGCTCGACCCGCTTGCGGCGACCGGCTGGCGCATTATCGTCCGTCCCCATCCGCAGTCGAAAAAGTCCGAGTCGGCAATGCTTGAAAAACTTGCTGCAAAATACAAAGACACGGCGAATATCGAATGGGACTACGAGCGCGACAATATTTATTCGATGAAAAAAGCTGACATTATGATTTCCGACTTTTCCGGCATCATTTATGACTACGCGTTTTTGTGCGACAAACCCGTCATGTACGTCAACGCGGACTTGGATTTGCGTCCCTACGACGCCTACGACCTTGAAGACAACGGCAAAAACATCTGGCAGTTTGAAACGCTTAGAAAAATCGGCATTGAATTGAAGGAAGAGCATTTTTCCGACATCAAAAACGTTATCAATTCCGTAAGCGACAGCTCAGAGCTTGCCGCCGCGCGCAAAACCGCACGGGAAGAAGCGTGGCAGAATGAGGGCAGGGCAGGGGACGCGATTGCGGATTTTATGATCTGCACGATGAATGACTTGAACGGCGCGAAATGATAAGAAAATCGTTGGGCGCGGCGCTTTTTGTATTTGCGCTCGCGGCGTTCGGTTTTTCAGGCCGCGCTGCAAACGCTTTTGCAAAGACGGTAAAAGGAAACGGCGTTAAAGAAACGCGGAATTTTGCTGTGCGCGGCTTTGACCGCATTCATTTTGCGCTTCCGACTGAGATGACCGTCTCGCAGGACAGCGAATACGCGTTTGAACTTACGGCGGACGCAAATCTGTTTGATCATATCGACGTTCGCGTTGAAGACGGCGTTTTGACCGTCGGCGCGGCAAAGGGCGCGCGCATAAAATCCATGAAGGGAAAGGTTTCCGTATCCCTGCCTGAGATAAAAGAAATTACAGCCGCCGGTTCCGGCAATATTGTTCTTTCCGGCTGCAAAATGCTTGCCGCCGCAAGCAGACTGAGCGTTACCGGATCCGGCAGTATTTCTGCGGATATTGAAGCGGAGACCGTCTTTACGGAAATCAGCGGTTCGGGCGAGATTCTTTTGCGAGGAAAAGCGGAGAATTTGAAATGCTCCGTTTCAGGCTCCGGCGAGATAGAGGCGTTCGAATTGCCGGCTGCAAATGCGGATTGCAACATTACCGGTTCCGGCTCCATTGAAGTGAACGCGCAAAAAACGCTTTCGGCGGAAATTGCCGGCTCAGGCAGCGTTTTATACCGCAGCGCGCCGGAACTCCGAATGAATATTTCCGGCTCCGGACGCTGCCGCCGCGTTGAGTAAGCGTGGGATGAATGAGTGAGAGGAGGGGGGGGGAAAAGGAGAAGAGGATGGGGTTGTGCCGACAGAGTTTTAGTTTGTCAGGATCCGCGCGGTCTT